>MFLT01000008.1:52911-101892 GCA_001781415.1 Candidatus Kaiserbacteria bacterium RIFCSPLOWO2_01_FULL_45_25
TCTTCTCACTTAATGCCTTACTGTCTCCGACTCCAGGCAATTTCTTCCAATTAAATTTGGTTGGCACAAGCACTACCCCAACCGCCACCGGCCCAGCCAGCGGGCCTCTGCCTGCTTCGTCGATACCAATAATATATTTATATGCTTGTATTGCCATTTTAGAAACAGTATAGCCTACTTGTTTATCACCTGGGAGTCACTGCTGGGCGGTGATATAATTGCCACACATGTCTGAACCAGTCACAACTCCGCCGACCTTCGTCCATCTTCACGTTCACAGTCACTACTCTCTCTTGAACGCCCTACCAACGCCTAAGGAGCTCGCTTACGCTGCTAAAGCTGACGGACAAACCGCACTAGCCATCACCGACAACGGTGCCCTCTATGGTGCTATCGACTTCATGAAGGCGTGTAAGAAAGAAGGTATCAAACCCATCATCGGTCTCGATGCCTTTCTCGCGCCACGCACTCGCCACGATAAAGAAGCTATTGATAAACCCCGAGCTCGCTTAGTTCTACTAGCCAAAAACTTCACAGGCTACCAAAATCTCATTAAGCTTGTCACCCTCTCCAACCTCGAGGGCTTTTATTACAAACCTAGACTTGATGACGAACTATTAGCTGCACACCGTGAAGGCTTGGTGTGTATCGTCCCATCTTTCGCTGGAGAAGTAGCTCGCGCTCTTAAAGACGGAGATGATGAGTATGCACTCAAGAAACTAACTTGGTACAAGGAACAATTCGGTGACGATTGTTATCTCGAAATCACCCACCACCCAGAAATTCTTGACCACGAAGACAACCAAAAAAGAATGATTGAATTGGCACGCGAAACAGACACCAAACTGGTCGCTGCCCATGATGTGTACTACCTCAAACCCGAGGACCGAGTCGCTCGTGAGGTAATGATTAAGATTCAAAGTGGTGGCATCGTTGATGTGGCAGCAGAAGCCGACCGCGAAGAAGACTTTTCATTTATTACTCAGGCCCAAGCAGCGGAATACTTTAAAGACACACCAGACGCTTTAGCAAACACTCTCAAGATTGCCGATGAATGTACGGTGGAAATTGAAATTGGTACGCATTGGTACTTCCCTGACTACGAAATTGAAAGCGGCAAAAACCCAGACGATGAACTCCACGACTCTGCTTATTCTGGTGCCACCTGGCGCGGCCTTTCACTTGATGACGAAGTAGTTAAGAAGCGTCTCGATTACGAACTAGAAGTTATCAAAAACAAAGGTTACGCCAAATACTTCCTCGTAGTAGGAGACCTTTTGCGTGAGTCGCGCGAACGTGGAATTCTAACCACCATTCGAGGATCGGTGGCGGGCTCACTCACGACCTATGTACTCGGTATTACAAACGTAAACCCAATTGAATACAAACTTCCCTTTGAACGTTTCCTCAACCCAGAGCGTCCGTCTGCTCCCGACATCGACATGGACTACGCTGATAATCGGCGAGATGAAATTATTGAATACGCTAAGAGCAAATATGGTGCAGACAAAGTAGCTCAAATTGGTACCTTCGGTACCATGATGGCTCGAGCGGCGGTACGTGACGTAGCTCGAGCTCTTGGTCACCCTTACTCTACCGGAGACCAAATCGCCAAGCTGATTCCGATGGGTAGCCAAGGTTTCCCGATGACCCTCAAGAAGGCGCTCGAGATTGAGCCTGACTTAGCTGAACTTTATAAAAAAGACAGTGAAGCACGCGAAGTCATCGACCTCGCCAAACAAATTGAAGGTCGAGTGAGACACCTAGGTGTACACGCCGCGGGTGTGGTGATTGCCCCTGCCCCACTCAATCAATTTGTTCCCATCCAGCCCGACCCAAAGACTGGTAAGTTCATTACCCAGTACGAAATGAAGTCAGTCGGTGAAGACGGTGTTGGTCTCCTTAAATTCGACTTTCTTGGTATCAAAAACCTAGCCATCTTGGCTGACGCCGTTAAGCGCGTAAAAAAGATTCGTAATGTAGAAGTCGATATTGAAAACATCCCCCTTGATGACCCAAAGACTTTTTCTATTTTGGCCAAGGGTGAGACGATGGGACTCTTCCAGCTTAACGGTTCTGGTATGACGGCTTTTCTAAAGCAACTTAAACCAACCACCATTCACGACATCAACGCGATGGTGGCGCTTTATCGTCCGGGACCGATGGAATCTATTCCTCAATATATTGAACGTAAACACAATGCTAGTTTGGTGTCTTATCTAGACCCACGACTCAAGCCAATCCTCGATATGTCTTACGGGGTTATTACCTACCAAGACGACGTTATGACTATTGCGCGCGAGCTCGCTGGTTACAGTTGGCTCGAAGCCGACATGCTGCGAAAAGCGATGGGTAAGAAAATTCCAGAAGTGATGGCCGCTGAGAAAGACAAGCTCATGCAGGGCTTTAAGGAATTCGGTAAACTCCCACCCCACATCGGCGACAAGCTTTGGCTTCTAATTGAACCGTTTGCGGCGTACGGATTTAACAAAGCGCACGCGGCGTCTTACGGCCGAGTGGCTTACCAAACCGCCTACATGAAGGCCAACTTCCCGGTGGAATACATGTCGGCTGTTCTCACTGCCGACTCTGGCGACACCGATAAGATTTATGAAATCATCCATGAATGTGAACGCATGGGAATTGAAGTGCTGCCACCAGATATTAATGAGTCCTTTGCGGACTTCTCAGTAGTGCCCGGCAAGCAGACTATTCGATTCGGACTAACAACCATCAAGAATTTTGGTGAAGCTATCGCCGAATATATTATTGAAGAAAGAAAGAAAAACGGGCCATTTACTTCTCTGTCTGAATTCCTGTCTCGTATTCATGATCGCAACCTAAATAAGAAGTCGCTTGAAGCCCTCATTGTTACTGGTGCGATGGATAGCTTTGGTGAACGTGGACAAATGCTCGCCAACATCGAGACGCTACTTACTTTCAACAAAGAACAAGTGGCCGAAAAAGCCTCTGCTCAAGAGTCGCTCTTTGGTATGGGTGGTGGTGTGGCTCACACCCTCAACCTAGCTCCAGCGGAACCAGCACCAAAGCTTCAAAAACTAATTTGGGAAAAAGATTTGCTGGGAGTGTACGTCTCTGGTCACCCGCTAGACGAATACGAAGCAGACATTGAGAAGCGACCAAAGCTCCATGAAATCAAACGAGCTGTGGTAGAGAAAGAAGAGATGGCTATTTTACGCTACAAAGGTGAGCTAGTGACGGTTGGGATGATTGGTACTGTACGCGAACTTCTCACCAAGAAAGGCGATCGTATGGCCTTTGTGGCGCTAGTGGACAAAAAAGACATGCTTGAGATGGTAGTCTTCCCAAAGACCTACCTCGAGGTCAAAGACTTACTCGTACCCGGCACCTGTATCGTGGTTAAAGGCAAGCTATCAATTCGTAATGACGAACCAAGTATCATGCTCGACAAAGCCAAGCGTTTGGCCATAGAACCAGAACCAATAATTTCATAGATAACATTACAAAAGCCAGGTGTGCTCAACGTCTGGCTTTTTTACTATTCTGTGTTATAATACTTTTGGTTCAGTTTCCTTCCCTCCCCAATCCATGGAGCATGTCATGACTTTTCTTACTGCGATGGAACAAGCCTTCATCAACGACGGCGCCACCTCCGCCGAAGCACTGGCGGACGCCGAGGCAAAAGCCAACGCCAGCCTGATTGAAAAAATCAACAGCAAACTGGAGTTGGTGTCAGGACAAATTGCCCGCGAATGCTTAGAAGAACGCTTGCGAGCAATACCCGAATTGCCCAACCGCCAAGCGCGTCGCCACGCACTGGAAAAAATCCTGCATGACATTGAAGCCAAGCTCATGATTCAAAACCTGCATGGCTGAACCTAGCAGAAGACAACTTCCGACCCACACTTCCAAGTGTGGGTCGCTTTTTTATTTGACCAATTACCAAAGTGCGCTAGGATATATGAACTACAGAGATTGTGGTGTCTACCAAACACCAGCAAACTTTCGGTTAACCGAAAGGTTTGCGGAAACTTAACTTCCCTAATCTGACAATCAAGCGCTGCCTTACGGCAGAAGCTCGGTGGAACCGCGGTCTCATTTTGAGATACGTCCGAGTAAAAATATGACTTTGTCATATTTTTACTCGGACGTTTTTCGTTCCTATTATTAGACACCTTACCAATAACTGAAGAGACAAGAAGCCAAAAGTTTTGAAGCGGTCCTCGCTCCGAACATTGTCGCTGCGAAGGCTTCAAAACTTTTACTTCCTGTCCCTTCCCACAAATTTATGTGCAGTCAACATAACAATCTAGAATTTAAGCGCCATACTTTGGCCCATCTGATGGCTAAGGCTATTATGGATGCCTACCCACACGCCAAGCTCACCCTCGGCCCCGCTATTGATACTGGTTTTTATTATGACGTTGATTTTTCTGGTGGCGACACCCTTGGCGACGATGGACTAAAAGATATCCAGAAGGCCATGAAGAAACTCCTCAACACCTGGAGTGAATGGTCACATCGTGAAGTAACAGTCGAAGAGGCGCGAGCAGTCTTTGCTGGCAATCCGTACAAGCTCGAGCTGATTGAAGAAATTGCGGCCCGTGGCGAAACTATCACTCTTTATACTTGCGGTAGTGGTAAAAGTGAATTCACCGACCTCTGTCGTGGTGGACACACTGAAAACCCTTCAGCTGAAATTGACGCTGATAGCTTCAAGCTCGACAAAGTGGCTGGCGCCTACTGGCGTGGCGATGAGAAGAACCCGATGCTCTCTCGCATCTACGGCCTCGCCTTTGAGACCAAGGCTGACCTAGAGGCATACCAAGCCCAACTAGAAGAAGCCAAGAAGCGTGACCACCGCAAACTCGGCAAGGAACACGACCTCTTCACCTTCTCTGATCTGGTAGGAGCTGGTCTACCCCTCTGGACTCCAAAGGGCACTATGATTCGTCACCAACTTGATAACTACATCTGGCAACTGCGTGACAAACACGGTTATCAAAGAGTGACTATCCCACACATCACTAAGAAAGACCTCTATGTTACTTCAGGTCACTGGGATAAGTTTGCCGACGAACTCTTCCGCATTACTACTCGTGAAGGCAAAGAGTATGCCCTCAAGCCAATGAACTGTCCGCACCATACTCAAATCTTTGACCGACACCCACACAGCTACCGAGACATGCCACAACGCTACGCCGAGACCACCATGGTCTACCGTGATGAACAATCTGGTGAACTAGGCGGACTCACTCGCGTCCTCTCAATTACTCAAGATGACTCACACGTGTTCTGTCGACACTCACAAGTAAAAGAAGAATTCTTCAAAATTTGGGACATCATCGATACCTTCTACGGTACCTTTGGTTTCAATTTGCGAGTCCGACTTTCCTTCCACGAACCAACTGAAATGGAAAAGTACCTAGGTACCAAAGAAGTGTGGGAGAACGCTGAGAATGCGCTCCGTGAAATTGCTAAAGCCAGAAACGCGGACTACTTCGAAGCCCCAGGTGAAGCCGCCATGTACGGACCAAAACTAGACTTCATGGCCAAGGACTCACTTGGTCGCGAACACCAAGTGGCTACTATCCAACTTGATATGAACCTACCAGAACGTTTTGACCTCTCTTGTATCAACGAGAAGGGCGAGAAAGAACGCATTGTGATGATTCACTGCGCTATCATGGGTTCTATCGAACGTTTTGCCGCTGTCTTGATTGAACACCTAGGAGGCAACTTCCCTCTCTGGCTAGCACCCGAGCAAGTTCACATCATTGCCGTCGCCGACATTCACAAGCCGTATGCTGATCAGGTCTACCACGCTCTCAAGGCAGTTGGTATCCGCGTCCACATGGATGACAGTAATGACTCTATGGGTAAGAAGATTCGGGCCGCTAAGCAAGCCAAGATTCCTTACTTCATTGTGATTGGAGACAAAGAAGTTGAAGCTAAGAATGTCACAATTGAAAACCGTAGTGGTGAATCAAAACAAATTGATTTACATGCTCTAGCCAACCACGTACTAACTGAAGTTGAGACCAAGCAGATGTCTTAATGGACAACACAAAAGCCCCGCGCTAGATAGCGTGGGGCTTTTTGTTAGTTGTTTCTTTGAGAGACAGTTCACAGACCCTCAGATACGAGGCGCGACTGAACGAAAACATGAGGCGTATTGCTATACGGTGAATGTTTGAGTGAAGGAAGCAACAAAGTAGATGAGGGTTTGTGGGCAGTCTCTAAGCAACCACCTTAATAGCCTTCATTATAGACATCTTCACAGCCGACGCTTCATCGTTGTAGGTACCATCTAGGGCACCAGTCAACGCTTCAATCATCGCTAGAACCTGTGCATCAGTAAGTGAGGCAGTGCTCTTCATAAGTAGCTCAGACGCAACAGCGTTGCCACCACGTCGGATTCGGTATACAGCATCAAGGTCAGCAGCAGCATCGGCTAGTGCAAACATTGGACGATGTCCAATCAGTTCGTAGGCAGCCAGTACATTACCTCCCACAATCGCTTCAGCTAGTGATCCAGATCCTTCTGGAATTACCGCTGGAACGTATGAAGCAGCACTTGTTTGTTTGGCATTAACGGCACAAACTAGACAGAGTTCTTGCATACGCTTTTCATTGAGGACAATCCATCCATCTTCAGCTGGAAATTGTGCCTTAGCTGCAATAATAACTTGATTAAGGGCGTCAGTTCGTTCCGCTACATTGTTAGTAGTGGCAATGAAATGTCGGATAGCGTCACTTGAAAGTAGGATGCGTTCAGCATGTGCCTGGTTTTCGATAGCTGTCATTTCTGCATCATCGATATTATGCACGTTAGTTGAAACCTTGGTTTCAGCTAGAGCTGCGTTAGCGTACCCTACCACCGCTCCACCAGTTGGAAGATTAGCTGGTAGTGTAGACGCTGTCATTTCTGGAACTTGTACTTTAGCCACAAACACATCAGAACGAATTTGTTCTGGACTGAGCTTTGGAGTTGGCGCAGCAGCAAGAGTTAATCCACCAAATACGTCACGGCGGATAACAATCAAGTAAGCTACGTAGAGTGCCCAAGCCATCAATAGTGAGTAGAACAAGAGAGTCAAGATTGGACCAGCTTCAAAACCAGTATATGGAACTTCTGTAAGTGAAATACCGGCTACTAGTGGTTGTTGGTCACGGATTTGAGTAAAAGTAACTCCATCCTCAATCTCTACCTTAACCGCACAGGTTCGAGTACTTGAGCCACGCTTTACAGTCAGGAGATATCTTGTATCTTCCTTTGGCTTTACGGTAATCTTGCCTTCAAATAATTCATCCTTCTTTGAACTTGAAAGTCCTTCAGTGGTAACAATCTTTCGATCCACAGTTTGATCTTCGATAAAGAGTTCAGTGGCTCGTGTACTGTCCCAAGTTAGAACTACACTTTCGCCAAGCTTAATCTTGGTGTCTGAAATTTCTAGTTCACAACGTGGAGCATTTGATCCACCGCCTCCACCTCCATCAACTCGTACAGTGACTGGACAAGCGACTGAAGTAGTTCCGTCTGTAGCAGTAAGGGTGTAGGTAGTAGTGTTACTTGGTGTAACTGTGGTTGAACCACTAAGTGCAGTTGAAGTAATACCGTTATCAAAAGCAACGCCAGTGATACCAGTAGTTGACCAAGTTAGAGTAGTTGAGTTTCCGCGACGGATAACTGAGTCAGCTACACTAATAGTCACATTATCAGCGCAAGTAATTGCATCATTAGTTGGTGGAGGCACCACAATCGTTACGGCACAGGTGTCTTTGTTTCCATCAACGTTACTAGCTGTAAGGGTATAGGTAGTGGTAGTTCCGATATTTACAGAAGTAGTACCAGTAGCGGCTACTGATCCAATAGTTGGAGAAATTGAAACTGAATTAGCGTCTTTTGTTGACCACGCGAGAGAAACAGTACCGCCACCTACTGGTAGTGTAGTTGGAGTAGCTGTAAACGCTTCACACTTTGGAAGAGTCTCAACTGGAGTATCCTTTACTGTAATGGTAGCAGTACAAGTATCTTTCTTATCTCCAGTACCAAACGCTGTGAGCGTATAGGTGGTAGTCGCTAGTGGTGATACAGACAAGGTGCCAGAAGCAGCCACTTCTCCAATAGCATTATCAATTACTACACGAGTAGCGTTAGTTGTTGCCCAAGCCAGAGTAGCTGATTGACCCTTTTGAATAACTGTTGGTGTAGCTGTAAATGCATCACAAGAAGGAAGAATTTCTTCAACTGGTGGCTTCACCTTAACAATTGAGTGACATTGAACTGTCTCACCATTTTGTGCAGTAGCGGTCAAAGTGTATGAGGTAGTAGTACTTAGTGGACCAGTACTTTGTGTACCAGAAAGTCCAACTGTACCAAATGAAGTCAAAGTCGCACTAACAGCGTTAGTAGTTGACCAGGTAAGGTTAGCTGATGAGCCTGAGTTAATTGTCTGCTCAGCTGGAGTCATCTCACAAAGTGGATGAACTACAACTGGAGGCACACATTGAATATTAACAGTGGTAGAACAGTTAGCACTACCATCAGCAGTTGTTGCCCTAAGGGTGTAGGTAGTATTCGCTTGAATATTGTGGAATGTCCGTGACCCTGAGAGAGAATTTTGTGTCTCACCATTGATGGTGATAGTAGCAGCGTTTTCGGTTGACCAAGTCAACGTCACACTTGAACCATACTCGACACTACCAGTGTCAGCACTTGCCGTAACAGTACAGTAAGACCAGTTACTTGAGTTAGAAGTACCAGCCTCACCAAGTGAATTGATGTTTAGGTCATTTACATTAAGGTCAGACAAAGACAATTCAGCCTGTGCCACCTCTGGTGTAAGAACAGCGAACTCATTGTATGGATCGTATGACCCAAAGTTAAGTACACTGATAACCAACGCAAAAACCGCCAAGATTGGCGTTACTTTCTTTAGAAAGGTATTTTTCATACTAAAAAATTTATAATTCATAATTTTTATACTCCTACCTACACCCTTGTACGCAAGAGTAATCAAAGTTACGAACAGCTCAAATAAATTCAAAGGACGTTAGAGTACGTGGCCAAAATGCCTTACCCGACAAGCTCAATTCAGAGCTTTAGAGAGAACGATATTGGTAAATATGATATCGTACTATTATGGTTTTGTCAAGTTTGACGCACCTGCCCCACCCTCTCCTAGGATGGGATTACTTCTATCAAATCTGCCTCAACGATATAGCGATCGTCCTGACTTCCGAAACTGTTACAAGTTGCGAGATATAGCCGTTGTTCTGGGCCAGCAATTGGCACCACCACATCACCAGCCTTGGCTCGATACACCTTATCTACACGGTAGATGTAATCCCCGTCAGTTGAACTAATAGTGATGGTATCACCCCATTTAAGGTCTTGGATACCATTAAGAGCCTGGAAGTTCTTATTACGAACGACTGGCAAATAACTTGAGTGTCCGAGGATAAACACCGTACCATTTTGCTCCAGAGTCGCAGAATCAGGATGACGCACCACACCCTCAAGTAAAGCCGCATCAAGGTCAGCCACCTTACGAGAAGTTGGGTTTAATACCGAAATAGTCTTACCAAGTGGTTCAATAGTGATTGATAGTGGGTAGACAGGAGCAAGATATTCTTCAACTGATGAAACTTCAGTTGAAGTTGAAAGTGATGCAAGAGGCACTGCAGTCACAGTAATTGGAGTTGTGACTTCAGTTTCTTCAGCCTTTGATTCCTCAGTTACTAGTTCAGGCAAAAAATCCAAAGCAGCAAGGAGTGCGTAACTAAGCAAAAAGACAACAAAAAACGCCACCAAGAAAGAAACCTTGCGGAGAAGAATTGCATCAACCAGCTGTGACCATGAGCGGACTTCCATATATTTACATGATAGCACATTTTATAAAAAAGTCAATACAGACCGCAAATACACGCTCAAATCGCGGTTTGATTGACATATTTGACCATTGTAGTAGAGTTTTTTACTATGAATAACGTTACACCAGAGCGAAAGCAGAATGTGCTCAAAAGTCTTGCCCTTGCCGGTTTACTAGCTATTATTATTTTTATTGCTTGGGTTTCAGTGCAAATTGTTTCAGTATTTCCAAACGCTGTCTCTTCCCTAGCCTCATTGGCTGACAGTGTCTACAGTTATGACCCACGCGACCCAAAGGATATTACTCTAACTACACCAGTAAATGACGCTAAGTCAGGAGAAACTATTACCATCGCATGGGAGAGACCACTAAAGACTGGCTCTTACGCTTTCACCTTCACTTGCCAAGACGGTGTGGCAGTTGAAATCAAAACCAGTGAAAATACGTTTGGTAATGCTGAATGTAATAAACCATACAACTTAGGTGGCGTTGACGCAGCTGACATCGTAATTGTTTCTGACAAAAACTACCAAGTTGATTTTAATTACACCCTGGCTTACCTAAAAACTAATGCCACCGAAAGTACCAGTGAAGTTACTCAATCTTTGGTAGTAACTAACGACAACCTAGCTCCAGTTGAAGATGAAGTAACTGTTAATGATGAGACTATTACTCCAGTTACAGAAGAACCAGAAGTTGTTGTGGACCCAGCTCCAACAACACCAACAACTCCCGGTACACCAGTAACTACCTACGAGTACACCTACGCCATTCCAGTTTCCAATCCAAACGGCTACACCGACCTTAGTGTGTCATACAAAGGAATTGGTAAAACCACCTCTTCAGGTACTTTCATCAATACTGGAGTGGTTCGCAAAGGTGAAGCTGGTGCTATCCAGTTTGTGGTGCACAACCTCGGTACCAAGACGTCTGAAAAATGGTCATTTGAAGCAGTACTCCCTGGTGGCATAAAGTTTAGCTCACAAACCCAAGACGCTCTAAAGCCAAACGAACGAGCTACCCTTACTTTCAACTTCCCTGCTATCTTTGAGACCACTGTCCAAAAATTCTCATTTGAAATTGAGGTAGACAAAGACACTAATAGCAAGAACGATGAAGTAACCTGGTCAACTATAGTATTGAAATAATATTTAGTTTCAAACAATAAAAAACCGAGTGGCTGATGCCACTCGGTTTTTTGTTTGTCTACTTTGGTTTTATTTCTAGAAGTCCAAGTTCGCCATTTTGGCGTTGGTTTGAATAAATGACTTTCGACTTGGTACATCAGTACCCATCAAAATATCAAATACTCTATCAGCTAGTAATGCATCCTCAATGTTCACTTGCTTTAGAATTCGGAATTCAGGATTCATAGTTGTTTCCCAGAGTTCGTCAGCGTTCATTTCTCCGAGACCCTTGTAGCGTTGGATGCGGACCTTACTGTTCTTCTTGGCCACAGCTGCTTCAGCTACTTCAGCGTCTTCACTTTCATCCTCAATAACGTCTTCGTTTTCAGATGGATCAACGCCCATACTCTTTAGAATAGAGAACTTTTCGTTATCATCAAAAGCGTAGTGCTGCTCCTTCCCTTTCTGAATTTTATAGAGTGGTGGTTGAGCAATGTAAATAAATCCTCCCTCAATAAGTGGTTTGAAGTATCGGTAGAAGAGTGTAAGGAGAAGTGTACGAATGTGCGCTCCGTCGACGTCCGCGTCAGTGGCGATAATAATCTTATGGTAACGGAGCTTACTGATATCAAACACGTCGCCAATAGCAGTACCGAGTGCAATCACTACGTTCTTAACCTGCTCTGAGGCAAGCATCTTATCAAGACGGGCGCGTTCAACGTTTAGGATCTTACCTCGTAGCGCCAGAATAGCCTGTGTCTTTCGGTCACGACCCATCTTGGCTGAACCACCCGCTGAGTCTCCCTCTACGATAAAGAGTTCTGAGTCCTCAGCGCGCTTACTCTGACAATCTGCGAGCTTACCCGGTAGTGACATCCCTTCCAGCGCTCCCTTACGAAGCACACTGTCCTTCGCTGCTTTAGCAGCCTTACGTGCCTTTACTGCGATAATCACCTTGTTGATGATGGCCTTAGCGTCATCTGGATTCTCTTCTAGATATTCGTTAAACGCTTCACCGAAGACTGACTCAACCGCACCACGAGCTTCAACTGAACCGAGCTTAGCTTTGGTCTGTCCTTCAAACTGAATCTCAGGCATCTTCACTGACACCACTGCTGTGATTCCTTCAAGTACGTCGTCTCCAGTAAAACCAGTATCTTTATCCTTCACTGAGAAGAAGTTGTTCTTCTTGGCGTAGTTATTGAGAGTACGTGTCAGTGCTGTTTTGAAGCCAGTAATGTGGGTACCATGCTCTGGGTTGTAGATGTTGTTAGCATAAGCCGAAATACGTGATGAGATATCATCCACATACTGCACCGCTACTTCAACCGACATCACCGCTGCATCGTAGTCATTCTTTTCAACGTAGAAAATGTTCTTGTGAACTGGCTTTTGGTAGTGGTTGTTAAAAGCCACGAGTGAACGGAGTCCGCCTTCAAAGTAGAAGTGTTGGTGTGGTACCTCTAGGTGTTCATCACTAAGGTATTGTTTGCCTTTGATGCCCTCAAGAAACTTTGTTACTGCTTTATCAGTTGAGGCATGCATAGCAGCTTCTTCTCCAGCGGCCATACGAGCGTCAATAACTGAAATATGCATCGCCTTCACCAAGTACGCTTGCTGACGTAAGTGATTCACTACTCGCTTAAAGTCATAATCTGTTTCTGGGAAGATAGTAGCGTCAGCTTGGAAAGTAACGACAGTGCCTTGCAGCTTTGAAGCACCCATCTTCTTTACTTTGTACTTCGGTACACCAATAGCGTACTCCTGCATGTGATAAGCACCATCGCGGTGCACCTCAACAATAACGTGTGAAGAAAGGGCGTTCATTACAGACACACCCACACCGTGAAGACCGCCAGATACTTTGTATCCAGATCCTTCACCACCAAACTTACCGCCGGCATGGAGGACAGTAAGAATAGTTTCAAGAGCAGACACTCCGGTTTGTTTATGGATGTCTACTGGAATACCGCGACCGTTATCAACGACACGAACATACCCACCAGGTAGAAGTGATACTTCCACTCGGTTAGCAAAACCACCCATCGCTTCATCACGTGAGTTGTCGAACACTTCCCAAATGAGGTGATGGAGACCATCAGGACCAGTAGTACCGATGTACATACCTGGTCGCTTTCGTACTGGTTCAAGTCCTTCTAGAACCGAAATAGACGATGCATCATAGTTACCCTTTTTCACTTTTTTCTCTGCCATGCCGAATATTACTAACGCTTAAAAATATCCCTAAATTATAGCAGAATTTGACTCTGCTGTCTCCCCAATTTCCCACGTAAAAACCGCCATTTCTGGCGGTTTTTTGACCAAAATCTGGTCTTTACTTGAACAACAGGTTGTATAGATAAGAAACCAAGAACAAAGAATTGAGGACGACAGCAAGAGCTACCAGAACTTCAACATGAATGAAATCACTACCCCTCTTAAACCGTAATGCCATAAAGGCCGCAAACACTGAGCCTAGAAAAACTGAACTGGCTATAGCGAAGGGCAAGTGGTCAGAAAGTTCGCTATTTTGCCAATAGCCGTAATACAGCAGCGACTCCACAAGCAGTGTTCCGATAATGAGGAGTGGCCAGGCTTTACTGCGCATGATTTTGTCAGCATTGCTAAACAAATATGCCAAAGCAATTCCGCCAAGAAAACCATGCCCAGTCGGAGCAATGTCCCTCCACTCAAACACGGAATACAGAATCACCAAAGCCAAATTAGCCCAAGCAAATTTGTTCATAGGACCTCCAAAAGAAACAGTTGAGAAAGAGCGACGATTTCACTGCCTACACTACACAAATATAGCTCGGTCGTAAAGCCTAGCGAGCCTCCCAGCCTTGGTTTGCAACTGTCTTGTAGAGGGTGTCCATGTACCCTTGCACCTCCTCATCCGTTAGAGTTTTATCAAAGGACTGAAACACAAGTCGGAACGCTAGAGACGTCTTGCCGTCTTTGCTAAATGTGTCTACGTGGGTGAGGCGGACACAAAGTGGGCCAGCCTCTGCAGCTAGAATTTCCTCGACACTTTGAGTGGTAACTGCTTCTGGTACCCACATCGCAATATCACGACTAACCGCTGGATAGAGTGAAAATGGCCGGTAGGTAATCTTTGGTAGTTGGGCTTGAGGTTCGTACGCAGTCACTGCTGGAAGTTGTGGCAAAAGTGCATCAAGTGAAAACTCAGCTATTCCCTCTGCTTTACTGATAAGTTCTGGAGTTACGCCAAGTACGGTCGCAAGCGCAGTTAATACTTCTTCAAGTAGAGGATCGTCCACCTTGGCTTTGTATGAAGTTCCGGTTTGAACTGCCACTCCTACGCGGAACTCTTCACTCTCAACACCAAACACCGTACCAATTTCAAAAATCTTAACCGCTTGAAGGCCGAGTAAGTCGCGGTGCGGAATGTTGGCAGTACGGACTTCACGCAAATTCTCCACGAGTGAACTTCGTAAGTAGCCCTTGTCAGTCGCGAGCGCATTCTCGAGCTTCACCACGTCCTTCGCCCGGAAGCTACTGGTGTACACTTCAGAAAATCCAAGCGCCATAAGTGTCTCCCGAATTTTTTCTGAGTAATAGTGACGGACGTTTATCTCAGCCACTGCTCCAACCGTTGGCGGTATTGAGACAATATGCCCGAGTCCATAGATACGGCCAATCTCCTCAACCACATCTTCAGCAATGACAAGGTCATCACGTTCAAACGGTGGAGTGACAGTCACACTACCCCCGGCTGTTGTATAGGTATAGGCAAATCGACTGAGGATATCTTCAACATCACTCATAGTGAGAGATACACCCAGTAGTGAGTTAATTTCATTAAGAGTCACTGTAACTGGCTGGCGTTCAACACTGACGTCACCGACTGAAGTAATCACCTCAGTTACGCCACCAGCTACTTCAAGAATAAGCTCTATCACGCGAGTAAGGGCTATTGGCGCTATGGCGCGACAGATGCCGTTCTCGTAGCGCTTAGAGGCGTCTGTCTGGAGCTTCAAGATCTTCGCGGTCTTTCGCACGGCAAAGCGGTCAAAGTGGGCTGACTCAAGTAGGATGTTCGTGGTACCAGCATCTACGGCCGCTACTGCCCCACCCTTTACGCCAGCAATACCAACTGGAATGTCATTTCCTCCATCAACAATTAAAGCGTCACTTGGGTTAAGTGTATATTCTTCACCAGTGAGCGTTGTAATCTTTTCTCCTGGCTTTGCATCACGCACCACGATATGGTGTCGTCCGTCAGCATGAGACAGCTTATCAGCATCAAAGGCATGGAGAGGTTGCCCGAGTTCAAACATCACGTAGTTAGTAGCATCAACAATATTGTTGATTGAACGCTGCCCTAGTGCTACTAATCTATCCTTTAACCAATCAGGAGAAGGTCCCACCTTCACGCCTGTTATGAGCGCAGCACTATAAAAATCACAGGTAACACTATTAAGTGACACCTTGATGCGTTCATCAGTCGGAATGGTCACAGGATTTGAAAAAGGATCTGTCTTGAGGGTGTTCTTGGTGATGACCGCAATCTCTTTAGCCATTCCCAGGTGAGACATCAACCAAGCTGATTTGTCTGGCAAGACTTTGACATCAAGTACTGTATCACCAGCAACGTCAATTAACTCTTCAATCTCAGCAGAATGAAACGTTATCAAATCACCCAACTCTACAGCAGGTGGTAGTGGTTTTTCCAAAAGTGACCCTAACCAGTTATAAGAAAATTTCATACGTTTCAATTAGAATTGGTTGGTGAATCGGAGATCCCCATTATACATAAGCCGAATATCATCAATTCCATACTTCAACACTGCGAGTCTGTCCATCCCCATCCCAAAGGCGAAGCCTTGGTATTTAGTTGAGTCGATGCCACTAGCTTCAAGTACATTTGGATGCACCATTCCTGCTCCCATAATTTCAATCCAGCGGCCAGAAAGTTTGTTGTCTGGTGAGGGAGCAATCATCATATCTACCTCAACTCCCGGCTCAACAAACGGGAAAAAACTAGGACGAAAACGTACTTGTACTTCCCCACCAAAAAACCGTGAGAAGAAGTATTCGAGCACACCCTTCATATGTCCAAGTGATACATCGGTATCAATCATCAGACCTTCAATTTGGAAAAACTGCGCCTCATGGGTAGCATCAGTTGCTTCATTACGAAATACCTTACCAGGACAAATCATCTTGATTGGAGGTGTGTGTGATTTCATGTGCCGCACCTGTACTGGTGAGGTGTGGGTACGCATCACCACGTCTGGCTTATCAGCCAAGTAGAACGTGTCCTGCATATCGCGAGACGGGTGATCCTTCGGTACATTGAGCGCGTCAAAGTTAAATGCCACCAGTTCACGCTCCGGACCCTCTGCAAAAGTAAAACCAATCTCAGCAAAGATGCTGTTGATTTCGGCAATTACCTGCGACAGTGGATGTTTATGTCCTCTTGGTGTTTCCATAACAAAATACTAACACATCCGATTTAGCTAGCAATTTCAGTCAAAACTTCAAAGATAAGTCCGTCTTCACGCACGAAGACACTACCACCGTAGACCATCATTTCGATACCAGTTCCTTGATATAGTGGCTGCATGTTCTGCCAAGCTCGATCATCTATTTCAACAACATAAATACCACTCTCTAGATGAAGTAGCACTAAATTGGCATTCTCTGGCAAGAAAGTGAATTCAAGAACTTCTTGATTGCGACGATCTATTCTGATGTTGGTACGACATTCACGAGTATTGTTTGAAAGCTCGTTTAAAGTGTCTTCAAAAAACAATTCTCCTTCCTTTACTTCAAGGGCTTGTTCGAGCTCATCGCCAAGTGATGATTTAATCTCCACCTGACTAGTACAGAAATAATGTGGGATTTGGCGACCAGTACCCAGTGCCTCTGCGTACACCTCCTCCCCTTCTTGGTATAGAGCCACGTTGTTGCGGACAACGGTGGTAGTAGCTTGCACAATTTCTTCTGCGTCGGTAGTGGTTGAAAACGAGAATGGCTTAGTTAACTCTACTTCAGCCGCCTTGGTGGTAGATGCCTTAACTTCAAATAAATCAAAGAGGAGAGCATACTCGGTGCTTAGTCTATAAGTACTAGTGGCGGTTGAAGTCGATACTATATACGGAACAGAACTTGAGGCCAACGGCAAAATCATTTCTTCAGTAGTACTACTCATAAAAAACACCGCTTCATCAGCTTGTGTTCGGTACTCAGTTACCAAACGCACCTGTGGCACTAGCGGTAGGTTGAACGCCTCCGCTTCAGTTACGATATGGCGGTAAACAGATAGATTCTTAACCCAAGTATGAAGACCAGGAGCTTGAACGTGTACTCGGTGCATACCTGGTTCTAAACCTTGAATGTACGAAGCATTTCGAAAGACTCGAGCATTGGTGACTTCAGTCTCATTAACATAAATAGAACTATCGACAGCATCAGCTGCAATATAAAGTCCACCAGTGGCGGTGATACTTGGTGATCCAGAAAATATATCGTACCGATATCCAGTCGCGTAAAACATAAAGGCTGGCAGACTAAAAAGAAACGCTAAGAGCAGAGTAATGAAGATTACTTTTCGTCGCCAGTATGCCAATGGTTCTACAATCGGTTTCATAAATTTATTTTTGTTTTAAGGCCACTTTTGGAGTAACCCAGAAGCCCATATATTTACCAAACATCAGTCTCGTCTGGGCATCAAGCCCTGGAATCGCACTAAAGATAATCATCGTCGCTGGTACCATAATCCACTGCAAAGCCATCACTAGGTAATGGAAACGACTAGCCTTCTCTGGACGTGGTGGTAGCAAAGTAAGAGAAATCACAGACGAAATAACCAAGCCAAACATCGCCAAGATTAGGAGGTCACGCACCACAATCGGCAAGTTGTATGAGAGCACTGTCTGGTGAAATTCCTGACCACCAAGAAAGATTGGGGCCCAACCGAGAATAAAGAGCATGATGGGATTGGTCACTAGAGACCAGTACCCTTCCGCTTGTTGGAGAGCTACCGTAATCCGCTGCTTACGTGGAATATTTTTGTTCTGAGAGAAGTGGTAAAGGATGTAACAAAGATTTTCTACACCATATGTCCAACGGCGGTGTTGCTTGTAGATTTGTCCAATAGTCTGCCAGAGTCTCGGAGCGGCATTGGCGTCCATTGATACTGGATATGACAATGGGATGACACTGTACTTACCGTCATTAGCCATTAGTAGGTTCCAGAAAATACGCGAGTCTTCACTAACCATATTACTTTGCCAGTACCCTACTTCATACAAGGCTTGGAAACTAACTGAGTGTGATGAAAAAGTCGCCATTCGTTCTGGACGCTCTTGTTGTACCATTTCCCAAAATGTACTACTCATCGCTACCACGCGTGAAATGGCTGGGGCTTCCCAAATGTTGTTATTAAAAATTGGCACCGGCTGGAAAGAGCTCTTCAGTGGATTCTCGGCAGTATGGTAGTGCCAAATCAAACAGTTAAAATAGTCCGGGTATAGAACGGTATCAATATCAAAAATAGAAACGATTGTTTGGTCATACTTAATACCTTGTGGATCAAGCACCTCCACCCGCACCCGTTCAGCCGCGTATGACGCATTAGAGCCTTTGCCGGCCATTTCTCCAGGCAGGTCCTTTGGGTGAACAGTAGTTACAAAGTGACCAAAGTGACTACCGTAACGCTCACGCATGGTAGTACCAATCATGGCAGCATGTTCAGCCGCGCGCCCCTCTCCCGCTAGCACTACTATAATCTTACTAGCGTCATAACGTACTTTTGAGAGTGCCGCCAAACTAGCCTCAATCACTTCAATTGGTTCTTTATAGAAAGGCAGAATAACTACATGGTAAAAATTCTGATATGGGAATCGTTCAATCATCGGCTGCCAATCAAGTGACATGTGGTGACGAAGTCGCTTCCAGTTATAACGGAGATGGTATGAGAGAAAAGCCGTCTTGAGTACCCAATAAAGGGCAAAGGCTATCACAAAGTACGCTGCGATGAATGGTGCGTAGACTGACAGCAAAACCACTCCGACTAGAGTTGACCATGAAGCGAAGCCAGGCAGGATTTCAAGACAGCGATAAAAAAATCGGGCTCGACCAGTGAGGTCAGTGGCTCGACCAACGTGAAAATCTTCTCTTTGGGCGTACGGCAATAAATGATTTTTCTCTGGAGCGCTCATAAATAGTACTGGAGAGTATATACCCAAAAAGGCAATAAATAAAGGGTTCTTGACTTAGGAGAAATACGCTGTCGTGACGGCTTGAGCTAATTCAGGATATAGATAGTTATTAGTAACTATTACCCCACGGTCACCTGGAGACCAGTTTTTACCTTCAAAATTACTAACGATGCATCCCGCTTCTTTAGCAATCAAAACAGGAGCGGCGAAGTCCCAACTATTACTGCCAGGACTTGTATACCAATCTCGCCTACCGTCAGCCACCCAAACCGCACTAACGGCTGGGCTAGCAATAGCACTAATCCACGTGGTGTTATTGGAGAGACTTGCGAGTGTTTGCTGCAAGTCAGAGTTTTCTTTTGAATATCTGATTGGTCCAATTCCATAAGCACCAGTCCAGTCTTGTTTTTGCGAACATGTAATTTTTCGCTCATGACCATCAAGTGATAGCGAGGCTCCCATACCCTTTTCCGCTATAATCAGCTCTCTGGTCGCAGGAAGATATATTCCTGCCAGTACAATGTCACCACTTTGTATAAGAGCGATATTTATTCCAAATAAAGGTACGCTACTTTCAAAATTTTTAGTTCCATCCAAAGGGTCGACGTACCAAACAAACTCTGCATCGGTATTATATAGACCCGATTCTTCGGTCACTATCCCATGTTCAGGATAATTTCTTTTGATAGCTTCGACTATAAATTTGTCAGACGCTAAATCAGCTTCGGTTACAATATCAACAACTCTTTCTTTAGACATCAATACATTGGCCTTGCCATAATAATCCATTACTATTGCCCCAGCTTCTTGAATTGTTTTTGATAGAAATTCTTTCATATAATTTAGCATACAACACCAGGAGTACACTTTCAAACAAATCTGTCTGGTGTTATAACACCTATATGCTTCGTAATAAGAAAGGTCACACTTGGGGCATCGACCAGAGTTTGCAAAGGACCAGCCTAGGCAAAGAAGTTGATATACAGCATGATATTTGATACTGTAATTAAGGACAGGTTTCTAGGGCCACGGATTGAATGCTTTGGCCAACCCTCCAGGGTTGATATACGCTATTACATTGGTTGCAACATGGCAGTTGTGACGTTCAGAGGGCCCTCAATGTATAGTAGTGAACACGGTATTTAAGTTTTGCGAGTCAGCGGTGTTGCTAGTCCTAAGACTTTGCTCGTACGAGCCGCATCCCCATTGCGACCTGTCCACTAATTCCGACCCATGCCGAATCTGGCATGGGTTTTTCTTTTGTATTAATTGTAGAGCTGTCTGTATGCAAAGTAGGCAAGCAAGTTCGAGATTAGTGGAGGGGTTGTGGGGAGCCATCTGTATGCTAAAGCATGCAGATTGGCCTCACTCGGTCATAAGTACGCTGAGGCTGAGGCCTCAGCTAGACTCAACAAAAAAGCCCGGAAGAAAGCTAGCTTTCTTCCGGGCTTTTTTGTTGAGTCTTCTCTCGCTATCACTCGCGACTTACGACTCTCGTTTTGAGCCATCTGTCAGATTTGAACTGACGACCCACGGTTTACAAAACCGTTGCTCTACCAACTGAGCTAAGATGGCTTATTAATGTTGGTTACTTCTTCTATACTTTGTTGTCTTAGGGTTTTGTAAATGTTCACAAAACTTTAAAACAATTCCCCGAATTGTTTTAACTCTCCCAACTGAGCTAAGATGGCACTACCTCTTTACGTTTTCACGTGACTGCTATTATGCCTTTTTTGAAAAAATTCGCAACTTTTTTATCCGCGTTCCAACTTCTTCTGCAGCAGCTTCTTCTTTTGGGTCTCAGTAAGCGCTGTAGAGGCTTTGTGGTCTGCTACTTGCCCAAAGTGACCTTTGGGTGCAAATAGGGTTTTCTTTTCGATTTTGAGGGTGCGGGCTCGGTCGCGATTACGCATAAACGCGGCTTCCAAAAAATCATACATTCGGACCAAACTAGCCAGGATAAACCGAAGTACCTTGTGAATACTGTAGTACCAAGAGAGTTTAATGGTGTGTCGGCCTAAATACGTGAGCTTGAGAGACAGCCAGGCAGTAACCTGCACTAGAAGCTTATCTATATAATCACGTACTCCCCCGAGAATTATTCGCTTGCCGTTCTTACTCTCGTACACAAAAAGGCTGGCACAAAGAATAAATAGCAACGCACTTGAAAGAAATAATTGCCAGGTACCAAACATAGGTTACCTACTTGACCGAGATACGAGAAATCTGAGCGATTGAAACGTTCTCACCAAATTTTTGAACTGCACCAGAAATCATTTCTCCGATAGTTGTATCAGGGTTCTTGATAAATGGCTGTTCCATTAGAATTTGCTCACGGAAGTATGAGGCCATCTTGCCTTCAAGAATCTTGGCACGCATCTCCTCTGGCTTGTCTCCTAGTTCTGTAGCGAATACCTCCTCAGCCTTCTTAAGTACCTCAGCTGGTACTTGGTCCTTTGAAACATAGGTTGGGTTGGTCGCTGCAACTTGCATAGCAATTTCACGCGCCAAAGCTACGAACTCTTCGTTCTTTGATACGAAGTCAGTCTCGCAAGCCAGGAGCACAAAAGCGGCTACTTCGTTAGTGTTGTGTACGTAAGCGCCAATAGATCCTGCACCGAGTTCACGGTCAGACTTCTTTTCAGCCGCTTCACTACGCTTCTTCTTGAGAATGATAACAGCCTTGTCCATGTCACCCTCTGCTTCTTCAAGGGCCTTTTTACACTGCATCACTGAAATACCGGTCTTATCACGGAGTTCCTTTAATTGAGCTGATGTGATTTCCATAGTTATAGAGTAGTTAAATGTTTTTATAGACAGAACAGTTTTGTAGACAGCAGTCTACGAGGCTTCATCGAGTACGAGCTTACGCGCGTGGTGTCCGTGGACGGTAGTCGCTGCGAGGTGTTGTAGACACTGGACGTGGAGCTACTACCTTTGGTACGTAAGCTGCCTTCCCTTCTGCGATTGAAGCTACTAGTTCTTCAAGTACAAGCTTCACACTGCCTTGTAGAGCATCGTTAACGAGTACTGGATAAGTAACGTCCTTTACGTTGCAGTCAGAACTCATGATACCGATAACTGGTACATTCATGAATTGTGCTTCTTTGATAGCGATAGCATCATGACGTGGGTCAACAACCACCATGATATCTGGAGTCTTGGTCATCTTACTGATACCGAAGAAATTGTGATTGAGCTTAGTAAGCTCGCGTCCGAGTAGTAGACGTTCTTTCTTGGTGTACTTTCGTTCTAGCTCACCTGACTCTTGTTCACGTACAAGTTCTTCCATTCGGAAAATACGCTTCTTGATTTCAGAGAGGTTAGTAATCATTCCTCCAATCCAACGATTAACCACGTATGGCATCTCCGCTTTTACAGCAGCCGCCTTTACGCTTTCAACTACTTCAGTCTTGGTACCAACGAAAAGAATTGTCTTTCCGTTCATAGCCGCCTCCTTTACGACGTCCTTTGCACTGTTAATAAGATCTGAAGTTTGTTCAAGGTTAAAAATATCGTTACCTTCTTTAGTTCCAAAAAGGAACGGAGTAACGCTTGGATGACGACGACTCTTTTTAAAGCCGAAGTGGGCACCTACGCCAAATAGGCGTTCGATGAGTGATTGGTTGTTAGTTTGTGTTGACATAATTAATACTAAGCAAAAAAGCGCACTGCGCTTAAGCCTCGAGAGCTTATCATATATGAAAAACCTGCGCAACTGCCGTGGTTAGGGGGCAGACTGAGGCCACCACTTCCATAGCAGCTACTACTCTTCACTTCCCTCTACCCCTTCACCACGAGAAAACGCTTTGAGCGCTTCAACTACTGGCTGTAACTGTCCATTAGTAACAATCCCTTCAATATTATGCCAAGACACCTTAATTCGGTGGTCAGTAATACGGTTTTGTGGATAGTTATAGGTACGAATCTTTTCTGAGCGGTCGCCAGTACCAATCTGATTTTTACGTTCAGCGGCATGCTTCATTGCCTGCTCTTCTTCGTGGGCCGCTTCGAGTTTGGCTACTAGAATGCTCATGGCTTTTTCCCGGTTCTTTAGCTGTGAACGTTCTGACTGACTTCGTACCTCAATTCCAGTTGGCTTGTGGACGAGACGCACTGCTGTCTCAACCTTGTTTACGTTTTGTCCACCAGCCCCTCCTGAACGAGAAAACTCCATCTCGATATCGCTCATACTAATATCAATAGTTGGCTTTTTGCGTAGTGGTAGAATTGCGACTGAAGCGGTTGAAGTATGAATACGCCCAGCCTTCTCAGTAACTGGAATCCGCTGTACACGATGCACTCCTGTCTCAAAGCGCAGGTCGTCATAGACTTTATTACCCAGAATTTCAAAAATTCCTTCTTTGTATCCGCCAGATGAACTTCTGGACTCACTTTCTACCATAGTTGGCCAGCCTTGCTTGTCTGCATATTGTAAATACATCTGCGCCAACTCCTCAGCAAACAGTGCAGCCTCATCGCCACCAGCGCCAGCCCGCACTTCAAGCACGACTCCGTATGGCTTTTCATCTTCTACTTTGGCAGCCTCAGTAATTCGCTGCATTTCTTCAAATAGCCCTTGCTGCTGCTCAAGGTAGCCCTTGATTTCCTCTTCGGCCATTTCAGCCATTTCTGGTTCATCAAGTGCTAGCTGCTCTGCTTCAGCCAGTTTCCGTGAGACATCATCAAACTGGCTCGCAGTAAATTGCGTTTTGTGGTTTTCGCGCCAGGCTTGTAACTCTTCTTCGTTGTATTCCATATATAAATCTATTGTACACAAAAAAACGCAAAAGACCGCCTCCTCAAAGAATGAGAAGGCGGTCTTTATAGTTAACGCTTCTTGCGCTTGTCTGCAGCTTGGGCCGCACGAGCCTTAAATCGCTCTACGCGTCCAGCAGTGTCCATAACCTTCTCTTGTCCAGTAAAGAACGGATGAGAAGCACTTGAAACATCTACGTTTGCTAGTGGGTATTCATTTCCATCAGTCCACTTTGCAGTAGCAGTTGTAGCCACTGTAGAACCAACGAGAAAACGCTCGCCACTTGAGTTATCTTCAAAGATTACCAGTCTATAATTTTTTGGGTGAATATCAGCTTTCATATGTGCGGAACACTATAACAAATATGTATATTTTAGCAAGCTACGGCTCTGACCCCTACCCTCCAAGAACCTTAATATCACCATCAAGTCGAGTTTTGCGATTCATTACCTGGTCGCCATAAAAGGCGTTGGCTGGATTATTGGCCCCTCCCCAACCAGCGTAGTAACGCAAGGCTGCCATCCGGTTTCCAGCATAAGTACCGTTAGCACCGTTGTCTCGCAAGAGCAGTGCCGTAGCAATGAAGGCGTCCTGATTGTTGAATGGATTAGCAGGATTGCCGCTACCATTCATACGACGGATGGCGTCGTCAGCCTGACTATAAACCCAACCACTACCAGTGTTTACAATACCGCCATAAACAGCCCAAGTTGATGGAATAAACTGTGATGGACCCATTGCCCCTCCCCAACCATAACGTTCACCATTTGAAACAATTGGACAAGATACCTGCTTTGAACGCGCATCAAATCCAAGAATAGTGGCAATCGCCACAAAGATTGGTGCATCGCGATCTGGATGCATTACCTCCTTGCCGCCACGAAGGTCGTTATAGATACAACTACCGAGGTTTGAACCAAGATTTGTCTCCTGTTCCAAAATAGCCAAAATGAGACCGGCCTCTACCCCTGTCTGCTGTGAAGCATACTTAGCCAAAGCCACCGCATCTGGGAAAGGAATGCCGCCGCCTCCACCGAGGAGTTCGAAGAGCTGACTTCGCAATTGAGCAGCAGTTTTTTGTTGTGACTCTAGAAGTTGCTGATACGCTTTCTCTTCACCCTTTGTTACGGTCAAGATTTGTTCTTTCTCATGCTCTTTACGCTCAATTTCCTTTTTCTGCAGCTCTTGGATACGACGCATCTCCGCTTCGGTTTCTTGCTTGGTAGCTAATTGATCTTTCTGAGCAATAGTGTCTGTCTTGATACCATGCAGAATCTCCAGAGATTCATTAAGAGATTCTTTAATAGAATTAAAAGTTGCAACATCAGTAAAGAATTCTGAAAAACTCTGGGTACTCAGCATTACTTCAACCAACGAGTAGTCAGCTATCACTGAAGACTTCCGGACCAAGTCAGCTAGCGACTCTCGCTGCTTCTTGGATTTGTCTTCAAGAATTGAAAGCACCACTTCCTTCTCCCCAATCTGATCAGACAGTTGAGTGATGGCTACTGACCGTGCCTGGATACCAAGTTGAGCCTGTTTAATTTCACCTTCAATAAGGGAGATGTCGCGTTCGAGCGATTGACGCTCTAGTTGTTTGTCTTCAACCAAGCGGCTCTGGGTTAAAATCTGTCTCTCGACATTTTGCAGCTCTGCCTCAAGTCGCGCCCGTCTTTCAGCCTCAGTTTCAGCTATGGCAAAAAGTGGACTGAAGGCAGACACAAAAATAAGACTCAGGGACAAAACGTATTTCATTGATTTAGTATACCAAATTAATTTAAAAAAACAGAAAAACAGAACCCCGGCGCCTTTGGCGCCGGGTTTTCTGTTTTTAATTTCAAACTCAGACCAAGATTCTGTTCACAAACCTTCAGATACGAGGCGCGACTGAACGAAAACATGAGTCGTATTTGTATACGGTGAATGTTTGAGTGAGGGAAGCAACAAGGTAGCTGAAGGTTTTGTACAGAATCTTAAGCGGCTGCTTCTTCCTCAG
This sequence comes from Candidatus Kaiserbacteria bacterium RIFCSPLOWO2_01_FULL_45_25, assembly GCA_001781415.1. Lineage (GTDB taxonomy): Bacteria > Patescibacteriota > Minisyncoccia > Phycocordibacterales > UBA918 > OLB19. Next base: position 78,840 of record MFLT01000008.1, read on the forward strand.
CCTTACCCTTCTTCTCGACTTCAATATCCTCTACTGAAATTGGAGCTTCTTCTACCACTTCTTCCTTAATCACTTCAACGAGAGCTACCGCATCAGTTGCCTCATCGGTAATCTTTACTCCCTTTGGACACTTAATGTCTGAAACGTGAATAGAATCTTCAAGAGTTACGAGTACTTCTAGATCAACGTCGATGTGGGCTGGTAGGTCAGCTGGCTTACAAGTGATGTGTACTTCGTGAAGTACTTTGTTTACAACACCGCCAAGCTTAACAACTGGAGCTTCGCCGATAAAGTGTAGTGGTACGTGAGTAGCCATTTCCTTCCCCTTCTCAACTACGTAGAAGTCGACATGAACAATTCCACCCTTGATTGGTGAAAAGACAACATCCTTAACCAGCACCTGAACTGGCGCTTCTAGTCCCTGGAGTTCAATAATAGTTGATTCTCCGGCAGTCTTAAATGTCTTTTCAAATTCTTTCTTATTTACAGAAATTGGTGTAGCGGCGAACTTTGGACCGTACACGACAGCAGCGATCTGATCAGCAGTTTTGATTTCTAATGATTTTGAACGTGGTTGTATGGGCAATATTACTGTCATATGCGTAAACGATACCATAAGACGGACCACCACGCACTACTCCCCACAACCACAGGGTAGCTACTTACATGAGTGCTACAATTCATATATATGTCAGAACAAACAGAACAATATGATTTTGTGGCAATCGGTGACATTGTCATAGATGCCTTTATTCAACTAAACAAAGAGGCCGCCGACGTGAGTCAGGACATGGATACTGGACGCCAAACCCTCCATATGCCGTTTGGTAACAAGCTTCCATATGATGAAGTAGACGTTATCAATGCCGTTGGTAATTCGCCAAATGCCGCTGTTTCAGCCCATCGTCTAGGATTAAAAGCCGCCTTAGTAACCAACCTCGGTCAAGACCGAAACGGAAAAGACTGTCTCGAGACCCTACGAGCCGAAGGAGTCCACACTGATTATGTGAAGCTACACGAAGGAAAGTTGACCAACTACCACTACGTGCTTCGCTACGGACCAGAACGAACCATCCTTATTAAGCACGAGAAGTTCCCGTACAGTTTGCCAGATTTCCAAGTACCGCCACGGTATTTGTACTTTTCTTCTATTGGTGAGCATGGACTGCCCTTCCACTTTGAAATCGCTAATTACGTTAAAGAGAGTGGCTCAAAGCTTGTTTTCCAACCAGGCACCTTCCAAATTAAACTTGGCTATGAAGCCCTAAAAGATGTGTACGCCGTGACTGAAATCTTCTTCTGCAACAAAGAAGAGGCTCAGGAAATACTTGGCACTGACGAACAACACGTTCCTACCCTCCTCCGTAAGTTCAAAGAACTTGGACCAAAACTCCCAGTAATTACCGACGGACCACACGGTGCGTATGTAGTAGACGAAAACGACCAAGCTTGGCACATGCCAATGTACCCGGACCCGAGCGATCCGGTTGACCGTACCGGTGCCGGCGATGCCTTCGCCTCTACCTTTACTGCCGCAATTGCCCTTGGTAAGACTCCGGCTGAAGCGTTGACTTGGGGACCAGTAAACTCAATGTCTGTAGTGCAATACGTTGGAGCCCAAAAAGGCCTTCTCTCTCGTGATGAATTACAGAAACATCTCGATAATCGTCCAGCCATATACGAAGCCAAGCAGATTGACTAAGTAGTAACTTATTACTAAGAAACGCGAATCAAATACAAAAACCGCCGAACTTTAGTTCGGCGGTTTTTGTATTCTGATATCAAAATTTAAACAGCTTTTTTGGCAGCGGCGACAATAGCTTCTACACCCATACCATAGTGTTCAACGAGCTCATCTGGTTCACCAGACTGACCAAACTGATCATCAACACCAACTCGCACAATCTTAATTGGAGCAACTTCACTTAGGTACTCAGAGACTGCACCGCCCAATCCCCCAGCTCGCTGATGCTCTTCAACCGTGACTATTCCAACATGCCCTTCGGCCAGTGCCAAGAGCGCCTTCTCATCTAGTGGTTTAATAGTTGGCATATGGAGTACTGTCGCACCGATTCCTGCCGCCTCAAGCGCTTGTGCGGCCTTGAGAGCGTTATATAGAAGCGTACCAGTGACAACAATACCAACTGGTGTTGGCAATGATTCATCACGAGTATACATCACCTCCGCCTTACCAATTTCAAATGGAGACTCAGCAGTTGTGACCACTGGAGTATTGCTACGTCCAACCCGAATATAAACCGGACCTTCATACTTTGCAGCGGCTAGTGTCGCTTTGCGCGCCTCGTGTACATCAGCTGGCGCAATCACCACCATGTTTGGCACCACTCGTAAGAGTGCAATATCCTCAATGGCTTGGTGAGTAGCACCATCTGGACCAACCGAGACCCCAGCGTGAGCGCCGATAATTTTTACGTTACTTTCATTGTAGGCAATGGTGGTACGAATCTGTTCCCAGTTTCGACCTGGCGAAAACATCGCATATGAAGCAATAAACGGCACCTTCCCCATCGCTGCCATACCAGAGGCTACTGAAGCCATGTTTTGTTCAGTGATTCCCACTTGAATAAATCTATCTGGAAAGGCTTCTGCAAAAGGTAGAGTACGAGTTGATTCAGTTAAGTCAGCAGCCAAAGCCACGATATTTTTGTCTCGCTTACCAGCCTCAACCAAACCTTCCCCATAGCCGTTTCGGCTAGGGACTTTTTGCATGTCTTTGGTATCAAACGCCTTGTCTAGATGTGGTGCTAACATATGAACAGTATAAATAAAATCTTTAAAATGAATAAAATTCGAGGCGCCCGAAAGAAAAAGTGCGAGACATATTTCGGTATATGGTGAGGTCTTTTTCTTGAAGGGTAACGAAGAAGTTTGTCATTTTTATGATTTTCTATGAAATATCTTCTTTAGCGATGATTCCTGCTAGAGTGCGAAGTTTCTCTAGTGCTACTTCTGCCTGTTTGTCTTTTGGAACTCTGTCCTCAGGGCCTTTACCTGGAGGATTACCATGCCACCTAAAGTCTCGTTCAAATACATCGACTCCTTTGGAAGCAATAGTGTGAGCAATGATAAGTGATGGCTGACTGTACACAGCCTGCGCCTTTCCGATAGCGTCATTAACGGCTCGAACGTTGTGTCCATCTACTTCCTGCACATCAAAGTTAAAGGCTTCGAATTTTGCAGCTAGTGGCTCAAGCGGCATCACGTCTTTGGTGTAGCCATCAATCTGAATACCGTTACGATCCACAATCACAATCAAGTTATGTAGCTTTTCTTTTCCAGCCTGAAGGGCCGCCTCCCAAACCTGTCCTTCATTGAGTTCACCATCTCCAGTCAAACAATAAATGTATTTAGATGAGTATGGATTATCGATACGTTCAGCCAACGCCATTCCGACTGCTTGTGATAGACCTGAACCAAGTGGGCCTGAGCTGGTCTCTAGTCCTGGCAGTGCAGTGCGATGTGGGTGACCTTGCAAACGTGAACCAAACTTACGCAAGGTCAATAATTCTTCAGTTGGAAAATACCCTGCGTGAGCCAAGGTAGCGTATAACACTGGGCAGATATGTCCATTAGACAAAATAAGCCGATCGCGTTCTGACCAAGTTGGATTCTTCGGATCATGCTGCAATACCTTGAAATACAGAAGAGTCAAAATGTCTGCCATCCCGAGCGGACCAGCGGTGTGACCACTACCAGCCGCCACCAACATTTCGATAATACTCTGACGAATCTGATTCGCTTTGAGTTCCAAAAACTGTACTTCTTTTGAGGTAAGATAATGCATAAAATAACACCCCTAGTATAACAGTCACGAAGACCGATGCGTAGTGTGTATTGTTAGTTAATCAACGCTGATAGCGCTGCATGGGTAGCCCTGGGATCAACTGCTGCCACAATCGCTGAGCCACAAATAAATCTATCAGCACCAGCTTCGGCCAAGCGTTTAATAGTGTCTACGTTTACACTTCCATCAATAGTAATAGGCATATTTGGGAAAGATTGTTTAAGTTCCTTAATACGCTCAATTACTCGCTCATCAAATGGCTGCCCTTGCCTACCTACCTTGGCAATACCCATAAGCTGCACATAATCAGCCACTTCAAGATACGGAATTAATGTCTGCAGTGGCGTGTCATTATCAGCCGCGATGCCAATAGAGATTTTGGCAGCGTCAGCAAACCTAGCGAAGGCCTCGACCCCGATTGTATCAGTATGAAAAACCAGCATATCAGCCCCAGCCGCCAGCCATGAGTCAGCTGCTGTTAGTGGGTCTTTTACCATAAGGTCCACTTCAAGCGTATAGGCATCGGTATATTTCTTAATTTCTCTGGGACTACCAGCTGGCTCATACGGCCAAGACACATACGGCACATATTGCCCATCAACCACATCTAAGTGCAACTCCGGTGAAAAGCTTAGTCCTAGTGCAAATACTCGAACCTCATCTGCAGTCTTCGGAATTATGGCTGGTACGATAGGAATCATTGTGTACGAATTCGTCTAGTAATATGCTCAATCTTTTGGTTGCGGCGTTGGTACTTTTGATCGGTCAACATGCTGGCTGCCAGCCAAGTAGCTATGCTGTCTTTAGTCTCTTCAATTGAAACAAACCGTGCACCAATGGACAGTATGTTGGCGTCATTATGCTCACGTGACAGTGAGATGATTTGTAAATTTCCTCCGTAGTAGACCGTAGCGCGGACACCCGCAAAGCGATTGGCCACCATTGCCTCTCCTTGCCCTGATCCACCAAAGATAATTCCACAAGAACTATCTGGCTTCTCGCTGACAGCCATAGCAGCGAGCGAGATAAAGTCTGGGAAGTCATCTTCTTTGTCCATGACCTTAGCGCCATGATCAACTACCTGGTGACCGAGTTCTTGCAACCACTTAACTATCTCTACCTTATGCTCAAAACCCGCATGATCAGAAGCGACATGTATAATTTTTTGAGCATGAGTTTGAGACATAGTTTTTATGAGACGTGTTTAGCACTAGCGCGTACGTGCTCAACTAGGGTTTGAGTGTAACTGGTTTCATTATCGTACCAAGCTAACACCTTAACTAGATTGCCTCCGACCACCTTAGTAAATGACAAGTCGGCAATTGATCCAACTCGTGAACCAATAATATCTGTAGAAACAATTGGCTCGTCAGTAACAGCAAAGAGATGTTGCCAACGTGGATCAGCTGCTGCTTTGACCAAAGCCTCGTTCACTTCTTCAACGGTTGTGTCTCGCTTCGCGATAAAGGTGACATCAACAATCGATCCCACCGCCACTGGTACCCGCATAGCAATACCGTCAAATTTTCCAGTTAGTTCTGTATGGGCCAGTGTAGTAGCAATAGCTGCTCCAGTAGTACTAGGCACAATATTGAGTGCTGCCGCTCGGCCAGCCCGGTAGTCCTTCTTACTCGGACCATCAACCAGAGTCTGGGACGCTGTGTAGGCATGCACAGTATTAAGAACCGCCTTATCAATCCCAATCGCTTCTTTGAGAATAGCGATGAGTGGACTGGTGGCGTTCGTGGTACACGAAGCGTTTGAAGAAATTTGGCAAGTCTTGAGTTTGTCTTCATTTACTCCCATAAGCACCGTTGCGCCCACTACTCCAGCCGCCTCGGCTTCCCCCTTCACGGGTGCTGAGATAACCACCCGCTTAGCACCGGCATCTAGATGTAACTTTGAACCTTCATAGGTAGTAAAGAAACCAGTGGACTCAACAACGATGTCGATGTTCAAATCCTTCCACGGCAACTTGTTTGGTTCGCGCTCTTGGGTAAAGGCAATTTTTTTGCCATCGACGAGGAGTGCCCCATCTACCACTTCAACTGAAAAAGGACTTCGTCCGTACACTGAATCATACTCCAGCAAGTACGCGAGGTTGCCCAAATCTCCTAAGTCATTAAAAGCGACTACTTCAAAATCTGGATTACCGTACGCCAAACGAAAAAACGTTCTTCCAATGCGACCGAAACCATTAATTGCTACACGAACCATAGATGTATATATACTTTATTACTAACTCCTACTACTATAACGGGAATTACCCCAATCGACACTAGAGCTTATCCTCAGTTTGTTTGGAGCGCCGGTATAGCAAAAACAAGATAAGCAAAAATGCCAAGAAGATAAGCCAAGCTCCAGAGAAAAATGAACCCATGGCCATAATGATTTTATCTGGGAAAATCACCTCAGGCGCCATCTCCGGATGTACAAATGTGAGTAGTTGCTGATACCGACCAACCAACTTGCGCTCGTAGTCAAAGATTTCGACCTGCAGACGAGTCACTCCTTCGACCTTAAGTGGAGCGATAGTGGCTTCGTAGGCGGTCCGATCTTTATTGATACGGAGCAAGAATGAATAACTACGGGATCCGTCAGCTGGATCAAGTAGTGTGACAATTATTGATTTTAGGTTGTCCGGCAAAGCTCCATACGGGATTCGAATGGTAAACACCTCACTACTTAAGAGGTTAATATCAGCGTCTTTAAAGGTGAATTCTTTGTTACCCTGCAGTAGCTTTATATCTTCAGATGAAAATCCAAAAGCCGATGTAGTGCTCCCAATTTCAATATCTGGCAATGACGGCAACGAGCCGGTGGCTGTGGTTGTGCCCGGTCCTGTACCTGGAGTAGTTAATGGCACCTTACGAGCCGCCACCACCGCCCCTGAAGACACTGAACCGTCAGCTGCAATTACAAATACTGTGTAGTACTGAGTCTCATACTGACGAAGGGCGCCAGTATCTACAAAGCTGGTGCCCGCACCAACGTACACCACCGCCCCGTCGTAAGGGTCGCTTGGATACCCGAGATGACTGCGCACAATTCGAACCTGACTATCATTCAACTCCGTCGGCATCTGCCAAGACAATGTAGCGGTTGTATCTACTACCTGCACCGCTAGATTACGTACGTTTGCTGGTGTATTTGCAGTCTCATAGGTGGTGGTAAAATCTCCGCGCTTAAGCACCACTTCACGACCAGACGGACTGTACCCAACCAACTCAAAAAGATAATTAGTACCAGGCTCTAATTCATTAATGATAGTTCGGTGAGTACGTTGGTAGGTATCATTAATCACAAATCCATCATCGTAAGAACTGGTCCTCCCCCACCGCAAAGCAAACCGAGACGGCAAACTTGTCTCAAACTGAAGCAGTGCACTATTGCGAGCGGTCACAATATTTAAATCCACCAACCGAAACACCATAGTGGCGGAAGGAGGGTTGGTAGTGTCGGTTGAGGTGGCGGCAGGCGGCACTACGGGCGGGGCCAGGGTAGTTGTCGCCATAGCATTTGAAGTACTGGAAATATTACCGAAGGAGTCATAGGCGTATACTTCGTATTCGTACAATGTCTCTGATGCGAGACCAGTATCCATGTAAGTTGTTAGAGTAGTAGTTGCAATTGATACTCCATCACGAAACAACACATATCCCTCCAATTGCAGATTATCAGTAGACACCGACCAAGTGACATCAATTTGTGATGTCGCGACAGGATCAACCGATAGCAATGTCGGAGTACTTGGCGCCTCGGAGTCATCCCCACCCAGCACCGAAATAATAAATTCACTAGTATCGGCTGCCAAGGATACAAACGGTAGCAGTAATATAAAACCAGCTACAACCAAGCGCGCCATCATAGTGGAATAGCAGTTAAGGTCGTAGTAGCGATATAAGTACCAGCTACGACTGGAGCTGAGCCCCCAACACCAACTCGGAAATTAATGGTGGTGGTGGCTCCGTTAGGTTGATTAGACGGGCCTTGGGCTACTACGGTATCTGAAGTAGAAAGACCGTCCCAACAAGCCAATGTCGTATCGAGACTATCTACCCCACAAACTCCACCACTGTCTTTATAGCGAAGCACAATGTCATCCCCTTCAGGTGAAAAACCAAAATGAGCATCTGTACTACCCGTAGTAAAAGTAAAGTCAGCTGCTGGTGAGGCTACAGGCACGTAGTCGGCAATTGTCTCGGCACCATTTTGCATAGCTGGAGAGTTTGCCGCCACAATAGTTAGTTCATACCCACTCGGGCTATCAGTAAGCACCACCACACTAGTTGAACCATTTGAGGTGCCACCAGTCAGTCCCCCAATTGATGGAGATAGGCTGACATTCTGTCCTCCCGTCAGACTAAGAAATACTTCTTGCATTTGTTGATACCCAGCCCGCAAACTATAGCTGGTACTATCTGCCGGACCAGTCGCAATTTCACCAGCGGTACTCTCTAAGCTGTAGTTGGTAGAAGTCGATAACCCACCACCAAAGTTAATTGAATCACTTTGTAATTGGTAGCTTGAACTAGTACGTACTTGAGCGAAGGTCAGCGCCAAAGACCCAAGGCACAAGCTGGTTAAAATAATGGCTTGAAGTATAACTGAACAAAAAGAACGTAGGGTCATGTTGTTACGAACGTCGTCGAAACTCAAAGTTCCTAAATAGAAATCTAAAAATAAACAAGACTAAGAAAATAACCACAAAGGTACCGAGCACTATCTTCCATGGCAACACATAAAATGTCACCGTAGAGGTGTCGACAATGTCATCGTAACCGCGGTTAATTGATACCGTCGCCGTATATCGACCAAACAACATTTCTCGATTCCAGGAGACATCACGCGCCCGCAGTGACTTCGGTAATACAAACCATGGCTCAAGTTCTACAAACCCCACCTCCTCATTAAAGAGATTGGTGATACGAACCTCTCCGTATGGGTTTAGGTGAACTGAACCAGTATTTTCGTACAAGATAGACAGATCAATTGGACCTTTTTCAAACCAGTATTTGTTCTGGGTTAGTGTCACTGACTTTGTCTCACCCGACTTCACCACCTCACCTGGTACCGTTATGAAGAAGAGCGTTCCCACTCGAGCAATAATCGGTGAACGGGCTGTGCCTGCTCCTTCATTAATACCATCATCCTGAATGGTAGAGACCAAAACACCACCGTAGTATCCACCCGGCTCAGCATCTTCTGGAATGGTAATAGTAACTGGAATACGCGCTCGGTCGCCCAGGTCCAAAGTAAACGTCTTCTCTGGGAATGAAATATAATCCTTTAGTGTATAGGGACCGGTTTGGTCACCCAAGAACACCACCGCCCGACCAGCATCATCTGTACCAGCCACATCTTCTACCGCCAATTCAAATCGACGATTATCACTAATACGATTAGCGACCGAAATTTCAAAGACAGCACTCTGTCCTGGCTTTAGTTCGAGCTCCGCTCGCCCCGGACCAACCACAAAGTCACCTTGATTGACAGTACCTGATAATTTTTCAAGTTTGTACCAAAGTGTGTCGTCAGTAACAACTGTAGAAGAAGCTGTTACAGCCGTATCAGTTGTTGTAACTGGTGCTGGTTCTTGTGCCTGTAGCACAAAAAACGGTAGCAGAAACAATGTGAAAGCAGAGGTAAGAATTGTACGCATAGAGATTCCGAAACTTAACTGATAGGTAGTCATAACAAGGTAAGACTACACCCCCCCTCTTACTGCGCAGCAACGGTCAAAGTAGCAGTTGCTGTATAGGTATCGGCCACTAGACCAGGACTTGGGTTATTTGGAACATAAACCCGGAAATGAAGTGTACTAGTAGCACCAGTTACCGCGTCCGTAGTGCGGTCGATAATTTGGAAGGTAGTAGTAGCTGGCTCCATCCAACAACGGTCGGCCGTATAGCCAGAACCAGTGTTGCAAGCTGAACCGTTATCAAGGAATGACTGGTCGAGGTCACTACTATCAGCCGCACTTACAGTGTAGGCAAAGAGAGCAGCGGTACTAGCTGTCGAGAAGAGGAAGGTTGGCTCAGAACTAGAAGCTGGGTAGTCGATGATAGAACTACTATCAGTCACTTCCCCGAGCATTGTCTGACTAGTGCCGTTATTATAAAAAGCAATATCCATCGTATAGCCAGTTGGACTGTTGGTCTGCACTACTACGGTGGTTGAGCCGTTGGCCGTACCACCAGTAATACCGTTTAGAGATCCAGAGAGAGTGGTGTTTACCGCATCAACGATGAAGGAAGTCTCACCGGTGATAACCTGAGAAATTGTAAACGGACCACTAGTGTCTTGCGCCCGACCCACCTGTGGCTCAATCAAAAAATATGATGAGGCCATTAAGACCGCAATCAAAACCGAGGACACAAACGTGTGAAAACTTATTCTTAGATAATACTTTGCATTCATATAATAGATTTATTTTTATTAACTTCCTTACTCTCTTAATACTCCTTCAATTTTACCAAACTTTTAACTGCTTTTGTGCACTTCTACCTCTTTCTGTAGACAAGTGCCTCTACCCTCCTTCAGCCCCAGCTCCTGAATCTGATGTCGGGGCTGGTTCAGGCGTTGGCTCCGGTTCTGGGGCCGGTTCCGGCTCAGGTGGAGGTTCTGGCTCTGGTTCCTCCTCTACCACTACTGGCTCCTCTGCCCCTGCCCCACCCTCTGCTTCAGACCCAATTTCTGTATCTGGTGATGTTGCTCCAGAGTCTCCTGTCGGATCTCCTTCTCCAGTATCAGGCGTTGGCTCAGTTGAAGTACCGTTGTTGGGAGCTGGTTCAGTTGAAGTCCCTGCTGGTTCTGGTTCTGGCTCGGTCGGAGTAGCTGGGGTAGCTCCAGCGTCGTTTAATAATTGCTGCAGTTCAGTCTCGGTCACACAGACATCGCCCACACAAAGTTTGTCCGTCTGTACTTCTTCTGAAGTAAAGCGGGTGGCGAAGCCAGCCACCATATCCTTAAGACTAACAAACTCTGTATAAAATTCCTTAAGTGCCTGCATGACGTAGAATGGCAAAGCCGCGAAGTCCACTTGGCGGTAACCCTTACTATCAATTGATACCAATTCAGGGAAGACCAGTTCAACATCTTGCGCTATGAGTCCAATAGCGGTTGTAGTAGTACCATTCTTATATAGGTCAGCGGCTAATTCGTTCCACTGATAGGTAACCGGAGTCAGGCTAGCAATACCCTCAATATAAGTACGAGTAGTGGAGCTGTCGGTAAGCGGTGTAATATTAGTCTTTAGTTGTTCATCTGAAGAACATGTACCGACTAGCGCAGTACCATCAAATCGCTGTAGACAACCGTTGGTACCAGTAGTTCCGACACGGATATCTCCAATTACTTGAAGTTTTTGTACTGGGGTGGTGGTACCGATACCGACGTTACCACCTTGAAGTATAACGAATTTTGCCGCTCCCTGTGTAAATACTTGAAAGTCATTACCTAACACACCGGCCGCCACCTGACCAGACGAGGTTGTATCATCGTCAAAGACAATCAAGGAATAGGCATCGTCTGATTTTACATGCATTGCATTTGCAGTTCCTAAATACACATCCAGAGGATAAGCCGGGCTTGAAGTACCGATGCCAACACTGCCTGCCGACGTCACCGTAAACAGACGAGAGCCTGTTGATGATGAGATAGTGAAGATGTCGTTTGAACCAGCAGTTCCCACAATTGATAGCTTAGAGGATGGAGTGGTTGTTCCAACACCAAGGTTTCCAGTTGAAAGTGTGGTGCCAGTACCATCAACCCCAGTACCAAAGAGCAGGTTACCAATGTTGAGTTGATTAGAACGAGTCGTAGAAGCAATATCTACATCGTAACCAATCACGATGTTGTTGGCACCAGAAGTAATATTGTCGGCAGCTAGATGTCCAATAATTATATTGTTATTGGCATTTGTATCAGCATTAAACCCAGCTTGGTAACCGATAGCAATGTTGTTACTGGCGGTAAAAGTAGGTACGGCGTTTCCATTAAAAGCCTCAGTACCGAGCAGAACGTTATTGTTACCGATTATGTCCGCGCCAGCTGCGTCACCGATCATTATATTATCGTCACCAGTGGTGTTACCAAAACCAGCTGTTAGTCCCATGAAGATGTTAGAGAAGCCGGCAGTATTATTTTCACCAGCACTATCACCCATGAAAATGTTGTCATTTCCAGTGTTTACCTTACCAGCATCCACACCAATAAAAATTCCATCGTCACCAGTGTTGGCATAACCAGCTGCGGTACCAAAAATAAACGAACGAAAACCCTGATTGTCGTTTCCAGCTGTATAACCATTAATAAAGTTATCGTTACCAGTATTATTAAGACCAGCTTGGTAACCACTAATAAGGTTATATGAGCCAGTGTTATTCATACCCGCCTCATAACCAAAAGCTGTCACAAAGATACCGGTGTTATTACGTGCCGCCCAATCTCCTATAGCCTCAACGTTATCTCCAGTGTTAAATTCTCCGGCGCCATTTCCCAATAAAGCCACATAATCACCTGAGTTGTTGGATCCAGCCAAGTCTCCCACTGTCAATACTTTATTACCTCTATTGCCATAGCCAGCCCGGAAACCAATATATGTACTGTTATCGGCTGCAGTAGTGGATGCATATCGCCCAGCTTCAAAACCAATAGCAATATTGTCTGTAGTAACACTAGCAAAAGTGGCTCCGGCATTCTCACCAAAGGTAATTGAATCGTTGGAAGTTGAAGCAGTGATGTAGCGAGTGCCGCCAAAAGCAATACCGTTAGTACCACCTAGTCCTAAGTTAGTACCATCATAAGTGAAGTCCGCACTGTCAGTTAAAGCAGTCGCGCCACTGTTGGTAAACATAATACGGTTAGCAGTATATGAAGATGGAGTATCAGTAAGTGCTAGGAAAGTTGAAACTCCACCTGTAATACCTAGCGTTGAAGTGGCCACCCACTGGGTAGTAGTGCCAGTAGTCTGGAGAACCATACCAAGAGTGCCAGCAGAGTTTACTGAATCACGGAAAGCGCCGGTGGCAAAGACATCACCAACCACAGTGAGTTTTGATGATGGAGTAGTAGTTCCAATTCCGACATTTCCCTTTAAGGCAGTGGTAGTAATTGAATCGTTACCAAGCACCACTGTATTTGAGCCAAGGCCGTTAGTATCGTAACCAATAACAATAGAGTTTAAGTCGTTATTAGTAAGGGCTTTAGTGTTGTAACCAAGGAAGATTGATCTATCAGTAGTTGAGGCGGCGGAAGTACCGTCAGTTAAATAGCGTCCAGCTTGGTAACCGACTGCGGTATTGGAATCACCGTTTACATTAGAATAAAGAGCGTAAGTGCCTAAGGCAGCATTAGCCGACCCGGTTGTGTTTAAGTATAGAGAGTTATAACCATTAGCGGTGTTATTTTGTCCTGAAGTGTTGGCCCTAAGTGCTTCATAACCAGTAGCAGTGTTACTTTGTCCAGTAGTATTAAGACGAAGTGCATCATAACCAACAGCGGTGTTATACCAACTATCAGCATTAGTGTAGAGCGCGCCAGGACCAATAGCCACGTTATACCAACCAGTAGTATTGGAGCGAAGAGCATCAAGACCCATAGCGACATTATTAGCACCGGTAGTGTTTGATAATAGTGAATTAACACCAACGGCACTGTTACCAGAACCAGTAGTGTTGGCCTGGAGCGAACCTGAGCCAATAGCCACGTTTGAATTACCAGATGAATTAGATGTTAGAGAATTATAGCCAATACCAGTGTTGTTATCTGCCCCACTGTTACTGGCTGTACTAGAAGAATAACCTGCTCGATAACCAACAAAAGTATTGTTGTTAGCGCCACTAACTAAATTCTTTCCAGCTTGGTAACCAACTTGAGTCAAAAATCCAGTGTTATCAAATTCAATCAAGTCATAAACTTGGATTAAGTTATTTGGGGTGGTTGTACCAATACCAAAATTTGTACCATCAAACACCAAGTTGGCACTATCAGTCAGTGCGGTCGCTCCACTGTTAGTAAACATAATGCGGTTGGCCGTGAAAGAAGACGGGGTATCAGTGAGTGCCAAGAAAGTAGTAGCGCCTCCTGAAATACCGAGAGATGAAGTAGCTACCCACTGCGTACCTGTGCCCGTAGTCTGGAGGACCATGCCAGTAGTTCCTGAGGCGTTAGTAGAATCACGGAAAGCGCCGGTAGCAAAGATGTCGCCAACTACCGTCAGTTTTGAAGATGGCGTAGTGGTACCAATACCAACACTACCTGTTGCATCAACATTAATCCGTTGATTACCGGCTCCATCAGCGAGGATGATGTTGTTTGAAAGTGAAGACGAAAGGCCGACGATAGCATTACCAATAATCACGTTATTGTCTCCTGTGGTAATGCCAGTATCAGACCCCGAACCCAAAACAATATTGGCAGCACCGGTAGTGATAGTATGTCCAGCTCGATTACCAATTAAAGTATTGTCAGATCCGTTAGTAACATTGTAACCAGCGTCAGATCCAATAAAAGTATGGAAGTAGTTTCCTTCTAGGTTATAACCAGCGTTCCTTCCCACAATAACCGCACTTCCAATCTCTGAACCTCCCTCATTTTCACCGACTGCTTGTGAACCGATAATAACGTTAGCTGATGAAGTAGAGATACTTAGACCCGCGCTCTGACCAAGAATTACGTTACTGTTACCCGACACCAAATTACTAGCGGCTGAGTCTCCCAACGCAACATTGGAGTAAACACTGGCGTCTGTAAGGTTGTTTAATGCATATTCACCAAAGACAACGTTACCCGCTGCATATTTAATAGCCATTGGCGAACCAAAGGTATCAGTATTAAATCTTATACCGCCAGTGAGATTAATGTCTCCTGCTACCGTCAACTTAGAGCCTGGTGTAGTGGTGCCGATACCAACATTTCCACTTGAAAGTGTGGTGCCAGTGCCATCAACACCTGTACCGAAAACTAGGTTACCGATATTAAGAGTATTGTCGGCAGTGGCCGTTGTAAGATCTACATCGTAACCAATCACGATGTTGTTGTTACCAGTAGTAAGGTTATCGGCAGCTTGGTAACCAAGAAGGATGTTGTTGTCAGCGGTAGTGGTGGCACTATATCCAGCCCGATAACCAACCGCCACGTTATTAATAGCCTGAAAGACACCGCCGCCGTAGTAGGCTTCAGCGCCAATCATTACCGAAGAAGTAGATTGGACGTATCGTCCAGCCTGATATCCAATAATTTCGTTATAGTTACCGTTATTGGTATAACCTGCGAAATAACCAAGGATGTTGTTGTATGAACCAGTGTTGGTTCGACCAGCTTGATACCCCAACATGTTGTTGTATGAACCAGTGTTAGTTACGCCAGCCAAAGTACCCAAAATATTGTTACTTTGTCCAGTATTACTATAACCAGCTGCTCTACCAATAAAATTGTTATCTGAACCAGTATTGGTGAATCCAGCCGTTCGACCTAGAATGTTGTTATCTGAACCAGTATTGGTTCGACCAGCCTGATTACCTAATGAGTTATTATTTGAACCAGTATTAAACGTTCCTGCATCATAACCAAAAATATTATTGGTAGAGCCAGTATTAGCATAACCAGCTAAATTACCTAGCAGGTTGTTAAATGACCCGACACTAAACTGCCCAGCTTCAGATCCAATTATATTATTTTTTGTGCCAGTGCTATGTTGTCCAGCCACATACCCAATATAGTTATTGTAATCAACATCAGTTGTAGACGCATATCGCCCCGCCTCAAAACCTATAGCGACGTTATAAGTAGTATCGCTATTAAAGTTAGTGCCGGCATTTTCACCAAAGACAACTGAGTCATTGGTTGATGAAGCATAGAGGTAGTTCGTGCCACCGAAAGCAATTTTGCTCTGGCCGCCAAGGCCAAGGTTTGTTCCATCAAAAGTGAAGTTAGCACTATCAGTGAGCGCGGTCGCACCACTATCTGTGAACATAATACGATTGGCGGTGTATGAAGACGGGGTGTCTGTTAGGTCAAGGAAGGTAGAAGCTCCACTTGAGAAACCGAGGGTTGAAGTCGCTACCCACTGGGTACTAGTGCCAGTAGTTTGGAGGACCATGCCAGAAGTACCAGCCGAACTTAGTCCGTCGCGCAACTCCCCACTTATATAGGCATGAGAAAGAGTTGTTGTCCCAGTCACACCGAGCGTGCCGGAGAAAGTAGCTGAAGCACCAGCTAAGGTGCCAGAAAGGGTTATGTTACCGCCAATGTAGGCATTACCAGCTACCGTAAACTTGCTTGATGGTGTGGTGGTACCAATACCAATATTTCCATCACCGGCAATTCTAAGCCACTCTGTCCCAGTATTGAGTGTATCTGAGTTGGTATATAACATACCGTTCTTAAAGATAATTGGACGAGCGCCTTCGTTACCAACTATAAATTCGCCTGCACGATTACCGAAGAATGATGTACTGAAGTTCCTTGATGCCATTGAAAGCATAGTGGAGCCCGTTTCAGTAGGAGAAGCAAAATGGAATATTTTGTAAGTAGAATTACCAGCAGCACCGGGAAGATTTGTAAAATCATCTCCGGCCAAATTGCCGTTACTATATACTCTTAACCGTTCAGTCCCACCAGTAGAAAATGAAAGTGCGTCCGCTCCACTACTATAAATTCCAGTATTTGTATCTGAAGTAAAACCAAAGCTAGGTAACGCCGCCGATCCAGCCGCCACATCAATTCCACTTCCTAACTGGAAGTGCGACCCATTTGTTTTCGTAAAAGTAGAATCACCGATAGTTAGTCCACCAGTAGTTCCATTACCAAAAATTGAATTAGAAGTTGACGAGGCTTGTATAGCTCCGTCAACAGTTAACTTATATGATGGTGTAGTAGTACCAATACCCAAATTAGTTCCATCAAACACAAAGTTTGCACTATCAGTGAGCGCAGTCGCTCCACTGTTAGTAAACATGATGCGGTTGGCAGTGTATGAAGATGGTGTGTCGGTGAGGTCGAGGAAGGTAGAAGCTCCGCTTGAGAAACCAAGAGATGAAGTGGCGACCCACTGCGTACCTGTGCCCGTAGTCTGGAGGACCATGCCAGAAGTACCTGAGGCGTTAGTAGAATCACGGAAAGCTCCAGTAGCAAAGATATCGCCAGCGATAGTAAGTTTTGAAGATGGAGTAGTGGTGCCAATACCTACATTACCCTTGAGTGCCGTAGTGGTAATTGAATCATTACCCAACACTACGGTGTTTGAGCCAAGGCCATTAGTGTTATAGCCAATCACGATGGTATTTTGGTCATTGTTGGTAAAGGCCCTGGTACCATAACCAAGGTATACAGAATTATCGGTAGTGGAGGCAATTGTTACACCATCATTTAAATACCTCCCGGCATTGGTACCAAAAGCGGAGTTATTGCTACCAGTGATGTTTCCATTTAGAGCATAAATTCCGAAAGCAGAGTTATTATTGCCATCAAAATTGTCTTCTAGGGCTGAATTACCAAAAGCGGAGTTACCGTCCCCAATTGTGTTTTCCTCCAACACCTGTTCACCAAAGGCTGAGTTTTCTGCACCAGTGCTGTTATTAACTAAAGACCTTCTACCAAAAGCTGAGTTTGTGTATCCTGTAACATTGTTTGATAACGCATAACTACCCACAGCTGTGTTGTAACTACCGGTAGTGTTGTTTAAAAGGGCTTGGTAACCAATTCCAACCGTTCCAGCAACTGTATTACCTGCAGTAGTGGTACCAAGTGCCTGGTAACCAATAGCCACCACATTACTGCCTGTGTTGCCATAACCAGCCTGGTAACCAAATAAATTATTGTTAGCGCCAGTGTTGTTATATCCAGCCTGGTAACCCATGAAGTTGTTGTAGTCAGAACCAGTAGTTGAGGCATAACGTCCAGCTAAGTAACCGATGGCAGTATTAAAGGTGGTCTGATTATTGAAGGTAGCGCCAGCGTTTTCTCCAAAGGCAATACTATCGTTGGTAGTAGAAGCTGTGATGAGGCGAATTCCACCAAAGGCAATCCCATCATCCCCTCCTAGGCCTAGATTACTTCCGTCATAGGTAAAGTCCGCACTATCAGTGAGCGCAGTCGCTCCACTGTTAGTAAACATGATGCGGTTGGCAGTATATGAACCAGGTGTATCAGTAAGGTCGAGGAAAGTAGAAGCGCCACTTGAGAAACCAAGGGTTGAAGTCGCTACCCACTGGGTACTAGTGCCAGTAGTTTGGAGGACCATGCCAGAAGTACCAGCCGAACTTAGTCCGTCGCGCAACTCCCCACTTATATAGGCATGAGAAAGAGTTGTTGTCCCAGTCACACCGAGTGTGCCGGAGAAGGTAGCTGAGTCACCGGCCAAAGTGCCAGAAATAGTTGGTGAAGTACCAAACACCAAAGCACCAGATCCAGTAGCGTCAGTGACTATCGCTGCTAGTTCAGCAGAGGTATCAATCTCTGTTCCAAGAATAACCGCTGAATCAAGATAAGTACTAGAGATAGCGTCTCCTTGCCAGGCACCACCACTAAAGGTTCCGCCAGAGATGGTGCCAGATAAGGTAGCGCCAACAAT
This sequence comes from Candidatus Kaiserbacteria bacterium RIFCSPLOWO2_01_FULL_45_25, assembly GCA_001781415.1. Lineage (GTDB taxonomy): Bacteria > Patescibacteriota > Minisyncoccia > Phycocordibacterales > UBA918 > OLB19. The sequence continues at coordinate 97,220 of MFLT01000008.1, forward strand.
ATTTGGACTAGTGAGCATGGTTGAAGACGCCCGCACAAAGCCACCCCCAGTTCCCACTTCGTCTGATAATAGAGCAGCGAGCCCAGCTGAAGTGGTGAAGGAAGCTGAAAGACCGAGTGATGAAGTGGCAATCTGAGACCAAGTGTTGCCAGCTCCACCGATCAAGAGTTGGTTTTGAGTAATAGTTGAAAGACCAGTACCTCCACGAGTGGCAGCAATAGTATCTGCACTCCAAGTACCATCAGTCACGACTCCAGCTGAAGACACTAGAAACTGGGAGCCGGTTGTTCCACCAACCGTGAGCATTTGAGACGGTGTAGTAGTACCAATACCAAGACTACCTGAGTTTGTTAATATCATACGCTCCTGGTATGCATCACTTGTCCTGGTACGGAAGATTATTGAACCGAGGTCACTTCTAGCAGCGGTTAGCATGAGTGAATTGCGATACAAAACGGTAGCAAATGAGGAACCAAACGACTCCAAGCCACCGTAATAGTTTGATCCTTGATAAAATATCAAACCACCTTCGGCGGTAGTATCTGACCAAGTTGTTCTACTTAATGCATTCCCAGCACCAGCATAAATATGTAGATTAGCCGCTGGTGTACTTGTCCCAATGCCGAGATTAGTACCATCAAACACAAGATTTGCAGAATCGGTTAAGTAACTACCTGTAGTTGAAAACAAAACTCGCCCAGGCGTCAGAAGCGGTGCCTGGATAGTGCCACCGATTGTAACATTGTCTTCTATAGCCAGTGACCCACCAAGAGAGGTGTCACCAACCACAGTAAGTCTTGAAGACGGAGTAGTTGTCCCAACTCCCACATTCCCGTTACTCAAAACCGTAAATATCTCAGTTGCTCCGGAGAATAAACTAAGGACTTTACCAATACCATTTTGGATTAAAGTGAGCAGTGAGGAACTTGAACTCGCCGTCATAGTATCAACCTCGTCAGAACGAAGGAAAGATGAGGAAGCAATTCCGCTCAAGGCATCAGCTGAGTCAGCCGTCTCCGCTACGAAAGCAGCTGGCACGGCCCCGAGTACTTTGCGCGGCAGCAGTTCTCCATCCCAAGTTGGTGTACCAGTACCACCAATCTCCACAGCTAGGTAGAGAGTTTGATTGAAGTCCACAGACGCCAAAGTAGAGACGTCACCCAACATGACTGAGAAGAGACCATCAGTGACCTGGACACGATTAGCGCCAGTGCGAGCCTCACTCCAAACTGCTGTTGAAGTAGCACCACCAGAAGTTGGCACGAGCCAGAAGTTCATGTTGTACGTACCATCAGCTACCGCCACACCGCTACCATTAGTCAATTTACCTTGGTAGTTAATCTCTGGATTAAACTGCGCCATAGCCGAAAGCGGCATCACAAACATCAACACTCCGACCAGCAGTAGGAGTAAGTTAGTTCGCAATGTTTGTAAAAGGGCGCAACGCATAAATTATTTATATGATCTCAAGTGGTGCACTCGTCGTAGCACTGGCTGTATGTTTTCTCTGTCCAGTCGGCACAGACACAAATGGGTACTCGACCACTTCACCAGCCCCACTCTGATACTTCACAACTCCAGTACTATCATCCAAAAATTCCACTTCCACCTCATCGGAAAAGAGCGCCGCCACATCAGCTGCCGTTTGTACTTCTCCATCACGGTTTAGCAAGAACACTCCTTCAGCATTACCGACGGACAAATCTCTAACCTCTTCCTCTACCACAAAAAGTGGGTACTCAACTTCACTTGAATACAAAGTAGTTGGTTGGGGTGTAACTGCAGCTAGTGGAATTTCTTCAACATAAACTTCTTCAGTCGGTGACACTGCTCCCAAGTTTGCTACTGAAGTAACTGGGACCGAAAGCAAAGAAGACACTGTGTACATTCCTGCTCCCGTTAACAGTCCGAGACAAAGCACACTCGCCGCCACCATCTGGGCATGCAAGTTGATTGATTTTGATTTGGCTCGATGTTTCTTCTTGATGGAAGCAACTTCTTGCTTGACGACCTGTTCGCGCTTTCGCTCGAGACTGAGTTGTTGTTTACGAACTGACTGCTCGAGCTCCGAAGCTTCGGCAAAATTTTGGAGCGAGACGCCATCGATGAGCCACTGACGATTAACTTGGGTAGCGACGATTTTTCCCTCGCGAGCAAGACGAGCGACATAGTCGCGAGAATACGAAAACTCCTTCGCTGCGTCCTTAATGGGAAGGAAAGAAATTCCGTTTATTTCAACAAGTGTCGACATACTGATTTAACTTTAATTATAAAGCTAAACCAGACTACCCAGAAGAGAAATTATGTTAACAACTTTAACGCAAAAAATGACTCACCAAAGCCGAAAAATCTGTGGTCGAAAATTCAAGTCCAGACTCTAAACTGAGCGCATCCGCCCGGACGTAACTTTCTGAAAAAAGTACTAAAACGAGGATAAGTGCCAAAGAAGCACTAGCCAGTGCGTAAGTGATTTTAATTGTTCGATAAAAAACGTCATCAGCCTTTATAGCCACTTGAGGTGCTTCGGTAGCGACAACCGCTGCAGGTTCTGTGCGTTTAGGCATAGCATCATGTAAATGCTGCTTAACAGGCCGGTATGCAGGCTTAGTGAGAGAATTCTGGATAGCCTTTGGCTTCAGGTCTACATCTTGGGGTACGTCTTGGTCAAAAACCTCTTCGATAAGCGCATCAAAGTCCTCCTCTAGTGAAGATATGTTTAATTTACCCTTTAAAGACACTTCTGGAAGCGGCTCAGCGACTAAATCAGTAGCTTTTGCAGTAGTCTTGATAGATACCGGAGTGGAATCGGCCAAACCAACATGAACACGCACCGGCTTAATTTCTCTCTTCACCACCGGGAACAAATCCCCTCCATCATCTTCGTACTTGGCGGGTTGCCACTCAATACGACGAGCAAAGTTTTGCGGTGCAGCCTTGGTTGCTTTAATAGTATTTTTGGCCAATACAGGCTCTATGTTTATCCGAGATATCTCTATTTTATCCTTACTTTCTATAGTTTTCTCGGGTAAATTTGTCTTAGTATATTTGGCACTTTTGTGAGCAGTAAGTGATACAGGATTTACATACCAACTACGACCCACCAACTGCGCATCCACCTTTTTGGCGCGACAAAGCTGGCCGATATAATCGGTTGTATATCGAAATTGCTTTGCTAGTGCTGATGCAGGCAAATACGATACCCCATTGATGGTTACCTCCTTCATGCCATTAGTATAACAGACGGCATCCGTATGGATGCCGTCTGTTTACCCGAGATGTGTATAGAAACTAAACTTTTCTCGACGCTTCAAGTGCTTCTTTGAGGAGAGGTGTGAGCACTCCTGGGTTCGCGGTACCCCTGGATTTCTTCATAGCTTGTCCAATCAGGAACTGAATTGAAGTCTCTTTACCAGCCAGATATTCAGCCACTACCGTAGGGTTTTCAGTGATTACTTCGGCTACAAGGCTAGCTAGCGCTGCTGGATCTGAGGACTGCATAAGTCCTTTGGCAGTAGCAACTGCCTTCGGACTTTCGTTCTTAAATAGCAGCTCCGTTAGCAAATCTTTAGCTACACGAGAGTTAATACTGCCACCCAAAACCATCTCCATTAGCTCTGCAAAGTTCTCTGTTTTAAGTGCAATCTGTGCTGACTCATCGGTTCCCAAAAGCGCAATCACGTCTGAAGTGAGGTAGTTGGCAGCCAGCTTTAGTAGTTCGGGATTCTTGGTTGCGTAAGCAGCATAGAGTTCTGCAAAGATTATATCGATGGCTTGGACTGATATTAGTAGCTCAATCTGTTTACTCGGCAAACCGATATTTTCGTAATTTATCCTTTTATTACTAGGCAATTCTGGCAATATCTCGGATAGACGAGCCTTACTAAAATACTCATAAGTCTCAGTATTTATCTTTGGAATATCTGGATCTGGGAAGTAACGATAGTCCTTAGCTGTCTCCTTTGAGCGTTGTGAGAAAGTCTTTAATCTAACTTCGTCCCAACCACGAGTCTCCTGACTAACTGCCTCCCCCTTTTCTAATAGTTCTCTCTGTCGCTCTATCTCATAGGCAATAGCTCCTTCTACTGAACGGAAAGAGTTTAGGTTCTTAACTTCAACCTTGGTTCCAAGCTCATCAGTACTACTTATTGAAATGTTGGCCTCAACTCTCATCTCACCCTTCTCCATGTTGGCATCGGAAATACCGAGGGTGCGAAGTAGGAGCTGAAGTTCTCGGGCAAAGTCACCGGCCGTCTTGGCATCATGAATAACTGGTTCAGTCACCAGTTCCATTAGTGGTACCCCAGCTCGGTTGAAATCAACCAAACTTACTCCGTCATGATCATGCTGACTTCGAGCAGTGTCCTCTTCTAGGTGGACCCGAGTGAGAGCCACTCCGCAAAGTTCGCCAGCAGTCAAAAATGGAAAAGCGTACTGACTAATCTGATAGGCTTTTGGGATGTCTGGGTAGAAGTAGTTCTTGCGATCAAACTCTGAGTAGGTTGCCCTGGTGGCTCCCACCGCTTCACCGAAGAGAAGGACTTTGGCAATTGCCTCTTCATTTGGTACCGGAAGAGATCCGGGATGCGCAAGGCACACTGGACAGGTGTACGCGTTTGGTTCGCCTGCGTGTGGGTCGTTTTTACAACCACAAAACATCTTACTTTTAGTGCGAA
>MFLT01000008.1:101915-162624 GCA_001781415.1 Candidatus Kaiserbacteria bacterium RIFCSPLOWO2_01_FULL_45_25
AGTTCAGCGTGAACTTCCAGTCCGATAGTGGTTTTGTAGATTGTACTCATAGTAAAAAAGCGAATTAAAAATAAACTAATCAGACAAGTAGTAACTTGTCGGTCTATTCTACGATTGTCTTAGGTGTTGTACAAGTGAATCAGCCAATTCTTTGACCCCTTCCCCTGTTTCTACAGAGATTACAAACACACGATTCTCATTTTTGTCAATAGTCTTGAGTACGGTCTCCAAATACGCTTCATTTACAAGGTCTTTTTTAGTAAAAATAATCCACTCTTCCTTGTCTGTAAGCTCTTTGCTGAAGGCACTGAGCTCCTTGCGGATGGTTTCGTAGCGTTCTAGAGCGTCCTCTGTCTCAAGCGAGACGAGGTGTAGGAGCATTTTGGTACGAGTTACGTGTCGCAAGAATGTGTGTCCGAGGCCTTTTCCGGCAGCAGCACCTTCAATGAGACCAGGAATATCTGCCAAAACGTACCCATAAAAATCTCCTAAATGTGGCTCGAGTGTAGTGAATGGAAAGGCACCAATTTTTGAGTGCGCATTAGTCAGAGAATTAAGGAGAGTCGACTTCCCGGCGTTTGGCATACCAATTAAACCGACGTCCACGACGAGTGAAAGTGCGATCTCAAGCTCCCCTTCTTCCCCAGCCCGACCAAGGGTCGCTTCTTCTGGAGACCGGTTGATAGAAGACTTGAAGTGCTCGTTTCCGAGTCCACCGCCTCCACCCTTGAAGACTCGCTCTAGTTGTCCTTCCTCAAGTAGTTCGTAGGTACGACCACGCTCACGGTCAGTCACCATTGATCCGATAGGTACGTCAATAATCAAATCCTCTCCGTTTTTACCGAAGCGACTTTTGTTCTCTCCTGGTCCTCCCGACTCCGCCTCGAACTCTTTGGAGCCTGTGTACTTAGCTAGCAGGTTCACGTCACGAACAGCCCGCAAAACGATATCGCCGCCCCGGCCGCCGTTACCGCCAGATGGTCCAGCCATCGGTCGAAACTTCTCATGACTCCAGCGCACTACGCCGTCTCCGCCGTTTCCAGCCTTTGCATAAATTGTAAGTTGGTCTATAAACATGGACATAGTGATAACACAAAAAACCTTATCTGTACAGAATAATCCCCAAAGACAGACAGAGTGAATTAGTCTGTGGCACAGGTCGTGGCCGCGCAAATTATCAGACACCCGCCACCTTTGGGTAACAGGTAGTCGTTACCCATATAAAACAAAACCACCCGAAGTGGGTGGTTTTGTCGGTTACTCATACTTCAGGTAACAGTGTCCGACGACCAGAATGTCTAACAAAATAGAGCTATGTCGCTACAGGTACTTATTGAAGACAGCACTCGCTACCGACACAATTAGTGATCCTAGTAGTGCGTGGAGGAAAGTCTCTACCGCAAACCCATCGATGAACGTTGCAGCAAACCAGAATAACGCTGCGTTGATAACAAACATAAACAACCCCAAAGTGAGAATAGTGATTGGAAAAGTCAGGACAACCAAAATTGGTCGAACAAAGAGATTGAGTAGTCCGAGCACAATCGCAGCGATAAGAGCTGGGTAGAATCCGTCCACTGTGATGCCAGGAATGTACTCCGCGACAATCAAGAGGACCAGCGCGGTCAGTAATAATCGAGTAATTAATTTCATAACTATGAGATTATTTTGAAATAAGCTTCCATGAGCCAGCCGCCAAAAGCGCCTCGGCTTTTTTGAACTTCAGGGTCTGAGTATCAGTACCGTCAGTGATAGTCACTAAGTCATTACGGCCAACCGCTTCCTTGGCCCGAGCTGGTGCGCTGCCACCCTTAGACTCACTGGCACCCGCCGCTGCTTGCGCTGCTTCAGACTGCTTCTTCATCTCCGCTTCCTCACGTTCAATTATAACTGGTTGTAGTCGTGGCAACACTTCGGCAATACGGATAAGGACAACCTGCTGCATTTCCTTGAAGAGACGGGTGCCTTCCTTGCGGTATTCAATGAGTGGATCACGCTGTCCGTAAGCACGTAGGTTTACGCTTGAGCGAGTATATGACATCACCTCAAGGTGTTCTACCCAAAGAGTATCAATCATCTGGAGGGCCAGTCGGCGGAATAAATTACGGAAGACTTCCTCTCCTAACTCGGCTGTCTTGGCTGCCACCGCTGCCGCTGACTCGGGCGACATGTCTCGTACCTCAGCCAGCATCTTGTCTATCTCAACAGCGTCCCCCACCAAGAGCTGGTGGCGGCGAGAGTAGATAGCCATACGCTGCAAATTTAGTACATCATCGTAGGCGAGGATTTGCTTACGAGCATCAAAGTGAAATCCTTCGATGCGAGTCTGAGCACTTTCGAGTGTCTTGGCGAGCATGTTCATTTCAATTGGCTGGTCTTCAGGAATACCAAAAGTGCCCATCAGGCTCTTTACCCTCTCCCCTCCAAAGACCCGCATCAGGTTGTCTTCCATCGACACAAAGAACTGTGTCTCTCCAGCATCGCCCTGGCGGCCGGCACGACCTCGTAGCTGATTATCTATGCGTCTAGCCTCATGTCGCTCTGTACCAAGCACAAACAGGCCTCCGAGAGCCTTTACGGCCTCAGCCTCCTCTACAGTGGCTTCTGGGCCGCCTAGTTTGATGTCTACACCACGACCAGCCATGTTGGTGGCCAATGTTACCGCTCCAATCTTTCCAGCCGCTGCGATAATCTCTCCTTCTCGTTCGTGGTTCTTGGCGTTAAGCATCTGGTGAGTTACTCCAGCTTGTGCCAGTGCAATTGAAAGACGTTCGTTTGATTCAATTGAAGCAGTACCAATAAGAATTGGCTGCCCTTTAGTGTGAACCTCTTTTACTTTGGCGATGATAGCTTTAAACTTACCCGCCTCGTTTTGGTAGATTAAGTCAGTGTGATCAAGGCGGGCAATCTTGCGATTGGTTGGAATTGGAATCACCTCTAGGTTGTACACTGTAAAAAATTCTTCTTGAGAGGTCAGAGCCGTACCAGTCATACCAGACAGCTTCTTGTACATACGGAAATAGTTCTGGTACGTAATAGATGCAAAGGTCTTTGACTCACGCTGAATAGTTACACCTTCTTTGGCTTCTACTGCTTGGTGTAGCCCTTCAGACCAACGTCGCCCTGGCTGGAGTCGTCCGGTGAATTCATCAACAATTACTACCTCACCATCACGCACTACATACTCTTTATCCTTGGTATAGAGAGCTTTAGCTCGGACCGCTGTCTCTAGGTGGTGTACGTATTTAATTCCCTTGTCTGTATAGATATTGTCGATACCAAGCATCTTCTGTGCAGCATCAATACCAGCGTCCGTTAAGGTCGCACTCTTGAGCTTCTCATCTACTGTGAAATGCTCTTCTATCTTTAGGTTGCGTGCAATCTGAGCAAAGGTACCGTAGAGATTTTCTGAGTCATTAGCTGGTGCTGAAATGATGAGCGGTGTCCGGGCTTCGTCGATAAGAATAGAGTCAATTTCGTCGACAATCGCGTAAGCGTGTCCACGCTGACGGAGATGCTCAGCTTCGTATTCGATATTATCGCGTAGGAAGTCAAAACCAAATTCACTGTTGGTTCCGTAAGTAATATCAGCTGCATAGGCTTCTTGTCGGGTACATGGTCGCAGGAAGTCGTAAACAACCTTGTATGAACCTACCTCATCTCGCACACTATCAAGCTCTTGGTGAGTACTATCGTATATATATGAAGAGTCGTGATTTATCACACCAACACTGAGTCCAAGCGCAGCGTAGATCTGACCCATCCAAACAGCATCACGACGAGATAGATAGTCGTTAACCGTAACTACATGCACTCCGTTTTGAGTGAGAGCATTGAGGTAAGCCGGCAAAGTACCTACTAGTGTCTTTCCTTCTCCAGTCCGCATCTCAGTGATGTTGCCACGATGGAGAATAATTCCGCCAATCATCTGCACGTCGTAGTGACGTAGTCCAAGTGTCCGCTTTGCCGCCTCACGCGTCAGCGCAAAAGCCTCAACCAATACATCATCGAGTGTCTCTCCAGCCTGCAGCCGGCTTTTGAGCTTGGCTGTCTCCTCTGGCAAAGATTCAGTAGCTAACGCAGCAAATTCCTCCTCCTTGGCATTAATAGCATTAATAAGCGGAGTGACTGATTTCAACTCCTTTTCGTAGGTTGGACCAAAGAATCTATCTAAAAATGTCATAGTGGGCCTAGTATATACGCTCTTTATTATAAATACAAAAAGCAAAATCGCCCCTTGCGGGACGATTATGCAACAAGTCGTACTGGCAGATGGAACGTTCCGTCTGCAGATATTACTTTTTTGACTTCTTTGCTGCCTTCTTCTTTGGAGCAGCCTTCTTTGCTGCCTTCTTCGCTACCTTCTTAACAGCCTTCTTTACTGTCTTCTTCACAGCCTTCTTTGGTGCTGCCTTCTTTGCGGTCTTCTTCGCTACTTTCTTGACAGCTTTCTTTGTTGCCATATATGTGATGAGAGTATTAGTGAATAAAATTCGACCGCAACACCTTCTCGAGTTGAAAGAACAATTCGGAGAGAGAAGATATTTGCTTACATATATTATCGCGCGTAAAAAAAATTTACACAATCACTTTTACAAAATTTATTTGTGGATAAGAAAATGCGTGAAAAATTTTTTTAAAAAAATTTTTCACGCATTTTAAAAATAAATTTTAGAAAATAAAAAATATTTTTATTTATTTTTTATAAATCGTACCTCAGGAGAAATAATTATTTTTGTTTTTACGTACACTAAATCAGAAATGTGTGTGGCAAATTTTTTAATTTCATCAGTCGTCGCTCCGCCATAATTTACGAGCACGAGTGCTTGAGCTTCGTAGAGTCCAACGTTTCCTTTCTTGTATCCACGGAGGCCACATATCTTATCTAGCACGTATCCTAAGGATATTTTGACCATTCCCTCTCCCGCCTCATACTGCGGAAGCTCGGGATACTTCAAGCGTAACGCATCTGCTTCAAAGCGACGCACCACTGGATTCTTAAAAAATGATCCAGCTGTACCGAGTACTGTCCAGTCTGGAAACTTCGCCGCGCGAATTGCAATAATCGCTTGCCGCACTTCTTCTACTCTTGGAGTAGTGTCTCCAAATTTATCTCTCAAGTCTGCGTAACCAATTTTTGGTGTCAGATTTTTTTGTAAATCAAAATGCACTGCGGTGATAAAATAATTTTTTCCATTTTCTTTTTTGAAAAATGATTCGCGATAGGCAAATTCACACTCATCATTATTGAGCACATCTACTTCTCCAGTGACAACATTACACACTTCAACATGCGCAATTAATTGCGCCACCTCCACTCCATACGCTCCGACATTTTGCACCGGAGTCGCTCCGACTGTACCTGGAATTGCCGACAGATTTTCTAGTCCCCAATACCCCTTCGCTACACTCTCCGCTACGACCTCATCCAGCATTTCGCCGGCTCCACACACGAGCGTCACTCGCCCATCCTCATACTCGGTGTATTCACGTCCCTTGATAGCACACCAAACAACAACTCCGTTGTAGCCAGTGTCATCAATCAGCATATTTGACCCTCCTCCGAGGAATAATAATGGTAGTTTTTGAGAGCGCGCAAAGGCCACCGCCTCAGTTAAGTCAGCTTGATTAGTAACGGTCACAAAATAACGAGCTACACCACCCGTCTTGAGGGTGGTGTAGTTTGCTAGTTGGATATTTTCTTGAATTTGTATTGGCATAGTTGCCAATACACTTTAGCAGCCTTCTTGCGGTTGTCTACCTGCTTCTAGGTTATCAGCGTAACAGTTAGCGGTCTTAGCAAAGGCTGGACGAACTTCTCCGGCTTGGCGAAGAGTGGCGACGGCTGAGGCAGTGTCACCCACCTGACTATATAAGAAAGCGAGCGAAGCCCAGTTTTGATCTACTTCTGGATTACTCTTTACCTTCTCCTTATACAGCTCCACCATAAAGGCATAGTCCTTTGCTTGATTCACGGCACCCAAGAGGAAATCATTCTTTGCAAAACCACTTAAGATTTCTGGAGTAGTAGCCAAGGCCTTAGCAGCCTCTCCTTCACCATTGTTGAACAACATGGTTGCATAAAACTCTCTAGCCTCGGCGTTACGCTCATCGAGATCAAGGGCTTCTTTAAATAAATCCCGCGCTCCAACAACATTACCAAGACTATACTCAATGATAGCTTGCTGCGAAATAATAGATTGCTTCCGTGGAGACAATTCACGCGCTCTGGCCATCTCAGTCTTGGCTCGCTCTAGGTCACCCAAGGAACGATAAAAAGTACCAATAAACACATGGATACGGGCATCGCCTGGCTTGTCTTTGGCTAATCTATCTAGCTCACGAATCGCGAGCTCAACATACTTCATCCGCACCTCTTCACTTACCTGCTCATTGCGAATAATAGACATCGCCTGCTGCGCCACCTGTTCAGCAATTTCTTGCTGCGCAAATGAATTGCGATTTACCGCTCGCTCAAAAGCTTCAAGACGTTCAACAGGATCAGCGGTGGCGCGGTAGCCTTCGATGATATCGGAAGCAGCGTGCATGCCCGGTAGGTGCAAGGTATATACCAAGAACACCACCAGTAGGGCTGCCACTGGTGCCACAAACTGCTTTACCAACACTGGATCAATCTTAAACTTCTCTACCGATGGCATCACTTGCCCGACGCGACTATGGATAAGCGCCAAGATAAGCGCGAAGAACATGTAACTAACGATGTTATCAAACACCACGATATTGTGCGTAAAGTACCCGGCCAAAATACCGATAAGTACACCACGCTCCAGTACAGTAAACGTCTCCTTCTCGCGGCGCAGGAACGGCTCCACAAACAAGTAATACAAAGCGGCCACAAAGATACTGAGGTAGGCAAAGAGTCCCAAGAAACCACCAGTCACCAACCAATCCATGAAGATATTATGGGAACGGTCAAACCACTGCTCTTGGTTAAAGAGGAACGGATTATACTGCTCATTAAACACAAAGTTAAAGTTACTCTGACCCCAACCAAGGACTGGTCTCTCCTTCACACCCTCCCAAGCCATTCGCCAGATGGTCATACGCACACGTAAGTCTTCTCCGAGGTCAATATTGGCCACACGAGCAAGGTTTCCGTTGTTCTGAATGAAGTCAGCATCTTTACCAAGAATCAAAGTTCCGGCCCCAAGAATTAAGACAATAAAGGCTCCAATCGCGTATTTACGGAACTCACGATACTTCGCACCAAACAGCATGATGTATGTCACCATCACAGCTAAACCAGCCCCAAACCCGAGGACAGTACCGCGAGTACCAGAGTTCATCAAAGCATAAATAAATAGAACAGACAGCAAGATGTAAACCACTCTATGTAGCGTCACCTTACTCTCCACAAACATCCAAAAGGCAATGAAGATGTGGAAGAGCATGTAGATAGAAAAGTAAGCAGCGTTACCGAGATAACTCTCAATACGACTACCTTCACGTCCCTCAACTACACCAGTATATTGCGCTACACCATAGATGGCCGCTATAAGCGCAACAGCTAACGTAGTATGCAAATACCAATTCCAAGCCTTCTTGGTCGTAAAGACACTTCCCAAGACCACCACATACAAGAACACATGTACGAGCGTGATGTATCCATCCATACGTTCAAAGTTGCTCCAGAAACTTGATTCCGGATGCACTCCAAACATATTCGCAAAAAACATCACTCCCAGGAGCACACTGAAACTTGAAAGAATCCATGAGAACTTCGGTCGATAAGTCGTATCCAGCAAGGCCAAAACCGCCCAAGCTACAAAGACCAACTCAACAATGATACGAAAGGCAAAGTTTTTGCCGGTAATAAAAGGAAAGAAATAATCGTTTGCCACAAACAATGTCAGAAACGGAATTGCAAACAATCCTCCGTAGACAATAGCCTTTAAAATGTCATTCATATGGGTGCAAATATACCATATCCTAGAATCGACCCCGCACTAGACGAAAGGCAAAAACCGGTTTGAAAACACAATAGACATATGAAAACGGCTGGGAACAAGTTCCCAGCCGTTTTTCGTACGCACCTTCGTGCTACTTGTTGAGTTGAATCTTTTTGTCCACTTCCTCTTCAAACTCAGGCGCGGTTTCGGAAATACGCTCGATGTCCGTCTCTTCCGAGACACCGATCTGCACCTCGAGAATGATGAGCGGCTCATCATCTGGTGCCTTTGGCGCATGCCATACCCCTGGCAAGTTCACCCGCACCTCGCCTTTCATGGAGAAGAAGAACTCCGTCCGGAGTTTGTGTCGTTGCAGCGACAGCTTCATGCCCGGATTAATGTGAAGCAGCTTCACCTTGAGAAGTGGCATGTCGAGGATGACATCGTAGTGACCCCAACGCGTCATCACCCGTTGCTTGGCATTGATGGCCGAGCTAGAGCTGTACTTGCCACCACCGAGCCCAAAGACTGGTTCGATACCGAGCTCCGCACAGACTTGCAGTTCTGGCGTGTTGTCGCTGGTGCGGTCGCCGCCGTTACCGAAGTAATCGGGCTTGATTCGCCTAAGCGCTTCACAGACAGTGCCGTCAGTGTCATCAACCTCATGAATATGAGGCGTGTACGCCTCAAGAATCTTCTTGCGGTCGACCCACGGCTGGTGAAAACTACCCTTCTTACGAACAAGCCACGCGTCACTGTTGACGATAATGTGCACTTCCCCGTATTTACTAGCCGCTTCAATCATCGCAATGTGACCTGGGTGCATTGGATCGAATCCGCCCGAGATTGCAATGGTTTTCGGTTTTGATGTCGTATTCATATATATATGTATACCAAAAGAAGCCGAAAAAGGTTACACGACCATAAACATAGTTGAGGATAAATACCACTGTTCTACCACCCTGGACCACAAGCAACCTTTCTTCTGGTCATTAGGTTGTAGAAAATGTTAGTATGATGCAAATTTAACGGTAGTAATTATTTATGAAAAAAGCACTTATCACAGGCATTACAGGACAAGACGGCTCATACTTAGCCGAGCTACTACTTGAAAAGGGCTACGAAGTGCATGGTATCATCCGTCCTTCAAGCTCTATCAGGACGGCCCGCATCGAACACCTTTTTAATAATCCAGAAGTACACGACAAGACCCTCTTCCTACACCACGGCGACCTAACAGACACTACCAACATCTCTACCCTAATTCGCAACATCGAACCAGATGAGGTATACAACCTCGCTGCTCAGAGTCATGTCCGTATTTCTTTTGACCTGCCTGAACTAACTGCCGAGACTGATGCTATGGGCACCCTTACTATCCTAGAAGCAATTCACAAACAAGGCTTGAGTGACAAAACCAAATTCTACCAAGCCTCTACTTCAGAGCTCTACGGTCTTGTTCAAGAAACCCCCCAAAGTGAGACAACCCCCTTCTATCCCCGCAGCCCATACGGTGTAGCCAAGCTATACAGTTTTTGGATTATCAAAAATTACAGGGAAGCCTACAACATGTTTGCCTGCAACGGTATCCTTTTTAATCATGAAAGTGAGCGTCGCGGCTACAACTTCGTGACTCGCAAAATCACTATTGGCCTTTCCAAAATTAAGCTTGGTCAACAAGACGTTTTAGAGCTCGGTAATCTAGATGCTAAACGGGACTGGGGCTACGCCAAAGAATACGTAGAAGCAATGTGGCTTATGCTACAGCAAGACACGCCTGAAGACTTTGTAATTGCCACCGGCGAGACCCACAGCGTGCGAGAATTTATTGAAGCGGCTTGTGATGAACTTGGTATTAAACTTACCTGGCAAGGTACCGGAGTTGATGAACTTGGTATTGATCAAGAGACTGGAAAAACCATCATTAAAATTAATCCTCAGTACTTCCGCCCAACTGAAGTAGACCTACTACTTGGTAATCCAACTAAAGCCAAAGAAAAACTAGGCTGGGAGGCAAAGATTAAATTTGCTGAACTAGCCAAGCTTATGACCAAAGCTGACTTTGAGCTGATGAAAAAGTACAACGGTGAATTTCGTTTCTAGATTATGATGAATCATATTCCCCTACCCACCTACAAAAAAATTCACGCCCTAATGCCTATCCCTTGTGTTGATGTAGTCATCGTCCACGACGGAGCCGTCCTCTTGGGACTGAGACTAAATAAGCCTGCCGAAGGGGTGTATTGGTTCCCCGGTGGTCGAGTTCAAAAAGGAGAAACTCTCGCAGCGGCAGCTAAGAGAAAGGCTGAGGAAGAAACTGGCTTAACTGTAAAGATAGTCAGACAACTGGGCACAGAAGAGACTATGTTCCCAGACGGTCCATTTGACGGACCCACTCACACCATCAACGTAGTCTTCTTAGCTACCTGCAAAAACCCGACGAACCTCAAGGCCGACTCACAAAACTCCGACCTCAAGTGGTTTACCAAGCTCCCCAAAAACTCACCGGGTTATGTCAAAAAATTCACTAAGCTTGCCCTAACTTAAACAAAGTTAAACCCCGTAGTCGCAAGACTACGGGGTTCTTTGTTTTGACACAGCCTTGTTGTTCAAGGCATGGCCAAAGAACGAACGGGTTCCCGATGCAGATAGGAAATCGCCTTCTGCACATAAATCGGGAACACAATCTCGTGGGCGGCCTCAGGCGTAAACCAGCGGAACTCGGCCTTGTTGGTATCGAGGTGAATCTGCTGTTCGTATTCCGGCCACACCTGGAAGCAGGTACTGAGGGTGAAATAGGCTTCGCCGCCCCCTGCACTCTCGGGGTTGCAAATCGACTGCAGCAAGACGAGCTTGGTGCCACAGGCTTCAGGCACAAACCCGAGCTCCTGCCGGCAGACGCGAGGCAATGCTTCAGCCGGGATTTCGCCTGGCAAGATGCGGCCGCCCGCAAAAAACCACTCGCCCGCCCAAGGAGCTTCACGACGCTTCGTGAGCAAAAACTCGAAGCCGCGTGCGCCATACCGCGTAGGAATGACATCCGCCGTGGGCGTGTTGGACCACTGGCGGACCGCGCCAGCAACCTCGTCCGGAATGAATTTCCGCGACCGAGCAAGCTCCGCAATCTGTTCAGCGGACTGAGGATAAAAAGGATCGTGTTGCATGTCTCTCTTCCTTTCAGGTGTAAAAAACAAAAAATCGGACCAATGTCCGAGCCCAACCAGAATTATGGGATATTCCATACATAAGTCAAGCAACCCCTTTTGTTCTTATCTTGTTAGAATAAGTGATATCATAAAAACTTATGGAAACAACATCTAAAATTTACGTAGCCGGTCATCGCGGTCTCGTGGGCTCTGCTATTGTACGAGCACTAACAACCCAAGGCTTTACCAATCTCATTACGCGCACAAGTAAAGAACTGGATCTCACCAACCAAGTAGCAGTGAGTGAATTTTTCTCAACAGAAAAGCCTGAGTATGTTTTACTAGCGGCAGCCAAGGTGGGCGGAATCATGGCCAACAAAACCTACCCCGCTGAATTCATATACCAAAACCTCCAGATTCAAAACAACGTCATAGAGAACGCCCACAAAAACGACGTCAAAAAACTTCTCTTCTTGGGAAGTTCTTGTATCTACCCAAAGATGGCTCCACAACCAATTAAAGAGGAATATCTTCTTACTGGTGAGCTTGAACCATCAAACGAGGCGTATGCCATTGCCAAGATTGCTGGTATCAAAATGTGTCAGTCATATAACACACAGTATGGAACAAACTACATCAGTGTGATGCCGACCAACCTCTATGGTGAAAACGACAACTTCGACCTAGAGACCTCACACGTCCTCCCTGCCCTAATCCGGCGCTTTGACGAAGCCAAGACCAACAATCTTCCTAGTGTCACCCTCTGGGGCTCTGGCACACCAATGCGTGAGTTCTTGTATGTAGACGATTTAGCTGATGCCTGTGTCCACCTCATGCAGACCTACGACCACAGCAACGAGATTGTAAACATCGGCACTGGCGAAGACGTCACTATTAAAGAATTGGCCGAGACCATTGCCGCCACAATTGGCTACACCGGCACCCTAGAGTGGGACACCACTAAGCCAGACGGCACCCCACGCAAACTCCTCGATGTATCAAAACTCCACTCTCTTGGTTTCAAGCACAAAATCTCACTTGAAGACGGTATCAAAAAAACCTACCGGTGGTATAAAGAAAATAACCCTGTAAAATAACTGGTCATGTCTCACACGACAGTAACAGACTTTACACATATTGAACTGTCTTCACACATAAAGACAGTTCTTCTTGATTTAGACAACACCTGCTACCAATACGACCCGTGCCACCAAGCTGCCATGCAAGACTTCAGGCAGGCTCTAGAAAGTATCGCTGGTCCTATTCCTGACTTTGATACGCTATATAAAGCAGCGCAGCAACAAGTGAAAGTCCGCATCCCCACTCATGCCGCCAGCCACAGTAGAGTTCTCTACGCTCAAGCCCTATGCGAGCTCATTGGTCGGACCGACGCCCATATCCATGCAGCCCACTTAGAAAAAGTCTACTGGGATACCTTCCTTAGCACTATGCAAAAAACTGCTGGGTTAGACGCTTTTCTTGCGCATTGCCGAAAAAGTGATACAACAGTTGTAGTTGTTTCTGACCTTACTACCACCATTCAATGCCAAAAGCTGGTCGCTCTACATATTGCAGAAAATATAGACTTTTTAGTTACTGCTGAAGAAGTGGGTGCAGACAAACCTGACCCAAAGCCCTTTTTGGTAGCTCTAGAGAAAGCTGGGGGCGATATACAGACATCGATAGTAATTGGAGATAACTATGAACGCGACATAGAAGGAGCTATGGCTCTTGGCATCGCCAGTATTCTGATTACTCATGACACAAAAAATCAAACAACTCCTGTACGATAAAACTGGTCACTTTAAACTTACCTTTCTTTCTTCGTATCTTTTTGTTTTTGGACTAATCGCCAAGCTCTACGCAGCCACATTTTTTACTGGAGAAAATTTTACACATTTATTTACCCCATTTCTTAAGTCGTTTATTTTACAAGCTGGCAATCCCTACCAATTCTTTTTTCAAAATGGTCTCCTTGAAGCTTTTCCCTATCCGCAACTGATGTTATATGTGATGTCTGCTCCCGCAACCATCATGGGTCAACTCCTAGGCCCAGAACTATTTATTGTAACTCCTGGTGACTCACTCCTTTTCCACCTGCCTATACTAGCAGCCGACATCGTCATACTGGTAGTACTTTCTAGATGGCTCAAAAATAAACATACAGAATTACTGTGGTTATACTGGCTTTCTCCAATCCTCTTCTACATCAACTACATCCACAGCCAACTTGATGCAGTACCAATTGCCCTCACTTTTGTATTTCTATATTTTTTGTTTAAAGAGCGCTGGCTGTATGCTTTCATTTTTCTCGGTGCGGCCATCGCTACCAAATTCCATATAATAATCCTACTTCCCTTTACACTAATTTATTTGTGGCGTCGTCGGGTATCAAAAGTACTCATTAGTATATTTGCAGCTCTGCCAATTCTGGTTTTTCTTATCGTCAACAATATACAACTTCTCAGTGAGGCGTTTTTAACTATTGTCTTTGCCAATCGTGAACAAGGTAAAGTATTTGATTTACAGATGTCCCTAGGTAGTGAGCATGTACTTTATATAATTCCTTTTGCGTACATTCTATTATTTTTACACGCACTTACCTTTACTCGACTCAACCGTGACACCTTTGTCATGTTCTTGGGGTTCAGCTTCGGTATTTTAACTCTTGGCATTCCACCAATGCAGGGTTGGTACTATTGGATACTTCCCTTTTTGATATATTTTTATGTTAAAAACGAACAATTCTCAAAAGTACCGTTCATTATTCTTACCGCTGCGTACTTTGTACATTTTGCACTTATTCCTGATTCGGACTATGTTTCAGTTTTTAGTGCCATAGCACCTGCGGTAGCCTCCTTACCAAACCCATATGAACTAATCAGTAACGCTGGCTTCGATGCTGATTTGGTAAGTAACTTAGCTTTGAGTTTTCTACAAGCCTGTCTATTCATGAATGTGCTGTGGCTATACCGTCGTGGTGTAGAAGAAAGTAAAAAACAAAAGTTATACAACATGCCATACCTTATTGGTATTGCTGGTGATTCTGGTAGTGGCAAGAGCACCTTAACTGATCTATTTGTTGACCTATTTGGTACCAAGCACGTAGCTATAGTACCTGGTGATGCAATGCATAAATGGGAACGAGGAGATACCATGTGGAGTAAATTTACCCACCTCGACCCTAGAGCAAATCAATTGCACCACGACCTAGAATATGTCCGTCAATTGCAAAGCGGGCAAGATATCTACCGTCGCCATTATGACCACCATACTGGTAAATTTTCAACTCCAGACAAGCTAGAGTCGAAGTCGGTCGTAGTCTTTGAAGGACTACACTCTTTCTTCTTAACTGAGATGCAGCAGGCGCTTGATCTAAAAGTATTCATCAAACCCGACGATCAACTACGCACTCACTGGAAAGTAAAGCGTGATATGGCTGACCGTGGCTATACCAAAGACAAGGTACTCGCCCAACTCAAAACCCGCGAGCAAGACGCCAAAGAATACGTAAACATCCAAGAGAAATACGCCGATATTACTTTCTCACTAAAGTCCCTCATCACCATTCCTGAGACAGACATTGGTACTGATATTAATGTACCGGTTTATCTGGAAATCACTTGCGATAATAAGATCTACCTTGAGCCATTCCTCGAGACACTTTCTACGTATGTAAACATTGAGCACACCTTTACCGACAAACACCAAATAGTGAGCTTAACTGGTTCAATCTCTGGTTCAGTACTAGAACACCTATCGTACTCACTCGTGCCAGACTTGTTTGATATTGTTACCGAAAAACCACACTGGTCTTCCGATCATCGCGGCATCATGCAGCTCTTTATCTCGTACTACATTCTCAACTCTCTCAACTATAATCGTCAATCAACTCCGACTAAACCTTTGCGTAGAAACGCTACACTTACCGATATCGTACAGAGTGCCAACCTAATTGGTGCTGAGTGTACTTACGTACAAGGTGGAGGAGGCAATGTTTCTGTAAAAATCAATAATGACGTCATGGCTGTAAAAGCCTCTGGACTACGCTTGGAGGAACTCCAAGAAACATCTGGTTTTGTCGGTATCGACCACTGTGCAGTACGGCGCTTTTTTAATACCCCGCGTGACAACAATACTGACGCTAAAGCCCTAGCGACGGCTTACAATGCAGCAATCTCGGCCAGCAAAGTAGCGTTGCCGGGCTATCCTGACACAGAACTTCGACCATCAATTGAGACCGGATTTCATGCCATCCTCGATACCGCTGTGATTCACACTCATTCTGTCTTCGTAAATATCCTGACTTGTAGTAACGAAGGTACCGACATCTTGAAGAAACTTTTTCCCGAAGCTGCCTTTGTCCCCTACTACACCCCCGGAGCCTCACTTACATTTGCCATCAGTCAATTCTTAAAGACCGCTCCATATACCGTTTTCTTTCTGGAGAATCATGGAGTTATTGTCTCAGGCAAGACAGTAGCTGAAGCTCATTCCAAGCACGCTGAGATAAACTCTGTCATTAAAAAATACCTCCACCTCCGTGACGATTTCCCTGTTACTGCCGTAGTTACCGAAGCTGATGGTCGGCTAGTAAGCAACCACGCCTCTTTGCGTGCGTTCATTTTAAAACACTCAGACTTACTCCCCATCTTTACTGAGACGATTCTATTTCCAGACCAGGTAGTATATTGCACCAAGTTTGGCTTTGCGGGAGATAATAAACCAATTACCGTAGACAGAGTGACTGGAGAGATTACCTATGATGTATCATATAAAGAAGCCCTAGCCTTTATTGAAACGTTTGTTGCTTGGGTATATATTGAATCAGAAATTCGCCGCCACAACTTCATCCACAAACTCATAACTGCCGAAGAAGGCCAATACATCCTAAACATGGACAGCGAAAAATACCGCCAAAGACTAATCACTTAGTACCATTAAAAATTAGTTGCTACATCACTATTAACTTGATGGTGTTATATAGCGATTTACAGTTAACAAAAACCCGCTTCACGTGGAAGCGGGTTATTTTTATACCTGTTTCTTGTCTAATTAAAGACCACTAGCCTCCCACTGCGGTGCTTCTTCGAGAGAAGTCATAACGGCTGTTGGCGAAAAATTGAGAGCCTTCATCTCAGCAACGTACGCCGCGATATCTGCCGGTCGACCCCACCGCTCGGGACAAACCAAACAGGTCTTAAAGCCCTGCAAGCGACGCACAATATCTGCGTCAAGCGGAAGTTGAGTGTTGGTATCGATCCAGACCCAATCGAGAAGCGGCTGTCCATCGACTACCTGTGCCTCGACTGCCTCAATAGGCTCAGCTTCGCTGTAACGAACAGCAATCTTCCTGACGCCTTCTTTGCGCGTAGCCCGGTAAAGATAAGGGAACTCGACATCAAGCAGGAAGTAGTCGCTTATGCCATAACTTTCGACCAAATCCATCGCTACTTGCTCGTAGCCAGCCTCCTTCAGATTGAGGATGATGCCGCCAGTCAGACCACGATCGACGTAAGCCTCGAGAAAAGTCTCAAGATCTACGTATTCGATGTCACTTTTCAGCGGATCATGATTCAGCAGCATTCGCTCGCCCCAGCCACGAATATCAATTTCAACCCCAAAGTGTTGTGGGACACGAGCCAGCTTTTCCAAGGTGTTAACTCTGTGTGCAAATATTTTCATATAGACTCCTGCTTATCAATTGGGATACAAAATTGCACCCCTTCTAGTTCGGATAATTACACAAATATAAACTACTGTCAATAATAGATCTCGTAATGATTAAAGAATTATTATGTATAATAATCACACATTTTATGAAATTAGTCATCCCAATGTCAGGTAGTGGTAGCCGTTTCGTTCAGGCTGGCTACTCTTCGCTTAAGCCACTGATTTTAGTTGAAGGTCGTCCACTCATTGCTCATGTCCTCGATATGTTTCCTGGCGAAGAGGATGTTGTATTTATCTGTAATCCAGAACACATAGCTACAACTGACGTGGTAGCTATACTCAAATCCCTTAAACCTAACTGCACGATAATCACTACCGCGCCAGGTAAACAAAAAGGACCGGTAGAAGCCCTCACACACGCCTTTACTGTCATTGGTGACGATGAAGATGTGCTAGTAAGTTATTGCGACTTTACTCAAGCGTGGGACTACGCTACCTTTAAAGACTCCACCAAGACTGGTCAATTCGCTGGAGCCGTACCTGCCTACACCGGCTTTCACCCTCACCTGCTTAGGAAAAACCTCTATGCCGGAATAATTGCTGATCAAAATAATGTAATGCTCAATATACAAGAGAAGCACTGCTTCACTGAAAATCCAGAGGATTCATATCATTCAGGCGGCATATACTACTTTGCTTCAGGAGAACTACTTAAGCGCTATGCTACAGAATTAATTAAAAGTGGTGTAAACCTAAATGGTGAATACTACGCAAGTATGATGTACCCATTATTACTGAAAGATAACCATTCAGTATCCGTCCCTACAGCAGACACCTTTATGCAATGGGGCACACCTGAAGATTTAGAAGAGTACGAAGCTTGGTCCAGACTGCTACATGCAGAGCTAGGCCTACAAAAGCAAAGGACAGATATACCAGAAGCGAGAGAAGAATTAGTAAAAATCCCCTACCCCGAAAATTCTCCTGAGTTTCAAAAGAGTTATAGGTACTGGCACAATTATTTTAAACAATCACAACTATGATAAACATCATTCCTATGGCCGGCCTTGGTTCACGATTTGCTCAAGAAGGCTACCTGTTACCAAAGGCTCTTGTTCCCGTTTCTGGTAAACCAATGATCACACAAGTAATTAACCATCTACCAGAAGCCGAAAAATCTGTCTTCATCATACGCAAGGAACATCTTACTGATTATAAAATTGATGAAGTTATTAAAAACACACAAATAAATACAAGAATAATTGCTCTTGATAAAACTACCGAGGGTCAAGCCTCTACTTGTCTTCTAGGACTTGAAGGGGTGGATGATGAGGAAGAAGTTTTTATCAGTGCTTGTGATAATGCTTTTGTTTTTAATGTTGAGAAATTCGAGGCTTTAAAAAAAAGAAGTGATGTTGATTGCATTGTCTGGACATTCACTCAGGATGAACTTCTAACCGCCAAACCTGAAGCTTGGGGCTGGATTAAACTAGATAGCGACGGTGAAACTATCAACGATATGTCGGTCAAAATCCCAGTTTCTGACGACCCTTTTAATGACCACGCAGTAGTGGCCACATTTTGGTTTCGCCGGGCTGGTGACTACAAAGCTGCTTACGCCAAAATGGTTGAAGAAAACCATCGTGTCAACAATGAGTTTTATGTTGACTCAATGCCGGTATTTATGAACAAATTAGGGAAAAAAAGTGTCATCTTCCCAGTTGATTTATATGTTGGTTGGGGCAAGCCGGCCGACCTACACCTCTACGATTTACGCGAATATCAATACGAGATAAAACAAGGGGAGGGCTTCGAAAACAAAAACTGGCACTCTTACTTCTCTCACCTTTCAAAATAAAAACCCCATAAGACCAAAAAGGTCGATGGGGTCGGTCCAAGATTTAACTTGAACCAAATGGAACATCAGGCGGTCATCAACACTTCCTTGAAAATCGTGACCAACCGCTCGGCGGTCTCGGCATTGTTGGCCCCAATCATGAAGTTGGCGTCCATGACCGAGAGCGGGACGACCTCTTGCAAAGTGCCACCCTTGTTGCTGAAACTCTGCACAACTCCTCCAGCTTCAGTCACCAACAGTCCCGGCGTGATGTCGTGCGGACCACCACGGCAGGTAGTGATAACCCCCGCCACGGAGTTCCGTCCCAGCGCGAGCAGAGCGTAATGTCCGCAGTTGGTACCCATGGCATACGTGATGCCGATATCGTTGAGGGCGACCATGAGCCGTCCCCAAGTTGCCGGTGAAGTAACCGGATGGTCCTTCAGAGCAAAGCCGTGGTAGCAGTCGACCAAGACGACCGAGCCAGAGCCAAACTGACCCGCCCAGACCTTGGTTTCTTCCGCCACATGCAAGTCTGCTTCGAGATCACCACTGCTGTAGAAAGCAAAGGTGCCCGAACCTTCCTCAGCAAACATCACCTTGCCAGTAGCGGGCTCACCGACCACGCAAGCCGTCACCGTCTTGCGTTTGATGTCATAGAGAGCCACGCTCACGGTTGAGGTGGGAGCGCCGATGGCAAAGGGCTTAGAGCCATCCAGCGGATCGACCAGAAAGACCAAGTCCTGCTTACCGCCGCCCTGATCGACAAACCCCACCTCCTCCGACCACACGTCGTAAGGAGATTGCTTCAACACCGCGAGTATGGCCGCTTCGCTCACCTTGTCCCATTTGGTGACCACGGTGTTTTGACCATCACCTTGCTTGGTCACGACCTGGCCCACGGCACTACGTTGACCAAGACGAACCTGAGCCATACCGGCCAGAGTCGCCTGAATCATCGTTTGCATCACTTTAGTTGAACTCATTTGGACCTCACAATAAAAGATTGTTTTGGGACCATTCCCAAAAGCACTGTACCTGGGATATTCAAAAAGTCAATAAATTCAGCCCCCTCGCACACGTGGTGAAAGGGGGCTTTTTGACTGATGACATCTAGGTCGTCAGCAGGTCGTAGGTCGTCCCGACAAAGGTACCTTGCGAGACAAACTCCAGCGGCCGTTTTTGGAGCAGCACATTCCAGTCCTCGACCACCTTCGTCAGCCACACTGCAGCTGCGATGGAATAATTAAAGCGCTGGATGCGCGCCACAGTGGAATGAAAGATAGGCAAGGGTTTTGGCACACCATCATGTTCAGTCATGACCTGGGTCGCCCAGCCGCGCCATTCGGAAACAGCAGCCGGCACCCCTTCATTCATGAGCACAATGTTGCCGCCGCCATCCAGCACCAAACGATTGAAGGTCAACAGGTGGCTATCAACGTAGTCAACTCCCGATTCGAGTTCTGACTGCGCTTCATGTCCACCTGCAGCGACCTGAATCGTCACATGGTGTGGGAAATCGCGCCGAGCCATGAAGAATGAGTAGTGTTGACCTTCTTCCAGACGTCCCAAATCTCGCAAGAGCTCGGATAATCCACCATTCAAATCCTTCAACTTCACCGCCACAATCAAGTCATTGCGGAGGACTTCGCTGACTCCAGGAAACAATGGGATCGTTCCATTCTGCAGCTTCTCCACGCCGGCCTGATGACTGGCATCATAGCGATCTTTGAAAAAAGCTTTCAATTGGCTCTCCTTGAAAAGGACCGATTAGCACTATGCGTCTCGTATCTATTACAGATTAAAACATACTTTTATACATTTGTATATACATGACGATAGACTGTATACTAAGTCTAATACTCATGCGAAAAACTTTTGAAATATTCACGCTAAACTTTTTTACAAAAAACTTTGCTACGTTTTTTTGTATTGGCGTTACTACTGCCCTTTTTGACTACTTATTATATATTTTTCTCCTATCACACGATTGGCCGATGCTGCTGGCTAAATCTTTAGCTTCAGCAATTGCTGTGGTATTTAATTACTTACTCAATTCTAAATTTAATTTTGGCAAGGTCCATACCATGAGCTTAAAACACCTAGGCTATTATGGAATTTTGTATGTTTTTCTCATCCTTATTCATACACTATTTAACCAAGGATTGTTTATCGTCCTAAACAATGTCAATATAGCTGTATTTGGGGCACTATGTATTTCAACTTTTGTGAATTACATAGGTGTCAAAAAGTTTTTCAATCATTTTCGTAACTAATAATTTTATTCTGTATGTTGTTTGAACTCGCAAAAAAACTAAGCTTTATTCAAAACATTGTGGTGGATATGCAAACATCACTACATCCTTCCATCATGCACAATCTTGGGAAGATTGAAATGATTAAGAAAGCCATGTGGCATTGTGAACTAGAAGGTATAACTGGCGACTACTTCGAGTTTGGAATCTATGAGGGCACTTCATTGTACGCAGCTGTCAAAGCTCACAAAAAAATAAACAGTGCGTACAAGCGAAACTTCTACGGTTTTGACTCTTTTGATGAAGGCTTTAAATATTTTGACACCAAGGACAAGCATCCTTATTTTAAGGAGGGAGACTTTGTAAGTTCATATGAAAAGGTGTTACGAAGATTTCGAAAATTCCCTCACGTAAAATTGATTAAAGGATATTTTGAAGAAACCACAACCACTCCTGAAGCAAAAAATATTTACGGGGACAACAAATGTGCCATCATTTTTATTGACTGTGACTTGATGCACCCTGCTGGTGTTGCACTTGAGTATGTATACCCAATACTGCAGCCTGGCTCAATCATTATTCTGGATGATTACTTTGCCTACAAGGGAGCTGAGGACCTAGGTACCAGTGGTGCCTTACGCGCTTTTCAAGAAAAGCACCCTACGGTTAAGGTACGAGAATTTTCTGATTATGGATACGGAGGTAAATCTTTTGTGGTAACTAGTTTATAAACATAATTTTATAGGTATGAAGTTATCTATAGTAATTCCCTGCTACAACGAGGCAGAGAATATCCCTAAATTAATCCGAGCATACGCTGAGGTAATCACTCGGAACGACATTGAGATTATCTTGATCAACAACGGATCGACTGACAACACAGCCGCACTTCTCACCGAACTTGCTCCACAACACTCACCTTGGCTTCATGTAGTTACTGTACCGGTGAATGAAGGCTACGGGTTTGGTATTCTGCAAGGCCTCAGGGCCGCTCAAGGTGAGTTTATTGGTTGGACCCACGGTGATCTACAAACACCCCCCGAGGACGTTTTAACTGCCCTTAGCATTATTGAGTCAAAAGGTAGCCCTACTGACATTTTTGTAAAAGGAAATCGTTACGGACGTCCTCTTTTTGATCTTATCTTTACTTGGGGAATGAGTGTATTTGAAACTATTTACATGGGGACAGTGTTATATGACGTGAACGCACAACCAAACGTATTTCACAGAAGTTTTTTTCAAGACTGGACAAACCCGCCACACGACTTTGCCCTTGATTTATACGCCCTATATATGGCCAAGAAAAAAGGCATCAAAATCATACGCTACCAGGTACCGTTTCTTAAGAGAGTACATGGCGAATCAAAATGGAATACTGGCTTTGGTGCAAAGTGGAAATTTATCAAGAGAACAATCTCGTTTAGCGTTATGTTGAAAAAACGCCTCCTTACAAAATAATCCCGGTTTTACATGATTAATCAAATATTTTCAAAAAATGCTCTGACTTATGTTTTTATAGTCATTGTTTTTGTTAGTTTTTTGATACATCTTAATTTTAGACAATCTCATTTTCAAGAATTGGATTCATCTGGTGTCTATTATGTCTTAAATAATTTTCCGACAAGTGCTATGAATTTCATAAGCATGTCATACATGAGTGAAAATTTAAAAATTTTCAAGACAAGAGAAGCAGCAGAAAATTTTTTTAATAAAGAAATAGTTGATAAAAATTTAAGAGCAGTACTGGGAGCAAAATATAATGACAAAAATAAAGAACTGATAATATCAGAGATCTATCAGGGTAAATCAATATTTTTCTATTTGCGGGCTGCTGAAATTTTAGCTTTAAATAAAATAGTACACTTGCTACCAATCCCTTTGTTTACCAGTATAGTACAACCGCTTTCATCGACATATTCTCCTGGTCCTGGTTTTTTCTACGGATTCATGGGTGCACACAGCTCTTATGATGACTTCATGAAATTTGCTGGAACTTTTCAGCTTTTGATATTTCATTTAGGTGTCTTAATCATGTTCTTTACTGTTTCATTTTTGAGTAAAAATCGATTTACTGCACTGACAGTTGGATCATTGATGCTATTTTCATATTCTTTATATTCTTATGCCCATCACATGGGAAGCGTTACATGGAATATATTTGTACCTACTATCTTCATAGGGTTATTACTCTATTACTATAACAAGGAAAGAGAGGATATTTTGCGTAGAGTTTCGATTATATCTTCATGGCTCCTACTTTTTAGTTACCTAGTTCCCTACTTATGGTTTGCTACCATAACTTCAATAGTAGTAATTGATAAAAATAGCGGTATTAGTGTATTCAACTTAGAGTATCTAAAAAAGATTGTTATAAGTCAGAAATGGTTCCTAGTATCTTCCGTTGTTTGTTTGCTATTAATCCTTCCTCCAAGCCAAGGTTTTCGAGGTTCAGCAGAATCATTAGTGGAATTTATTCAATTTTTCTATTACGGACTATTAAATTACTTTTATTTATACGGAAACCTTACTTATCTCTCACTAATCGAATTCTGGGTATTTTTTACCCTGTTCGTGAGCGGTCTATATGTTGGTTATAAAAAGATCAAGGGTTCAGAAAAAAAACTGATCTGGTATTTTATAGTATCTTTACTAGCGCTCTATTCTGTATCGGTTGTATTTAACATTCTCAGCTTTATACCTTCTCGTCATATATTATTTTTGACACCAGTATTATTTATCATCATTTCGTTTGCAATCGATGTTTTATACAAGCGACTAGATATGGTGTTGTTAGTATTATTTAATGTACTGTTGATATCAGCTGGTTTTTATTCAGTAATTGCCAGCCAAGACGTAACCTTTGACCAAACGCTTCATGCCAAAGTTCCAACATACATAGACTCAGTTATAGTGTACGGTGAAAATTATCCTTTAAAATATAGGTTCGAAGACTCACATCACGCGTTCATAAAGAAAGGAAATGTTTTATTGAGTGAACAAATAAAGCCCAATGTAAGATATCTCTACGTGAGTCAACTTGGCTGTTTTGAGGATTTGCTCCAAGATGCAAAAGACGAGGGTATACATGTTGTTCTTGAGAACAAAAAGCAATACGTGACCGACCAAAAATTTATTGCTTTTGATCCTAGTGACTTTGTATTCAATAGCCCAAATAATTATTGCCAGGCTGAATTTATTTGGAAGGAATAAATAAGAATATAATCTGTTTTATCAAAGACAGTTTTCTGAAAACATGAAAAATTTACCACACCGAACTCTTCAGACTGTTTTACCCAACTGGGCCTACGAACGCCTAAATGAATATTTGAATAGTGAAGGTTTAAGACGATATGCCTCAAACACGGCCTGGGCACTAGCAGCCAAAATTTTTAGTGTAATTATGTCATTTTTTGTGACCATATACCTTGTTCGGTATCTTGGTCCAGAAAACTACGGAAACCTCAGTTACGCTGTGAGTTTTGTTGGAATCTTCTCTGTACTCAGCACACTAGGTATTGATAACGTCCTATATCGTGAGCTCATAGTCTATCCAGAAAAACGAAATGAGTATCTCGGTTCTGCATTTTTGCTTAAACTTTCTGCTGGCTTTATTGCTTGTGTCTTCACTATATTTGGAGCCATCTTTTTTGCAACTGATGACGTATCTCAGCTCATTATTATTATGTTGGCCGCTACGTTCATTTTTAATTCTTTTAATGTTGTTATTTATGAATTTCAGGCAAACGTAAAGCAAAAGTACCCTTCATTGGTATCACTAGCAGTTGTCTTTATTTTAAACCTGTTAAAACTCTCTGTAATAGCCTTGGATCAAGGAATTATATACATCGGTGGTATTTTACTTTTGGAATCAGTCTTGTACGCTACATTCTTTATATTTATTAGGATTAGACACTACGGTACTTTTCGAGACTGGACTTACAACAAAACAATTGCGGTGAGTATACTTCGTGACTCTTGGCCGTTTATCTTTATCGCCCTCTTTGCCTCGGTATATGCACGAATCGACCAAGTGATGCTGAAGCACCTCATCGACAGCTCAGCTGTAGGTATCTACGACGCAGCCGTAAGAATTGCTGAGGTTTGGTTATTTGTACCTGGTATCATTGCTTCTTCTCTTTTTCCGGCCATCGTGAACGGTAAAAAGACCAGCGTTTACGAGTATAAAAAGCGACTCCTCAATTTAACCATTTTTTTAGTAATCATCGCTGGGGCATTAGCTACCTTTTCTTCATTCATTGCAAAGCCGTTGATACATACACTGTACGGTCCAGCATTTATTGAGAGCGCTGGTGTATTTACTATTTATATATGGTCAGGGGTTTTTGTCTCTATCAGTCTTGTATTGCATTATTTCCTGCTAGCAGAAAATAAACGCAAAGTGATTTTCTTTAGTTCGCTCGGTACCATGATTACCAATATTGCGCTTAACGTACTGCTTATCCCCGTCTATGGAATTACTGGAGCCGCCTTGGCTACCCTCATTTCTTATGCGATTTTGATTTTACCGATTATACTAATATTCAAACTTAAATAAATATGAACGAAACGCAATATAGTATCGGTGTAGTTACTTATCACGCTAGATTTGAAAGTTACTTTAAGCCATTGATTAGACAACTAGTTCGTATATTCCCTGATAAAGAAATCATTTGTGTCATAAATGGCCATCCAGACCGCACACTACAAATAAACTACCTCAAGAAGGTGGTGGCTTTTTTGAGATCATTTCCAAATGTTCGCCACCTTACTTACGACACCAATCAATCGCTATCCAAATGCTGGAACCAAGTAATCATTCTCTCTCCCACAGAGCGTATACTTCTACTTAATGATGACACTCAGGTGAGTGAGCTGTTCCGTACAGAGCTAGATGCGATTATAGGAAATTCAGAAGTATTCACCATAAATAGGAGCTGGAGTCATTTCGTTATATCAAAAACAACAATTAAGAAAGTCGGTTGGTTTGATGAGCGATTTCCTGGCATAGGACAAGAAGACGGTGATTTTGCCTATCGAATGGCCATGCAAAATGTGGATTTAAAAAATATTGATTTTACAGGCATAAGAAATTTTGTGGCTGAGCAAGAAAATCCAAGCTGGTCAGAGGTGTCACCGGTCGTAAGTGGTACTCGCTATTCAGACATCAATCGTGAATTTTTCAACAAGAAATGGCTAACTCCCCTAAACTCACCTAATATTTCAACTTTTTCTCATTACTGTGTCTTTAACGGGGCCCCTGCCCCATTTACTCCAATACCAGAAATGGAGACACCGATATTTTATGAATTTTCAGTTTTGGACAATACTGAAGACGAGAACTTTAGGCAATCATTCACTGTTCGGTCGCTGCAGATACATCTACAGAGAGTATATTTTACCCTAGGACGCGCAGTAGCCAGATTTCTGCGCAAAATAAAACTAAAACTATGACAGCCATTTCAATTATCACCTCGATGTACCGGACTGAACAACACTTGCCTAATTGGAGCAAGCAAGTTTTATCTTTTGCCGAAGAAGCCCGTAAAATTGGTCTTGATTTTGAAATTAACGCCATCGCCAACGAGCCGTCGGAAATCGAGCTTGAGCATTTAAATAAACTAGCCCTCTATCCATGGTTCCATATTCATAGCGTGCCTCGTGAATCAATCTATGCATCTTGGAACCGAGGAGTCCGAGTCTCAACGGCAAAGGTATGTACTTTTTGGAATGTCGACGACATTCGCAACGCCAAAGCCATCGCTGATGGACTCAATCAAATCGCTAATAGCTCTTCGACAGAAGAGACTAGTGCCGTTGTATACTTCCCTTTCATTTACAAGCGGTACATAAATTTCTTAAACCATAACTTTTTGGTAAAGCGCACTACCGTACGGCCACCTATCTTTAGTAAAGCTAAGTTTATACAATCTATGCACATGGGCCCGTTCTTCATGTTTACAAAAAGCGCTTATGGGCGCATTGGTGGTTTTGATGAGAAATACACTATTGTTGGAGACTATGAATGGCAAGCCCGAGCGGCTGCAAATGGAGTACAGTTCCTAAAATCAGATACTATTGCGGGAATATTTACTAACAACGGCAAGACATTAAGCGGTAGTCGGGCCGCCAAGCACACTGGCGAACTTCAGTCAGTTTACGATAAATTTAACGTTGCCAAGACGGCAGTATAATATGAAAATAATTGCACTAGTTCCTGTAAAGAATGAAAGTTGGGCCCTCCCTTCTTACCTTTCTAGTGTCTCAAAAATTGCTGACCACATCATTGCACTAGATGACTCCTCTACTGATTCAAGCAGAGACATCCTGAAAGCGGCCGGAGCTACAGTTGTAGAATATGACGCAACTGGAGAAAAGCTAGTAAACATGGGTAAGCGTAGACAACGACTCTTGGAACTTGGTCGTGAGGCTGAGGGTACTCACTTTATTTGGCTTGATGCTGACGAAACTTTTTCTGCCAACTTTGTAGAAAAAGCCGAAGAGATAATTTCAAAATTACAGCCAGGTGAAAAGCTGGCGATGCGATGGGTGCATGCCTGGAAAAACACAGACCAGTATCTAAGCGATATTAAATCCCCCTTTGGTTATATTTGGAAAGATTTTATTTTCTGTGATGATGGTCAAAGTAACTTTAAGGATAAATTTCTATCAGAAAGTAGGACCCCAGGGGAATATAGCGAGCCGATAAAACTAAAAGAGGAGGACGGGATTGTCTTACATTGGCAATTCACTCGATGGAAAACAACACAATACAAACAAGCTCTGTATCGATGCATTGAATTAATAAAGGGTGAAAGAAGTGCTCGTAGGATAAACCATACCTATAGCATCACTCTTGATGACACAAACTTAGAGACAGAGTACCTCAAAAATACCTGGGTAAACGGCACAGTTACACCTGCTACAATAGAAGATACACAATATTTCCACGCTAGACTTCTTGAACTATTTTCTACCCACGGGATTAAATTCTTTGAACCTCTTGAAATTTGGCATATACCTGAATTAAAAGAACTGTTCCAGAAAACAACAGGTTACACACCAAAATTAGAAGTATTTCCTAAATGGCTTATATACTTGAACACAATAAAAAATAAAATTTTTCATGATTAAAAAAATACTAAAGAGGAGTTTAAATAGGGCTGCAGAAATATTTGGGTGGCAAATAGTTTTTTTACCAAAAAATTCAACCGCCAGAACCACTGCTGTTAAATCTGATTTAGGATTTTGGTACGCTGGCAATGTCTTTGACTCAAGTGATATTGCTTACGGGGTTTTTCGTAATGGTCTCGTAGAAGAAATGGAGACTAACTTAGTAGTACGTGTATTAAATACAATCAGTGAAGCGGTCAACGGTTTGCATTTTTACGACATAGGTGCAAATTCTGGTTACTATGGAATCTTAGCAGCATTTTTAGGTAAAGATAAAACTAAAACTTTTTCTTTTGAGCCACTAAAAGAATATGTAAATTTAATCAAAGATTCTGTTGATATTAATCATTTAGAAAATTCTGTAAAAGTATTTACTACAGCTCTTGGAGCTTCTGAATCTTCTGGGGTTATCCAAATCTCTGGATCTGGTTCCAGTCTAGTTCCTGGATTTCTCGGCAAGGATAATCCCTGTCCAACTAGGGAAATTACTATTCAAAAGTTAGACGATATTGTTAAAACACAAAATCTCCCTCTACCACATTTTATAAAAATAGACGTTGAGGGATTCGAACTTGCTGTATTACGTGGCAGTGAGAGTACAATAAAACAAGCAAAACCAGTACTTTTTATTGAGGTTGCCAATACACTTATCACTACACATGGAAAATTTGTAAATACGGAAGCCAGGGTGGTTTTTGATTTGCTTGCTGGGCTAGGTTACAATGCCTTTATTGTCAAAGAGACTATTGAAGCTATTAACACCGTATCAAATGACACTGGTGTGTACATGTATCTCTTTTTGAACAACGAAAATCCACTACACGAAAAAATTAAACAAAGTCTTTAGAAAATATGGAAAAATTCTGGTTTGGTAAGAGAGTACTTGTAACAGGAGCAGATGGATTTGTAGGAGCACATTTAATTAAACAGCTACTTATGGACAAAGCTGTTGTGGTTGCAACCGTACGCCACCACCGTCCACTCAGCACTCTCGATCTCATTGCTGAACCAGAAGAAAACGTTGGTAAGCCAGACATTGAAACATGTGACCTTTTAGACTATCAGGAAATTAGACGAATTTGTGATCGCCATCAAATCGATACTATTTTTCATTTAGCAGCCACTGCAATTGTGAGTAACGCAGCCAACTCTCCAATGTCGACCATTGAAAACAATGTGATGACAACACTAAATCTCCTTGAAGTTGCGCGCATCAATAACATTCCGCGTGTTGTTATTGCCTCAACCGATAAAGCCTATGGTGACCATGCTACTGACGAGACTGAGTCCCTTCCCTACAAAGAAAACTATACCCTTCGCGGATTAGACATTTACAGTGCTTCAAAAGTTTGTGCTGATATGATTGCGCAAACGTACGCTTTCCAATTTAAACTTCCAGTAGTAATTACGCGATCATGTAACATCTACGGACCAGGAGACCTGAACTTCACCAGACTTATTCCACGCACTATAATGCGACTTATTTCAGGAAAGGCTCCAGTCATTAACTTGGGCAATGAGAATGTACTCCGTGAGTACTTATATGTTAAGGATGTGGTTAATGCCTACATGCACCTAGCAGAAAACATTGAAGTTTTTTACGGCGAACAAAACAAAAATATGCCAATTAGTGGGCCAGGGACTTATGGTTGGCCAGCTTTTAACTTCTGCTCATACACCGCAGAAGAAACAAAGAACCTTTCAAGTTGTGAGAACATAAAAAGCGTAAAAGATGTTATTACAATTTTACGCAAAAAAGTTAACGACATTGAGCCAATTACAATTCCAAAGCCAGCAAACTTTATTGAAATACCAGACCAGTATCTAGACTGTACCAAGATGAGAAACTTAGGTTTTAATTCATCAACTAGCTTTGAAACTGGCGTTAAGGAAACTATCGACTGGTACACAAAACATTACGATACGTTAAAGATAAATGCGGCAAAATACATAAATAGCTAATCATGTCTTTGATCCAA
This sequence comes from Candidatus Kaiserbacteria bacterium RIFCSPLOWO2_01_FULL_45_25, assembly GCA_001781415.1. Taxonomy (GTDB): domain Bacteria; phylum Patescibacteriota; class Minisyncoccia; order Phycocordibacterales; family UBA918; genus OLB19. Next base: position 131,886 of record MFLT01000008.1, read on the forward strand.
ACAATCAACTCCCGTTTAAAAAATGACAGTAGATTGTACTGGTGGATTCGTGAGTGTTATGTGTCACTGTATATACGACTAAAAGAACTGTCAGATACCCCTACACCAACAAAAAGAAAGCGAGTGCTTTTTTATCATATAAATAGCCTAGGTCACGCCGGTACAGAAAAATTCATCCAGATATTAGCAAAATACTTAGATAAAAATACTCATGAGGTTTTTTATCTATATCCAGAAAATAAAAAAGGTGAACCTGGATATAAAGAGCGATATGAGTATGTAGAAAAGAGTGGTGTAAAAATGCTCCCTTTCTTATATGAGGAAGTCTCTAACACACCTCCTTATTTTGTATCAAAGATGAATCCAAATCTCCAGGCACTTATTTCTGGACTTGGTATAGATGTTTTTGTGACGGCGGGAGCAGGTCATGCCGATTTTCCTTTTTCAGGCATAAAAAATGTTCCAATTATTCTTTTAAATATTTTTGGTCAGCCAAACCTCCAAAAAAATATTGCCTTTCATCTTTGCATCTCAAAAGAAGTAGCCAAAAAAATTGAACTAATTGTTCCACAAAATAAAATTAAAGTATTTCCAGTCCCTTCTGAAGGACCTATACCAGAAGCAATTTCGCTTGGTGCTAGTCTCCGAGAAAAATTTAATATTGATAAAAATCACACGGTTTTTGGACGTATCGGAAGATCAGATAATGGTATCCATGACACTATTGGCATCGAGGCGTTTAAGATTGCATTAAAGCAGAGAAATGATATTCACTATTTAATAATGTCTGCGCCTTCAGATTTAATAGAGCAGGTAACAAAGGAGAATATACCTAACGTGCACTTTGTACAGCCAAGTAGCGAGGAAAGCGATATTTGGGCTTTCCATGCTGCTATTGATGTTCTGGCTCACTTCAGAAAAGACGGTGAATCATTTGGTCTTAATATAGTAGAATCTATGCTTTCTGGAAAACCTATAGTCACACATAAGTCTCATATCTGGAATGCACACTTAGAATACCTAGATGAATCTTTTTCACGAGTGGCAAATAAAGATGATGTACTTACCTATGCTGAATACCTACTAGAATTTGCTGACCTTAAGGACAAAGGCCTACTAGCTGATATGGGGTTAAAAGCACAAATAAAGTCAGAAAAACTTTTTCATATTTCTAACCTAATAAAAGAATTTGAAAACCTGATTAAACAAGCAACTTCTAAAAATGCTTAATGTAATTTCACGTTCGATAGTTTCTACTCATACGCGTGGACCGCGTAAGGTAGTAGCTAATTTGCTGAAAGGATTAGATGAGATTGGTTATCCATACGTAGTAAATGCTGCACTGGATGCGACAGACACACTATGGATCCACGATGACAGCGCTGCGCTTGAAGCTGCGCTGGCACTACCAGGTTCTCCAGCTATTATTGCCGGACCAAATATCTTTACCCTACCCAGCGAAATACCTAGTAGTGTTTTGGCAAAGAACGTACTCTTCATCCATCCAGCCAAGTGGGTACAGGAATTTTGGGATAGGTTTAGTACCACAAAAATAAACAGTGTGGTTTGGCCGGTCGGTATCGATACCAGGACTTTTGCACCAATTGATTCAATGGCAAAAGACCTTGTGCTTGTATATAACAAACAACGTCCACAATCAGATGTAGACGCTGTCTGCAAAGCACTAGAAGCTCGAGGAGAGCGGTTTGCGGTAATTACTTACGGCAATTACAAGGAGACTGAATATCAGGAACTCCTCGCAGAAGCCAAAGCTGTTGTATGGGTGGGACGCTCTGAAAGCCAAGGAGTAGGTCTCCTTGAGTCACTATCCATGAATGTGCCTATACTGCTTTGGGATATTAAAAAATTTGGTGATTTTGTCGGGGCTTCACAATCTAACTTTTCAGCCGAGCAGCTAGCTTTTACTCCAGTCACTGCGGCGCCTTATTTTGATGAACGCTGCGGTATACGACTTATCACACAAGCAGACTTAGAGCCGACCCTAACTACCTTCCTTAGCTCCCTCTCCACTTTTGGTCCCCGAAGCTATATAGAGGCTGAACTATCTCTCGCCAAACAAGCTACGGCTTTTGTAGAGCTCTTCAAGATTAATTTTAATAAGACCGATAGTGAGCTTAAAAGCCCAGTGCTTCATTCCACCAAAAAGTGGCAAAATGGCACGCTTTACTTCAAGTGTCTTACCCGCCTAAAAGATGCAGTGCGTCAGATAATACGTTAATATGCAACCTATGTTACAGCTCGCTAAAAAAATCTATAAGCTCGGCAAGAATATTATTCTTAGTCCGTTTGTTATCTATGATTATTGGAGCTTCAAGCAACTAGATAAAAACCCCCGCTTTGAGTTAGGGATTCGAGACTTTTTTCCGCAAATATTTGATAAGACTAAGTTAACTGGTTTTGATCGGCACTATGTTTATCACACTGCCTGGGCGGCACGTAAGGTAGCACAGATTGCTCCAGCCAAGCATGTTGATATCGCCTCTAGTCTCTATTTCCCAGGACTTGTCTCTGCGTTTATTCCGGTTGATTTTTATGACTATCGTCCGGCCCCACTACACTTGAGTGGACTCGCTACCGAACATGCAGATTTAACCCAACTTCATTTTGAATCAAATTCAATTCCCTCTTTGTCTTGTCTGCATACCATTGAACACATTGGCCTTGGCCGCTACGGTGACCCGATTGATCCAGAGGGAGACATCAAAGCCTGTGCTGAACTGTCACGGGTACTCGCGCCGGGCGGGTCCTTGCTCTTTGTGACACCAGTTGGAAAAAAGGCGATTATTCAGTTCAATGCTCATCGCATCTATACCTACGAAAAAGTACTAGCCCTCTTCCCCACCCTTAAACTCGAAGAATTTTCGTTTGTGCCTGAACATGGCACTGACGGTGTACATGAACACGCCAATCCAATAGAACTACAAAATGAGACTTATGCTTGTGGCTTGTTCTGGTTTAAAAAAGTGTAGCTTATGGTAATCGTTAACCTCAAAGGTGGACTTGGCAACCAAATGTTTCAGTACGCCCTGGGTCGTCACTTAGCAGAGAAGAATAATGCTGTACTCAAGCTCGACACTACGAGCTTATCTAAAGCCGAAGAAATCGGTAATATCTACCGACCTTTTGACCTAGATGCCTTTAATATAAAAAACGAACAAGCCACTCCTGAGGAAATAAGAGCCCTGCAGTATCCCTATGGCCTTATTTCTAAATTCATAAATAATTTTAAGCTAAAGATACTGCGAAGGACTTTTGTCGAATTTGATGAAAAAATACTAGAATTAAAAGACAATACTTATCTTGATGGCTATTGGCAAAGTCCAAAGTATTTTGAGGCTATTCGGAATATACTTATTGCTGAGTTCACTCTAAAGAGCCCACTTTCACCAAGCAGCCAAGCACTTCAAGCAAAGATACTTGAGTCTACTTCAGTAGCGCTTCATGTCCGCCACGGTGATTATGTAACTAACAAGCGAGTATTCAACGAAAATGGTATCTGTTCAGTTGATTATTACAAACAGGCTATTGATATTATTTCTTCAAAGGTAACTAATCCAACATTCTTCGTCTTCTCTGATGATATTGCTTGGGTTAAGGCCAACCTTCCCCTACCGACTGAGACTGTCTTTGTGTCTGGTGAGACTATTAGTGCTCCAGAGGAGCTATACCTCATGAGTGTCTGCCAGCACAACATAATTGCCAACAGCTCATTTAGCTGGTGGGGTGCTTGGCTTAACCAAAATGGAGACAAGACGGTAATTGCGCCAACTCCTTGGTTTGATACGATTACCTATGACGACAACCTTATTCTCAACTCATGGATACAACTACCGAAGTAAAAACTAAGCCACTTGTAACTATATTAATGCTCACGTACAACCGCGCGCATTTTTTGCCTGAAGCCATAGATAGTGTATTACATCAAACCTGCAGTGACTGGGAACTTGTAATCATCGACGATGGCTCGACTGATGGAACCAAGGACCTTATTGCCAGCTACACAGACCCACGCATTCGTTATATTAGACACGAAGATAATGCTGGGTTATTTGTTCGTCGTGTTGAATCACTTTCTTATGCAACTGGTGTATACACCGCAATACTCGATAGCGACGACTACTGGCCTGGTGAAAATAAGCTCACGGAGCAGGTAGCTTTTTTGGATATTAACCCTGAATATGTGGTGGTCGGAACTCAAGCCGAATTAATTGATGCAGAGGGTAAAAACCTCGGAAGTTATCAAGTGGCAACAACTGATTCAGACATCCGAAATATAATTTTACGACGCAATCAATTTATTCACTCTAGTCTTCTTATCCGTACAGAGACACTCAAGAAGACAGACGGTTACCAACCTACTCTGGCCGAAGATCTTGAGTTGGTACTTCAACTTGGAAAACACGGAAAGCTAGCGAACCTTCCTTTTCCACACACTGCCCATCGAGAACACAGTGACTCTGAAAATGATCACGGAATAAAAATGGCACGCGGTGTAGACTGGATTATCGCCAGGCACGCTTATGCATACCATCACGCAATATCAGCCAGACTTTTTAGCAAACTACGCCTCTCGCTTGGCAGCCTAAAAGCCTTCCTATCTCAATAACACAACAAGTTATCCCAACTAGTTAAATACTAACGTCTAAAGGGCAAAATAGGCCTTTAAAGCGGTCTTTAGGTGGACTATCTGGTCTTTTTAGGCTTTGTTGGTTCTTCCTCATCAAAGCCCCATTCTGAAGACAGACTGCGGTGGAGCAGGCGGGATAATAGCGCGACGTCTTGGCGGTAGTAGTCTTTGAGGTAGCTCTCTAATTCTGGAGACAATGGAATCTTTCGCGCTACCATAGCCGCAGTCTCCAGTGGCACCTCGGGTGGATAGAGACGGTTGGCTAAATTGGTGAAAAAATCCTTGGTGTGTTGCTTGAGGAAACGGAAGGTACGCTTGATGAGACCAGGTTTGTGCTTTGGATCATCCTCAACTGGTACTAGATGCACAAGCGGAGGTGGGATAAATGAACTATCTACACCAATATGCTCATAGGTTTCTTTAACTACTCGGAGCGCATCATTTCGCACATCGCCGGCGGTCACTACCAACAAATCAATTGGGGCGTAGTAGCTGAAGTATTGTGCCAGCTGGCGACCGTAGCGAGCATTAAAAAGTACGTCGGGATTTTGTTTAAGAAATAGAGCTAGCGAAGTCTGCGGCGTGATGGTATGTGCGCGTCTTGCCTCAACATACGCTACCCGTACCGAAGTCAGCGGATTCTCAATGACCGCCACTAGATGGGCGTTTGGGTAGGTGCGCACAATAAGCGCCGCCGCCTGCGCACTTTGAATGTAGTTACTAGCCAGTTCGCCACACACCATACTTGCTCCCCGTTTGGCAAAAAAACTCTCGTACCAATCAATTCCCTGCTTGAAGGCTTCGGTACTGCCAAAAAACTGTGTGTCTGCGGCCGTGCAGACACCAGGGTGACTTTTTATATATGAATACAATAATGGCGCAGCGCTGGCGGAGCCAATACCGATAAATGAAACAAGTCTGCGTTGAGGGCGTCTCATATTATATGGAGTTATCTTCGACCGGTTCTGTGGCTTCAGTTGCTTCAGCCATTCCCAAAAACAATACTTCTTCAATACTTTCCCGATACGCCGCTTTGTACCTGACTGGGTCCTCATGGAACTTAGTCATGATTATCTGCTGAGCATTTTCAGCGATGTGCTTGCGCAGCGGTAGGTCATTCATGAGAATATTGAGCTTGAGACTATACTCATCGATATTATCTGGGGCGCACATCAAGGCCGATTCACCATCGGTAAATATATCCTCTCGCATTGGTGTACGGGCTAGAATCATCGGGATGCCGGCGGCGGCGGCCCGAAGCACAATCTCCTCACTTTCGGGAGTAGTGTCTGGCATTACTAGTACATTGGCGGACTTCATGTACTGAACGTCGTCTTTTACTCCCTCTTCAAATACCACCTGCTCACGTACTCCAAGGATTTTGGCGCGTTCTTCAAACTCCTTCTTGGCCGGACCTTCCCCCACCGCCACCAGTCCAATTCGGGGATTTTTTAAACCAAACCGAGCCGCGTCTATGACACGGTAGAAAAAGCTATCATGACCAAGGGTACCAACATACAAAATAATAAAAATGTATGACTTGTACTTAGCGCGTAAGTCTAGTGTAGACGGAGCGGTGCGTACTCCTTCAAAATTATTGAAACGCGGCAAGACTGCTAAGTCTGCTGTCTGGAATCGCTTAGCCAAAAAATCATAGAGGGCTTTGGTGCTAGTACGAATACTTAGAATCCGTGGGACGGTAAACCGCGGCATATACCGACGCCAGCGGTTGTGGCGATTCTTGGCCAAGAACTCCTTGGTGGTGTAGTCCTCAAGCACATGGAGCTGAACTGGGCGCTCATACTTTCGTCCGAGGTGGATTGCCAAAGCTGCACTTTCATACGGGTCGCGCGCCACAATGATGTCTGGACGAAAACCATCAGCAAACACCAATTGATTTAGTACTAATTTATTACCAACAAACGGTGTCCCCCACCAATCTTTATGGGTGGCGGTATACAGCCACATGTTGGGCGCCAAGCGCAAGACTGGGTTTTTGGCCGGGATACCCTGCCGCAATATTAGAATATGCACCTCATGAAAGAGGTCCGCCAAATTAGTGTATCCGTCTAGTGACTGCTGAGTAGGGTTGAGCAGTGACTCGTCTTGAGAAATAAATAACACCCGCGTGATATTGCGATTTGATTGTGTTTGAAAAACAGCGTCCGACCGCATCGCCTCTTCTACCGAGACATAAGTGTTGTCGTCTTTAGGGGCACTGTCTTTTTTGAGAATATATTCCAGGTTCGAACGCTCTACATCTGAGGCATCGAAGCTTGAAAGATTTTTCCTTGCCATGTCACTACTAGTATACCGTGCTTGCATACAAGTATGGGAGTGCGTAGTGGGAGAAAGTTAATGAGTCTCAAGAATTTCCATGAGAGCTCGAGCTAGAGCGTGTGAGTCGTGACGAATTAAACTTCGCTTCACGACATCTCCAGAAGTCAGTACTACTTCTTCTTCAGACACTAGTGGCAGAGCAGTGATGGTGCACACGTCACCGTTACAATTATTTAAAATTGGATGGTTACCTTCAGCATCATACTTACTAAGCAAGTCATCACGAAAGGTCGCGGTATTAATTAGCGCTACATCGGGCGCGCGACCAATATGAGCAGCTATCTCTGCGATATGTTCAGCGGCGTGCATGCCAACTGTCTGTCCGCGCTTAGACATCAAGTTACAAACGTACACGATGGTGGCCTTGCTCTCCGCCACCGCTTCACGAAAGCCAGACACGACACAGTTGGCTAGTACACTGGTATATAAATCTCCTGGACCAAAGACAAGTAAATCAGCCGAAATAATGGCTTGGCGGGCATCTTCTGTGATATACGCCTCAGGTGTGACGCCAAGAGAAGTAATGCGTGAGTCACCTTGATATATGAGTGATTCGTCGATATCGTTCTCGCCAACCACCACCGTACCGTCTTCGTAAGTAGCAACAAGCTGCACGTCACTGGTAGTGACTGGCACTACTCTCCCCGAAACCTTGAGGATGTGCGAAGCGGCTTTGATGGCCGCCTCTTCGCTACCTAGGATGTCCGTGAGGGCGGTTAAAAATAAGTTGCCGAAGTTGTGTCCAGACAGTCCCTCACCCTTGGCAAAACGGTATAAGAAAAGTTGGCGAAGTAAGTCATCATGAGCATCCCCTTCTGAGGCCAGGGCGGAGAGGGCGTTTCGAACATCACCAATCGGCAGAAAACCAAACTCATCTCGCAGACGACCCGTTGAGCCACCTGAGTCCGCCATACTAACAATGGCTGTGATGTCTAGCTTATCAGCGTACGCGCGAAGTCCACGCAAAACTGTGTGCGTACCTGTCCCGCCGCCAACTACCACTACGCGCTTTTTTGTCATATCTGTATAAAACTACGCAGTTATTAAATAAGTAACGTGAAGCTAAGCTGGGTTAGCTGGCTGGTTGCGACCACTGAGTAAGACCACTAAAAAAGCTAGTCCAAGGATGGCAATGAGGCCGAGGTAATTGTTTCTACTATTACCACCATCTTCACTTGGCAGCGCGGCGGCTGCGGCCGCCGCGCTCTCTGGCTCTATCACTATCACCTCATTAGGAACCGCGCCATCTGGCCCGGCAGCAAGTGCACTCTCAGTAAAAAACCCAAACGGTGTAGAGACAGTAACCGGGCCGCCAGCAACCGTATCAGCACTACTTTCTTCTGCCGATTCATCAGCCTCAGATGTCCCGTCCTCATACGTTGAGGTGACAAGCTGTTGCTTGGTGTCATAAAGATAAACTGGTGACCACTGCCCAACCATGTCAGCTGGAATAGTAATAGTGGCCCTAGGTAAAATTATCGTCCTAGGTGGGAATACCACCGTCTCAACACCTTTAACGCTATACCCCGAAATATCGGTGTCGTACTGGGCATTGTTGTGAATTTGTATATCACCACTATCATTTCTTGTAATTGAGAATACTACTGGTAGCACTTTTATCTCATGCCGAGCCACTTGTTCAACCTTATCTTTCTTGGCATACACAGTCACCACGTATTCACCAGGGTAGGCATAGGTGTGCGTCACTCGCTTTCCTTCCTCGGTATACATGTCACCAAAGTTCCAAATAAAGCGCACTGTACTATCTTGATTTTTATATACACCAGAGACGTCGACCTTCAGTGGAATACTTTGATTTACATACGCTACACTCTGCACATCGGGAGTTAAGGTCATCTTGGTCTCGGGGTTTTTAATTCGTACCGACACCGAAGAGCTTCGACCACTACTACTTTTATTTGAACCACTACTGGTCGTTTGTGTAGTAGTGGTGGTAGTGGACGTGTCGCTGGCTGGTGGTGTTACTCGCCCACCGCCATTTATGGCGCCAGGAGTTGGGGTGTCTGTGACCCACCCAGAGGCTGTATACTGCGCCGTCTCTTTGGTGGCGTTATCGCCACCGATGTTTTGCCAATCAGTGCCGCCAGACACCTGATCAATAATGGTGCCACCAGCATCACGGAGAGTGAGGGTCGCGCCGGTATTCACGAGCGCACCTGAATACGTCAAAAGAGCCGTGCTTGGTGCAGAATCATCACTGGTACGCTCAAGCACTCCATACGATGCAGCCTCAATGCTACCAGTGAGTCCAATATTTAAATTTGCGCCGTCGGTGAGAGACCAACCAGCCAAAGACACAGCGCTGTCCCCAGCGTTGTATAGCTCAATCCATTCGTGATTAGCATTAGCACTACTGCCCATCCAGGCTACTTCATTAATGCGAACAGCATAGACCGTCTGCGTAACACCCAAAAATAAACAAGTGGAAATTACACAGAGGCGAAGCATACTCTAGGAAGCAAATGGCGAACGTTCTCCGCCGGATGACTTAAAAAGTTTTTCAATTTTCTTCGGTGCTAGTGGGTCGTCTGAAGCAGTGTCTTGCTTAGCTTCCGGTGCAGTATGAGTCTCAAGGGCGCTAAAAGCAGCTTCGGCTTCGGCCGCCAGCCTCTCTATCTCTTCTCGATTAGCGACTGGTTTCGTCTCCTCTGGTTTTTGATGGACTGGAGCTGGAGTAACTTCTTCTGGCTTGTGAGGTGGTGGCACCGGCTCTCCGGCCGTATGTACTCCAGTGTCTACCTGCTTCAGTACATCAGCAAGAGCACTGCGCAATGGACTCACCTCAGGGGCAGACTTGGTAGACTTATCTTCACCACCTTTACTCAAACGAGCCAAAACCGCCTTCAAATCTTCTGGTGATTTTGATGGCTGCTGCGGGCGCTTGTGTGATTCATGCTCATGCTTTCGCTCTGGGTTTTGAACTCGGGGCCGTTCTTCCGCCATATTTGCTTCTGGAGCACGTTCTTCTGTTCGCTTAGTAACAGGGGCCTGTTCTTTAGTATCTACTCTTGGGAGATGTTCAGTCTTTGGTCGCTCTGGCTGTCTAGGGGCTGCAGCGGGTTGGCTCTGACTTGTCTTGTGAACTGTTTCAACGGACTTGACTGGTGCAGTGGCGGCTGGCTTAACTGCAGCTTCACTCTTACGTTCAGCAACGTATTGGCTGTTGGTTTTTTTTGGTTCTACTTTTACTGGCGTATGGAGATCAAAAATTATTTTCTCAACTTCTTCACGCGGACGAGCGTTGTTTTTGCGACTAGCGGCAATCACCATCCCCTTGCAAGACATATGTGGTCGCTCCACTGGCGGCAGCGTAACAGCGGAGAACGGCTGCGAGCCAATACCGTCAATCATGAGGGTGAGATAAATCTGCGCAAAACCAAGGTTCACTAAGTCCGTCGCTAGAAAGCGTGGGGTGAAGACAGTCTCTAATGTCTCAGCATCAAACGGCCCAACTCGGAATGAGACAGTAGTACCGACGTTACCAAAGACTGCGTCACGTACCTCCTCTTCCATCTGTTCGATGTACTGGTGAGCGATGATGAGGTTGAGGTGATACTTACGAGCTTCAGAAAGAATGTTGGCAAAAGTCGCGTTGGCAAAAGACTGGAATTCGTCAACATAGAAGTAGAAGTTCGGCATGGTACGCATCTGCTCCACTGGCAAATCCGCGCGACTCATGGCAGCAAGGTAGATGCGGGTAGTGAGCATTGAACCAAGCAAGTTAGCATTGGTCTCACCCACCAGTCCTTTAGAGAGGTTCATAATGAGAATCTTTTTCTCATCCATGATTTTTCGAATATCAAAACTCGAATGAGGCTGTCCGATGATATTACGAATCAGCGGGTTACCAGTGAACTGGCCAATTTTGTTTTGAATAGCTGGCAAAGCCTCGGCCGCAAAGCGGTCGGTATAGTTGGCAAACTCTTCAGTCCAAAACGCCTTCACGGCTGGGTCCTTACAATAATCCACCACCTGGTTGCGGTACGCCTTGTCTGAGAACAGACGGTTCACAGAGAGGAGTGTGGTGTCTGGGTACTCAATCAAAACCAACAGTGCATTGGTGAGGATGTACTCCATACGAGCACTCCAAGCATCTACCCAAATTTTCTTGAAGGTAGACATGAGGCCAGACACCACCAAGTGACGTTTATCGGGACCAACGTCTTCCATCACGTTAAATGAGACGGGGTTGTCTAGATCAAACGGCGCGAAATACACCACGTCGTTGATACGGTGCTCAGGCACGTAATCTAGTAGTGTCTCAGCCGCTGAACCGTGCGGGTCAATAAAAGCCATTCCTTCGCCGTTTTGGATGTCTTGGGCCGCCATGTTTTCAAGCAAAGTCGACTTACCCATACCAGTCTTCCCCACCACGTACATGTGACGTTGGCGGTCTTTGGCTTTAATACCAAAAGGCACCTGCTTGCCCCGGGCATCAGTCTTTGCAAAGAAAGTAATTTTTTCTGGATCAAAACCCATGATTTTATGTATGTAGTATAGCAAACAAAAGCCCCAGCACCCGAAAGGTGCTGGGGCTTTTGTACTGGTATACTAAAAGTTACAATTATGGGACTAGAGCTATCTCAAGAAAATACCAAAGAAACAGTCGACACCAGCCGTCGTAATTTTTTGAAAATAGGCATGGCGGCATTTGGCAGCACCCTACTTAATAACAACATAGCAAACGAGGATGTCACAAAGGGAAAGCGACGGAAAGATTATGAAATGGACAAAAAAGAAGCTGAGATTGGACCAGAAATTGAGGATAGTGTAAACGAACTAAAAGCGGGACTTGAACAAAAATACAATTTTTCAATTGAATTAGTAGCTGCTGAAATAGCAGCTACTAAGTCTGCTACAGCAAAAGACTTTACCGAGCTTCGACTCATAAAAAAGTACGAGGCGTTATTAATGCTAGAGTCTACTTTAGCCAAATATCCGACTTTCATAATTTCAAAATCTGGACTAAAAAACTTAATGATTACCACCAAGAGTGGTAAGCGCTCAAACAGTGATTCTGTGGGATTTGTCACCTTTGGTCACCTTGAAGCACCTGAACGAAAAGACCAGCCCGTGCTAGTGATTGCCTACGACTGGAATAGTGGCGAAGACATACCAGAAAAATCAAGGCTTGATTCAGAGTTCGTGCCAGATAGTTTATACGAAGAATACGTATCTGAAGAATCAAAGATTACAAAAATTAGTTTTGAGCAAACTATTCACCATGAATTTTTCCATTTTCTTGTTGACATGCCTGGAACAGAAAGCAGTTCTAGGAGTGCGGAATATTTTTTCACAAATAAATGGTCAGACAACTACGGTGATTTTAATGACAGAAAAAAAGAAGAGTATGAAAAAGTCATACAAGAACAATCTGAAAATAAAAACGAAGCCCCAGCTTTTCATACAATTACAGAGGATACTGCAGGCTTTGCCGTTCCGTACGGTTTAACATCAGACAAAGAAGACAGAGCGAGCGTTGTTGAGATACTTCTTAGCGGATACGAGGCGTATCTAATTAGAGACAAAACTGACATAATCTTGCACCAAAAGGTTGCCAGCATAAAAGAATTTTATTTTAATCTCAGCAATGGCCTTATGGATGATGAGTATTGGGAAGACTTAAGGCTAAATCAGAAATTTTCTCCAGCCGTCGCCGAATTTACTGAAAAGGCCCATGGTATTATTAAAACACCATACGAGGAATATATCTTTAAAGATAGGGTTTCTAGCGAATTGTACGCTGATTGGCAAAATCGATTAAAAATTGAGTATCCAAACTAACCAGAGTGATACAGCAAAAGCCCCAGCACCCGAAAGGTACTGGGGCTTTTGTGTGGCTACTTATTATCCGCCAAATCGTTCCTCGGCGTACTTGAGTAGGTCGCGCACATCATCGTTACGATTCTCTGAACCGAGGATAATGATAGCTACCACTCGTTCTTTCCCCTTCACTGAAATTGTATGTAGCGTCACTGACGTTTGCCCAGCAGCAATAGTCTCCCCCACCTTGCCGCCAATGAAGTTATCTAAAGTTTCTACTTTATTAAAATTAACTAATTCACCAAACTCCCCACCGGTGTATGAACTAGCTGTATTTTGATTGGCAGTTATTTCCAGGATGAAGCTACGGTTCGTGTAGATGTACTGCGCCAAGCGGAACAAATCACTAAGTGACGAAGTGTTCTCAGCACTGAGGCCTGAGGCATCGGCAAAGTTGGTGTGGAGCATACCCAATGAACGGGCCTTTTGATTCATGAGGGCAATGAATTCTTCACGTCCTAATTCAGCTGCTATTACTTCGGCTGCTTCGTTTGAAGATTCCACTAGTAAGAGCTGAAGCAGACTATACATTGAAACCTTGCTGCGTTCTCCAAGACGTGGGATGAGTGATTGTACAAAGGTCGGCTCATTCACGTACACACTACTATCGAGGTTGATGTGCTCAGCCGCTACTAGTGCAGTCATGAGCTTGGCGACCGACGCAATTGGCGCTACAGCGTCTAGGTCACTTGAGGCCAAGACAGTACTGCTCTTCACATCAGCAATTAAGTAGTGCGGGGTTTTAAGATCAGGAATTTTTGGTTCATAGACAAAGTCTTCGGCTTCAACATCAGCAGCGTGAACCAAGACTGGTGTACCGACTGAAACCAGCTTATACAGTCGCTCAGCATCAGCATCAGCGAGTCTGATACCGCCACCAGCAAACTCTTCATTTACCTTTGTACCGTCAGCAAATTCCGGCCAACCATGGATAAAGAAGTTACCTTGGAATGAAAGACTCCATGGTTGATAGATTTGTCCCACCGTCGAGAAGTGTCGTTCTTTTTTGAACTCCACGGCATAAAGACCAGCTGGTGTCTGCCACCAGGTTCCTTCAATACCCTTGGCTAGAATTGGTGCACTTTCGGTCAAAATTCCATTTTCAAAAAACCGAAGCTGCATCGCGGTAAGGTCGGCTTCGATAAAGGTGGTGGCTGCTTCCACAAACGCTTCGCGAGTCTCCGCAAAGAAGTTTGGTTGCGAGAGCGCTACTTGTACACCGTAATTAAGAACAGATCCACTATCGGCCTGCCCCGCCGGGAGATGGACCTCAGGAACTGGAGCACTTCCAACTGAAGCGAGAGATTGAACTCCTAAATATCCAGCTGAAATTACAAATACAAAGGCCGCCAGTGGCAACAAAAATAATACTGCGTAGGTATCAATTTGACGCAAAGCTGATGTCTTGCGCTCAGCTGTCGCTACTGACTTTGGCTTGAGATACGGAATCAGCGACCCATTGCCTGGAGTTGGTGTTTCATCTTCTAGTCGTACAGCATAAAACCGACGCGGTGTTTCGTCTTCCATGGTGTCATTATACCTTACGACCACAACCTACTCTAAGACGTTAGACACACTAGAGGTAGCTACTTCCATTGTTCCTGGAGCCTTTAAGGCGCCTTTGGTGTAGATATTTGATGGCGCCCAAATCATAAAAGACATTACGCCAGCGTCATAGCTTGCTTGGATTTGTGCTCGCACTTCAGCGATGTCGTAGTTACCACCATAATCAAAGTCCTGGATCCAGGTACGGAGACGGTCGGCAGTGTAGACAGGCTTCTGGTATACCGCTGGCGTAGAAGTACCAACCCGTTCATGTAAGAAACCGTTCATTGGGGTGGTCTCAGACTTCATGCGATCTACTCCAGTCTTCATGGCGTGATAGACCACTTTGTATGGACTCAGGTTTGGGTCACCCAGGCCCAGATAGTCGTCTGGATAATGTGATGGATACACCATTGGCGCCACAAAATCAAAGTACGGAGCGGTTCGATCTTGGACTTGTCCAATTGAAAGGTCATCGTAGTTGGTAGTGGTCATTCCAAAGAGGTCGGCTGAGGTCCAAGGAGTAGAAGTAGCGCGGCCAGTGTTCGTGTGGCGCACAGCGGCAAATTTACTCTCATCATCAAGTGCTTTCTCTAGATATGCGAAGAAGGCTTCGAGGTTGGCCTGTTTGTCGCCCGGCCACTGACTACCGTCAGTGTGCTGAAACAATATGTCGCGCATGTTGCCGTCACTTGGGTACCGCACGTAGTCAAAGTTCAGCTCATCAAAACCTAAGTTGTATGTATCAACAGACAAAGCAACTATGTGGTCCCAATATTCTTTGGCGGCCACATCAATAAACGACAGACCTTTGCCGTCATGCCAAACCGAAACTCCGTCTGACTTTTTGACAGCCAAGTGCGGAAAACGCTCAGCATGAAATGGGTCTTGAAAAACTGTGATACGACCAATGAGATAGATTCCTTTTGAGTGCATTTCTGCCACAAACTCTTTCATATCCCGCGCGCCGCAGCGCGCGTTTTCCCAACCTGGCATCAGGGCTGGGTTAGTTGGCTTAAACGAAATCGTGCCAGAGTAATCTTTGATATCCAAAATCACACTATTGATCTCTGTCTCCTCAACCAAAGTCACCAACTTCTCACGGAAGCTTGGTGTACCCGCCACACAAGAGGTCATGTAGATAGCTTTTACTTGAGCTGGGATTGGCACATGCTTTACCACTTCCCTAGTATCAGGAGGTTCAGGCTTGACCACTTCTTCTGCAGTCTGCTCCTTAGTTGCGACCGTGCCTGGCTTTTCATACGTCAAATCAGCCCGCGGTATTGAAGCGTGACTTAATAATGCCAGCAAGCTGACAAATCCAACTAGGGTCATACCTAGGTACTTTTGCATACCTACTATTGTAACTCGCGGTCAGAGAAGAGTTGCTTGGTTGTCTCCACGAAAGAGTCATCGCCTCGTTCTCCATTACCATGGTCTATTCTGGTGAAATACTGCGCCCGTCTCTGCATGTAGCCAATCAAGATAAGTAACGCACCCACACTAGCCACGGCATACTGTTTCCAATCTTCGGGAATACCAAGAAATGGAACCAAAGTCAGAATGATACCGATGAAGAAGACGAGCGTTTCTTTAGTCATTGTTTGCAGTATACAGTACCCCTCCCACAAAACCAAAATGTGGATTAATAAGACCACTCTTCTTAATTTTTTCAATAGAAAAAGCCGCAGCGGAGCTGCGGCTTTTTGTGCCTGAGGGTCAGTGACCTTCAGACATCATCTGGATATGGGACCCACTTAGGCACTCCGTGAGTGGACACTTCCTTTCGGACCACCGGCGGTCGTTGGGGCAAAGTGCCGGGGGAAAGCGTGCCGGGAAGAAGCCTCCCCATCATGCCTTCGATACCCCAGTGGTGCTGTTGCGACCGCGGTTTAGAGGGCTGGTGGGGTTTAGGTTCTTTTAAGATTTGTTGACTCAAGTTTACTCCTTCTGGGTTGAAAAAACGGGACGACCCACATAATACAAGCCAATAGGTTAATGTCAATGACAATCAACCAACACCACATACTCCCCCCGAACCTTGTCTGGATAGGTAGTAAAGTAGTCAAAAACGTACTCTGCACTGCCCGATACCACCTCTTCGAAGAGCTTGGTGATTTCACGCGCTACCATGACTTTAGTCTCAGGCGACACCGTCTGCTTGAGCGACTCCAGTGTCTTCATGATGCGATGGGTTGATTCAAAAAATATTACTGGGTGATCGTAATTTTCGAGCTCTTGGAAGAACGTCTGTCTTCCCTTCTTCTGCGGCACAAAGCCCAAGAATGAAAATTGGTTTCCAGAGAGGCCGGCGATAGAAAAAGCGGCAGTGACAGCTGAAGGACCTGGGATGGCATCAATTCGCCCAGCGTCTGCCTCACGGACTTTGGCCACCAAGAACACACCCGGATCAGACACACCCGGTGTACCAGCATCAGACACGAGCGCAATCTGCTTGCCAGCTTCGAGGTCAGTGATGATGTCTGCATGGACCTTTTCGCTAGTGTGGGCGTCGTAGCGCTTTAGAGTAGTTTTGATATCGTAGTGCTTAAGGAGATTACCAGTCACCCGAGTATCCTCACAAAGTACGTAGTCTACTTCTCGCAGAATACGAAGGGCCCGCATGGTGATGTCTTCCATGTTACCAATTGGAGTCGCTACTACATAGAGAGTTCCTTGTTTTTCCATATATATCTGCCTAAGCTACCACTTACGCAGACAAAAGAAAAGGCGAAGCGCAAGCGCTTCGCCTTTATCATCGAGTCAGACCGACCAATCAATCAATCGGACGACGGAACGGGAGGATGTTTTGAGAGCCCTCAAAGAGTGCCCCCGGCATTTCTCCACCGAGGATGTCCTTCATCGGATCATCTTCGAGCCCGCGGTAGTGAGCCGGATGAAACATCATCCCGAAACCAAACACCTTGGCCTTGTGCTCTTTGAGCACTTGCTCAACAAACGCGACCCGTTCCTCGCGCTCAATCAGGTCGACCCCATCCGGCACATGCACCTGAGCGCAATACGGGTCACGCGCGAGCACGTAGTGGCTCATGAGGTCGCACGGCCGCACCTTCTTCAGGCCCGATTGTGCTCCTTGAGGGAACACGTAGCGGTACTGAATACAGTTGGTGTGCAACCACTCCCCCAGCCACAAAAGCAGCTGGAGCTTCAGAACGGTGAACCAGGTCAGTTCGCCAGCTTGGTTGACTTGGCCAGTCATGACAGTGAGAGCAATCATCAAGAAACTCCTAAGTTGGTTGTAATTAGTCGACTTTTGAAGCCGACAGGAACAGAATCACAGTAATCAGTATGCCAGGATTTTACTAGGTTGTCAACAAAGTAGCTACTTCAGTAACATCCCCTGCCCCCATGACCAAGACCACTCCGCCTTGTGGTGTATTTTCCTTTACTGCCTCAGCGGCGCCACCATTAGTTTGGAAGACTTCAGTTGGAATACCAGCCTCTACCAACTTCTCCGCCAACTGCTCACTGGTAATGCCGTAGGTATTCTCCTCTCGCGCGGCGTATATTGGCAGCAAGACCACCTTATCTGCCTTACTAAGGGCGGTCACAAAGTCAGCAAACAATTCATAGGTACGCGAATAGGTATGTGATTGGAAGACTAGTGTCAGATGACGGTCAGGGTACTGCTCACGTGCCCCAGCGATAGTTGCCGCTACTTCAGTTGGATGATGACCGTAGTCATCAAAGACTGGTATGGCTCCCCCATCGTTTACAAACGTCCCTTTATATTCAAAACGTCGCCAGGTACCAGCAAAATTCTCAAGTGCAGCTTTGGTGTCTGTATCATCAATACCAAGCGTCGCTGCTACCGCTCGTGCTGCCGCAGCATTGAGGCGGTTATGCATCCCTGGCTGATGCAGTGACAGGGTGAGGTCAAAATACTTTCGGTAATCAATCACAGTCGCCACTACTCCTTCAAGGACTGGTTTGATGGTTGGACTGGTAGTATCAGTAATAATAAATCCACTCTCTGGTACAGACAGCGCGATTGTCCTAAAAGCGTCTTGCACATCTGCTAGGTCCTTGTAGTAATCGACGTGCTCGTGTTCGATGTTGGTTATGACCAATATCTCTGGCTTTAGGTGCAAAAAGTCTCGCTTATACTCACACGCTTCAACCACCGCGTACTTACTCTTACCAGGACGGAAGTTACTGCCAGTTTTACTACGCAGTGAGCCAATGATAGCGGTTGGATCTAGTCCACCTTCTTCTAGCACGTCAGTTAGCATGGCAGTGGTTGTCGTCTTGCCATGGGCACCAGCGACCGCAATTAAGTAGTAGGGATTAGCGACCATTCCCAGGGCCTCGAAGTAGTTCATGGTCGGAATACCCATGACACGTGCCTCTACTAACTCAGGGTGATCCTTAGGCATTGCTTCGGTATACACCACGAGATCAAAATCACTGAAAATATTCTCAGGTCCTTGAGTACCAAATACTTCAACCCCCTCAGCTGTGAGCGCATCGGTAATCACCGAAGGAGTGCGGTCGCTACCACTCACTAACTTCTTCTCATGCAAAAAGAACCGCGCCAGCGCAGACATACCGATACCGCCAACACCGATGAAGTGGATGCGATTAAAATTATTTAATTCCATAAGCGTTTTTAAATCTTTCAATGATTACCCTCTCATCTAACTCCGGTCGACCTGTCTTTTTGCACTGTTCAGAAAATATCTTCAATAATTCATTCGGAGAATGCCACTCCATCATCGATTTACTTTCAATATCAAAATTTAAACGATCACCCTGCGAGACTAGTTTGGCTGAATGATAAATAGTTAGTTTTTCAAACGAATCTTGGTCTGGTCCAGTAATAGTGTCAATTTTTGCTCCCAGATATTTATCAACCATCACCTCAATACCAAACTCTTCTTTCATGCCGCGCACCACAGCATCTTGTAGGGGTTCATTACCCTCTAATGATTCACGCATCAAATGATAAATATCATCCTGAAAATCCATCAAAAAGTGGACTGCTTCAGGAATATCTTTTTTGAAGAAATGGTGAACACAAATTTCGTGATTATCGTTAAAAAGTACTCCACCAACCGAAATATGGTATGGCTGCGGCAAGCTGTGTTGGTAAAAATTATTCATACTTTTTAATTAACGCCATAAACTCATCATTACGTTCGTATTCATTCTTATATTGTGAAAAGGAGGCGAAGCCAGGAGAGAACAAAATTATCTCCGGTACGGCAGCGACGAGTCTAGCCTCTTCAACGGCTGCGGTGAGATTTTCCACCACTACATAATTAGCATACCCCGCTGCCTCAAGCGCAGCTATGAGCGCGTCTGTCCCAGTACCCGGAATAAGCACCAGCTGCTTCACGTGAGCCACGATACCAAGCACTAGTGCACTAGTATCAATTCCCTTGTCTGCCCCACCAGCAATCAGGACGATGTTCTTATCATCGCCAGCCAACGCCTTGATAGCGACAGTAGTCGCTTGAGGTGTAGTGGCATTGTTGTCGTTATAGACACGTACGCCGTCGAGTGTAGCAATGAGCTGTAGTCGGCCTTCGACTCCAGGGAATGAAGCTAAGCCAGCAAAGATTTCGTCTTCAGTTAGTCCCACGGCCTTGAGTGCTTCATACGCGAGAGCAGCATTGAGGCGGTTGTGTTCGCCTGGCATAGATAGCAGCATGTCTTCAGGCAGCACAGAAGCATCAGCCAAGATTACTTCTTGTCCGATACTACCAGGCAGCTTCTGCGCCCGGGTAAATACCTCAGGCGTGGTCACCAGCACACCGCTCTCTTCCTGATGCAAAAATATCTGTGCCTTATCTAGGAAATATAAATCCATCGCCTCGGCTTTAGACTTCCCTCCCCGCTCGTAGTAGTTAAGGTGATCTTCCATGAAGTTAGTAAAGACCGCAACTGCCGGACTGATGCCTGCCCAACCAAAGCCTTGTAGCTGCCACGAGTCGAGCTCCATCACACATAGTGAATCTTCTTTTACTTGCTTGAGGAGTTGTAGGTTTGAGACACCGCGAACATTACCTCCAAGAAGCACTTCTTCGCCAGTAGTTACTGAAAGCACATGATGAATCATGTGTGTCACGGTACTCTTGCCGCGAGTACCGGTGACGCCAATGATTGGTACATGGGACAGTTCTGCAAATAAAGCCGCGCTTTGAACTAGACGCACACCCGCTTTTTTACACTCAAGTAGTACAGGCTCTTCAAGTGGAGCCCCGGCTCCGACCAAGACCAAATCAGCGTCTTTAAAATCAGCAAAGTCGTATGGTCCAAATTTAAACGAAATGTTTGGGTACTTAGTAAGCGCATCAACTGCAGGTTGCATGACACTTTGGGGAGCGTCGTCTACAACCAGAACTGTACCCCCCATTTCAGCAATATAGGCCGCGTCACCAATACCGCGCCCGATTAAGCCAACACGCATGACGGTTACATGTTTATCTTTAAAGTAGTTTGCAGCGCTTGAAGTTTCCATACGATAAATTGAATATATTGGATATTACCACGATAAATCAAAGACTTCTAACCAGGCAGGTAAATCTCGTGATACACTACAAATAGTATGACTCGTCGCAAAAAAGTCTTTAATATTATTCTTTTCCTAGGCCTAATATCGGCAGCGCTTTTTGCCTCGTTTATCTTGGCGGACTACATCGCCAACAACCACTCCTCTCGGGAACTAATCCAGGATTACGGATACTTTGGTATCTTGCTAGTAAGCTTTGTGGCTGGGCTAAATATGTTTGTGCCAATTCCAGCCGCCACCTTTGTACCGGTTTTTACCGCTGGTGGTATTTCTCTTCCAGAAATAATTTTCTTTTTGATAATCGGCACCATGGCAGCCAATCTACTGTCTTATTATCTTGGACAGTTTGGTGGCAAAATTACCAAATCACACTACCCAAATCTCCAGAAGAAACTAGTCACCTTATATAGCAGTAAACGAAAATGGCTGCCTTACTTTGTGTTTGGCTTTGCTGCTTTTATCCCCCTCCCTGATGAAGTGTATTTGATTCCACTCGGAATCATTGGAGTTCGTTTAACACAATTTATTATCCCGCTTATTATTGGCACCACTGTCTATCAAGGCTTGGCGGCATTTGGAGTCGACAATCTCTTCCGTTTCTTTTTTTAAATCAACTAGGTGGAAAAGCAATTGGTTCTCAAAGGGATTTGCTATACTTCATATATGCAACCAAAAAAACTAGAGCACTATAAATACTTCCAACCAATTGCCTGGGCCGTCTGTATTGGTTTTGCATTGTTTGTAGGGATGTTAGCCCTTAATATAAATGACGAGATTCAACGTTTAGGTAATTCTTCAATTGGCTTTGAACAAAGGCTTCAAAATCTTGAGGAAGCAGTTGGAGTAACTGAGGCAGAATAGTAAAAACCCCGAGCCTACGGCTCGGGGTTTTGATTTCTAGTACAGGGGTTACATTTTTTGAATATTTCTGCTATAGTAGCGGGCACTTGAATAGATGTAGATGCCTGAGTGCCGCGCGAGCTGAAAATTCCGACTAGGAATTTTCCCGGTCGCAAAGCGAATTGCCGATGTTTACGAGGCAATAGGGATGGCTAATCAAGTAGAAATAAGCTTTTGTTTCTTTTGTGCGCGCTTAGCTCAGATGGCTAGAGCATTCGACTGATACTCGAAAGGTCCTAGGTTCGACCCCTAGAGCGCGCACAAAATACGCAAAAGCTTTTTCTATTGGAGCATTCAATAAAAGGTGCTAGGTCTTTCACCTATCCGCTATCACACGGGCTTTTACTATATCTGCAGGATAAAAGAAAAAGCCCGTGGTGAAAACCAGGGGCTTTTGCGGGTGGATCGGGACAAAAGTGCTTAACACTTGCCCCAGAGGCCGCGGAAGATACGCCGCGGACCGCTGTCGTTCGGCAGGGCCTTGGCCACCAGGAAGGTGGCGATAGCCCAAAAGATCAGTGAGCCCCATCCTTGTCCGGTAACGGACAGGAAGGCGTAGGTGGTGATGAGTTGCCAGAGGCAAATCATCAACAGGATGATGGTTGCGAGAACCAGGACGAGCCTGATTGTCTTACAAAAGTGCACGTTCATGTCTGTCTCCTACCCAGAAACGCTCTGGGCTTGCTACCTAATACAGTAGCACATTTTATGCTAAAAGTCAATAAATAGCGTGCATTGGGCTTGTTTTAATACATAAAAATAGGCCAGGAACGCAAGCGTTCCTGGCCTATTTGATCGTTGCTCTAGCGTTACCGCTAGCGCTGTTTGCGGCTGTCTAGGCGCTGCCAGACTCGCTCGTTGAGCTTCATGAGCCAGAAATTGATTCGATTAAGAACCCGTCTCCAGTTGAACTTCAGGTTGATGCACATCAATCCGACCAAGAACATGATGCCAAACAAGGAGAGGACAAACGCGCCGGAGTGTTTGTCCGGTTGCGGTCCAGCATAGATGCAAGCATATATGCCAAATGCGCAAACGGCCAGTAGGATACTTCGATACATGGGGATGTCTCCGTTGTTGATTAATCTGGGTACGATTTAACTGTACTTTGAGGTAACTGTCAATCATTTTTGAAACAACCTGGCCTGGGTAGTACTCACCCTTCCTACCCATAGTCCATAGGCTATACTTATACGTATATGAAAAAAATCATAGCACCAACAATTATTCTAGCCGCTTTCCCATTCATCTCTCATGCTCAGTCCTTCCAGGGTATGTTTAGTAACATCGTACGTTTTATTGATAGTACTCTCATTCCCTTCTTGTTTGGAATTGCCTTTCTGTTTTTTGTGGTTAATGTCTTTCGCTACTTCATTTTGGGTGGTGGTAACCCAGACGCACAAGAGTCTGCTAAATCTTTGGCTACATACGGTGTAGCAGCGTTTGTGTTTTTGATTATCTTCTGGGGCATTGTGAACATGCTCATTGGTTCACTTGGTATTAACTCAGAGCCAATCCGGTCAGACTATGTAAACAGTAATCGATCAGATGCTCCAAACAGTGGAAACGACGGTGGACTGCCTTTTAACGCCCTTCCGTAATCTTCAAACAAAAAGAACGGCGAGCTTGGCTCGCCGTTCTTTTTGTTTATCACCTAGAGACCATCCAAAAAACCTCTTAAACAGTAGCTTCAGTTTCCATCAATCCTGGTCCTTCCTGGGCCGGATCAACAAAATCAAATTCATTCATGAATCCAAGTAGCTCCAGAGCTAGCACAGCCACCATCAAAAGTGGGGTCAGTATGGCTAGGCCAATGTACCAGCCCCGCACAGCGTTTGGTTCAGCAACCACCCCGGCCTTCATGGCTACCAACGCCTTGTACATGACCGTAATCGCATAGAGGCAGATAATCGAGCCTAAAGCACTAAAGATAGGCTCTACCGCCAAGA
This sequence comes from Candidatus Kaiserbacteria bacterium RIFCSPLOWO2_01_FULL_45_25, assembly GCA_001781415.1. GTDB lineage: Bacteria > Patescibacteriota > Minisyncoccia > Phycocordibacterales > UBA918 > OLB19. The sequence goes on from MFLT01000008.1 coordinate 155,647, forward strand.
GAGAGATTAAGTCAGCCGTGTCTTGCGTCAGACCAACGATACTAGCCAAGATTCCGAGCGCAAACCCAACTGAGAAAAATATCACCACCATGGCTAAGGTTAGAAATATCAACCGGGCGGTTACTGCCCACCAATACCCTCGCACCAATTCAGTTGAACGCACTAGAGAATCCATACCAGTAGCAGACTCTGCCGCCCGCGTATGCAGGGCAAACATGAGATACGTAGAGAGAATAATTCCGGGAATAATAAACATAATAAACCCAGAGAATAAAACGAGAGTACTTAAAGACAACACCCACAAATATGACCAAGCACTGCTAGATACTTCGCTGAAGTAAGTGCTGATTTTTTCCGTCCCGTCATTCAAGAAATACTTAACAGCGACAACTGTTCCTAGTACATTGATATAAAGAGCGATGAACATTACAACGGTCAAGGCTAGCACTTGCCATACACCAAGAGTGGTTCCAAATTCTATTAGGTACGCTGTCACTGACAGCACAATGCCGCTACCAGCCAGCAAAATAAATAAGGGCCAAGAGGTAAGACTCTTAGTGAATGATAATGAGACTAGGTCACGATACTCTGGCAAAGCCGGACTGGCCACTTCCGCCACGCCATCAGTTGCTTGTATTTGATTATCCATATACTTATAAGCATAACATTGATAATCTCCAAAACAACAAAACCCGCCTTATAAAGGCGGGTTTTGTACAACATCGTTATGCAAAAATTTGCAAAGGAGAAGCTTCATTTAGTAGCGAGCTACCAAATTCACTTGAATTCTCTTTTGTCTTATCCTAAAAGTCCGGTCTTTCCCTGGGGTCTGATACCATTTCAGAGAATTGAGTATCATCTCTCGTTATATGCTCAATTGAGGCATATAACATCGACCAATTAGCCGTGAGTTAAAGGGTCACCCCAATAATCCGACGTGTCCAATTGGAATTAATCCACGACCAGCTTCCGCTAGCCGTGCCTTGTTACGACTTAGTCCTTGTTATCGAGCTTACCGTCGGCCCACGCGAGGTGGGACTTCGGGCACTCCCGACTCCCCTGACTTGACGGGCGGTGAGTACAAGGCTCGGGAACGTATTCACCGCGGCGTTGCTGATCCGCGATTACTAGCGATTCCGACTTCATGAGGGCGAGTTGCAGCCCTCAATCCGAACTGGGGATGGTTTTATTAGGATTTGCTCCACGTTACCGTATTGCGTCCCGTTGTACCACCCATTGTATCACGTGTGCAGCCCAAGGCATCAAGGGACATGCTGACCTGGCGTCATCCTCACCTTCCTCTCCCGTGAGGGAGCAGTCTCGTGTGATACTTATAACACACAACGAGGGTTGCGTTCGTTTCCCCACTTAAGGGAACAGCTCAAGCCACGAACTGACGACGGCCATGCATCACCTGCTATACACCCTCGAAGGCTTCCTAGGTTTCTCTAGGCGTGCAGTATAGTTTCTAGCCTTGGTAAGGTTCTTCGCTTATCGACGAATTAAGCCACATGATCCACCGCTTGTGCGAGCCCCCGTCTATTCCTTTGAGTTTTAATCTTGCGATCGTACTACCCAGGCGGTCTGTTTAACGCGTTAGCTTCGCCACAGAGAGGGTCGATACTCCCTATAGCCAACAGACAGCGTTTAGGGCGTGGACTACGCGGGTATCTAATCCGCTTCGCTACCCACGCTTTCGTGCCTCAGCGTCAAGAATGTGCCAGTAAGCTGCCTTCGCATTTGGTATTCCCCATGATATCAACGGATTTCACCCCTACACCATGAGTTCTGCTTACCTCTCACACCTTCTAGTCATACCGTTTCGAATGCGAACCTGAGGTTGAGCCCCAGGATTTAACACCCGACTAATATAACCGCCTACGCACCCTTTACGCCCAGTAAATCCGGATAATGCTTGGGGCCTCTGTATTACCGCTCCTGCTGGCACAGAGTTGGGAGCCCCTTATTCATGAGGTAACATCAATATACTTTCTCCCTCATAAAAGGTGTTTACGTCCCTAAGGACTTCATCCACCACGCGGCGTCGCTCCGTCAGACTTTCGTCCATTGCGGAAGATTCTCGACTGCAGCCTCCCGTAGGAGTATGGACCGTGTCGCAGTTCCATCGGTGGGGGTCAGGCTCTCACCTCCCCTAGCCGTCGTAGCCTTGGTAAGCCGTTACCTTACCAACAAGCTGATAGCCCGCAGGCCGTTCCCAAAGCGATAAATCTTTACTCCGAAGAGACTATCAAGTATTATCCCGGATTTCTCCGGGTTATCCCTGACTTTGGGGTACGTACCTACGTGTTCCTACCTCGTCTGCCATGGGCCTAAACCCATTCGACTTGCATGCCTCATCCACGCCGCCAGCATTCATCCTGAGCTAGGATCAAACTCTAATTTAAGACAGGGCACTAAGAGATAACTCTCTAGTGCATCTGCGTCAGTGAGACTATGCGGTACTGTACTACTTCCCGCGCTCAACTGACTATTTTACCTAAAGGATAAGACAAAAGAAAATACAAATTAAATCTGTAAGACTTTTGTCTTTAATTATTTTTTTGCTAGCCCCGTTATAACGATGAAAGTTTCTGCCAGAAGCAGAATCGTTCGGATGTACTCGCGGTACACCTAGTAGCGTCACAACGGGGATTAGTGCATGTAGTTAACTTCTTGCTTTAACAGCAAAAAGATAAACATGTACGTTCATATACATTGCTGTTGCAACAATATATATGTCTATTCAATTGTATGATTTTCATCCATACAATCCTCATTAGCAACGACTATCAAAATAAATTTTGAAGGTCTTCACTCATGAGCTTTGTCAATGTTTCCAGTGTCCCCTTCAGAGTATAGTGTAGGCGCATAAAAACGCCGCTACGTAACCTCCGATGAACAGTGCTGAGCATTATACAGATACTTAAAAAGATTGCAAGTCTTTTGCCTTGATAAAGGGTTTCTCACCCCTTTAGACAGTTTCTTAAGCAAAGAAAAGACCGGCAGTTGTTTTCCCTTTGAGAGGAAAACAACTGCCGGTCCGGTCGATTTAGGGTTCAAAACCCTACAGCAATCCAGCGGCCAGGAGCGCCATGCTGAGAACGGCGCAAATCAGTACCAGCTTGAGCCCACCCTTCCAGCTGAACCACTCTTCGTAGTCATCTTTGTCTGTCTCCATGATGCACTCCTTGAAAAAGAAGATTACCGATACAAAAGCACTCGCGCACCTTTGATGGCCGGGCCAGAGAGTGAGAGGAGGTTCAGCAGCTCATCGTTGAGCAACCGCACACACCCTAGTGTCTCATCTGCGAGGAAGTTCTCAGCGTCGTACCCACCGGTGCCGTGTATGTGTCGTGTGACCCAACTCGGCCGCAACTCCGCACCAACTTTCCAGTCAATGAGGATTTTGGCAACGCCCATGGCGTTGAGCTCATGGCCGGGTTCGAAACAACCCGGCGGCAGCTCTGGGTACTTCAGGCGAGCACTTTTGGTCGGACACCACCAAGGGTTTTTATCAACCGACTTGATGTATCCTTCCACCGCATCAGCATGAAGCTGATGCGGTTGCACCGTGACCACCACCCAACCTTCAATCGGACTGACGATTCCCTTCTCGTCTTGGTGATAGAGCAGCAATTTCTTGCTAGCAGTATCAACGAGTAGGTTAAGGCCAGTCACAAGTGGTCGCGGCGGTATCTCCGGCGGTGTGAACCGCCCACCCTCAATTTCTTGAGAGATGGTTTCCCAGCATTCATCAAGTTGGGTATCAAGACACCCTTCTCGTTGTTGTTGGGTTTGATGAACAATGAAGTCACCAAGCTGTCTCGACATCACTCGCGACTCCGCAGCCTGAGCTGGGAGCGAGAACGATATCCAGAACGCAAACGATAGCAGGGCCAACACGAGACCCTTAAGTGCAAGCATGACCCACCGGCCAAACTTGGTTCGAGATTGGGTCAAAGGCATGCAGGAACCTCCAGTACAAAGAATTGAATAAAGAATTGAATTGCGAAAGAACAAACACCAATTACTGGTGATTATACCACAAATCTACAAAAAAGCTACAAAAGAAAAGACCCTAGCAAGTATGTTAGCTAGGGCCTTAGAGGGCTTGGTCAAGAACAAAGGGACAAACGAAAGGAAGAAGATCAGGCCACCTCGGGACCAGGCGTGAAGACCGGCGTAATGCGAGATCTCAAATGATCACCAAACTGCCCGGGTGCGGCTGCAGTTTTGGCAGCACCACCACGACGCGACAAAGCGACGAGACTGAAAATAATCGCCAGCACGGAAATCAATCCGAGCACAGCAATCGCTATCCACAACTTGCCCAAGTGCTTGGCAAGACCATCGACCTTTTCTGAGGACGTTTTTGCCATGTTGAATGCCGTTTGTGCTTGACCACCAACGGCAGCGAGGCCAGTCGTGTGATGATTGACAGCAAGCTCGAGCTTCTCCACCTTCCCTTCCACCACTTTGACGCGGTTGGTCAGGTCGACGATCGTTTGCGTTTCCGCAACGATCTTCGCCACATCACTTTTGAGCGCAGCTCGGCTGAGAGCCGTCTGCAACTCGCCGATGCGTCGATTGGTAGCGCCGAACTTCTTGTTCAAAGCCTCCAGCTGTTGCTGGACGTTATCGACAGTCACGACCGGGGCCGGGGGCGTTTGCACTTGGGGTGCAGCCGCGGCCGGAACCAGCGTGGTCGGCGGAGCAGAGGTTGTTGCCACTGCCACCACCTTCACGTCCGGCAACTTGAGGTTGCCCGCGTATTTACGGAACTCACCAACCGTCATTTCTGCCGGCAGGTTGTTGACCACCATGTTGAGGCTATGGAAGCCCACGCGCGAGACACTGCCCTGTTGGGCCTCATCCAGTGCGTTGTACATGGCGTTACTTACGCCGACCGTCTGGAAACGGTCAGAGCCGGGTTTCATCAACCCATCAGCCACCAGCGCCTGGGAGAACTGTTTCCAGCCCTCACCATCCGCGTAGTCCGACAGATCCACCGTCTTGGCCGAAGCGGCGAAGGCGATGGACACCATCAGCAGAAATGCGGCGAAGCCGCGGAAAATCTTCTTCATGTTTCTTCTCCAAATTGGTTGAAGGCGGGGTTGGGTTTAACCCCGCCCCCACCAATTAGTTGGGCTTGAACTTGCAGGTGCTGCAGGTTCCGCCACCAGTGACATTCGCACTGGAGTTGGACGAGCTTCCGCTCACCGCGAGCGCCCCGGCGTTGCCGCCGCGACCGCCTTGGCCACCTTGGCCACCTTCGCCGCCAAAAGCGACGTTGTTGTTGATGGTGTCAATGCAGCCGCCGTTGGTGCAAATCTTTCCCTGCTTGCGTTGCAGGGCAGATTGGACCACGTAGTTCGCGACACCATTAACACCAGCACCGACCCCAACCTTGGTCAGCTCACCCGCCAAAGCAGGCGACCCTTGCACGGTCAGTTGGTCGAACTCCTTGCAGGCGTTCTCTTGCACAATCAGCGCCGGGTCCTTCTCATAGGCTTTCGCCTTTTCGAGACTGATCTGCTTCTTGAAGGTGCATTTCTTGGCCTCTGACGTGGTCATGCCGTCCGCACCCGGACTGACAGATGACGCAGTCATCATGCTGGTCCGTGTCGGGTCGACTTTTGCCACGCTGGCGCAACCGGTCAAAACGACCGAAGCCACAAGCAGAGACCACAGCGCGATGCGCTGGAAAAATGAAACTTTCATGACTATCTCCTAGATGAATGGTGGGAAGGAAGGAAATTACTCGCAGACCCTGGCGTAGGTTGTAGTCTGACCACCAGGGATGATTGCACCTTGTCCAGGTGAAAACCATGGTCCCAGACACGAATTCAAAATTTGGCCGTGGATTTCAATCACTTGCGAAGCAGTGGTAGTGGCCCCGATCAAAACCCATTTGCAGGTCTTTGTAGGGGTAGCCGTCACCACAGGTGGCACAACCTTCTTCGGCGGCGAAGCCTTGGAGGGTGGAGCCTTCTTTGCAGGGGGCGACATCACTGTCGGCACCCCGGGTTTCTTGCCATCAGCTTGCGCTGGCGTCATGTTGAGCACGAAGCCCATCATGACCATGAGGAGCGCGAGCAGAATCTGCCCGCACTTGGTTTGGGTCTTTGCGATTGCTCGCATATCGAACTCCTTTCGTAGTTGTCAAAGAACGCGGGATTGCGTCCCTTTAAATTCATTAAGTATACTACCATACTTTTACACAAAAAGCAAGGGCTAGAGCATCTTTATCTATAGCCCTATTTTAAAAAAGAACCCGTCTCAGAAAGAGACGGGTTGGGTTGGATACGGGCGATCAAGCCCGCTTTGGTCAAATGACCAGGACCTTATTGGCCCTTCGTGAAGCCAACCATGGCTTCGGCGTTGGTCACACTCGAGACACCAGCCTGGACACCGGAACCGCGAGAAAACGCGGCGCCGATGGCAGTGACCTTCTGACGAGCAGAGCCCTGTACGGTGTACGTGGCCTCGCCACAGCCGCCGGGGCAAGCGCTTCCAGCTGCATCGAGGGTGATGTTCATCACAGACGAACCTTCTTTGGTCACCTTCGAGAAGCCCTTCTGGCCTTCAAAGACCGAGATGGCGGTGCCAGCGGTGCCAGCCACACCATGAATGGTCAGGCCGGTGCCGACGGGGTTGGTGCTGGGCGTGCAACCACTGCAGGTCTGGGCCATGGCGGGTGCCGAAGCAAAGGCCAGGGTGGTCAGGGCGGCGGCGATGGCGGTACGGGGGAAAGAACGGAAGTTCATGGCAGGCTCCTTAAAGGTTGCCAGGTTGAAGTGTGGAAGTTGCCGAGATGGCGACCTCCGGAAAGCCCCGCCGAAGCGAGAGCTTTGAAGGTTGGGGCTTTTTTGAATTAGCCACCTGGGACCCTCACTTCAACAGAACTAAGCAGGATTATACACACTTTTACAAGTCTGTCAAGTATGAAAATTTAGCGGTGTGGCTATGGTGGTCAGG
>MFLT01000008.1:162649-201417 GCA_001781415.1 Candidatus Kaiserbacteria bacterium RIFCSPLOWO2_01_FULL_45_25
ACAACAAAGCCGTACTCCATCTTATAAATGAATTTGCGCCCGTGGTGGCGTTTTTTGTGACCGCACAACTCTTTTCTTTTTATACTGCTACGGCAGTACTTATGACTTCCACCGTAGCCGCTCTTATTGCTGGCTGGCTCCTTGAACGACGTCTTCCGGTCCTACCAATTATCTCGGGCGTCTTTGTCTTTATCTCTGGGTTTATTACCATCTGCTACAAAACACCAGATGCCTTAATTGTCGCCGACTCACTGTATTATTTTTTGATGGGCACAACTATCCTCGCTGGTCTATTCTTTAAACTAAATATCCTAAAGAGTATCTTTGATTCTACTTTTGCGATGTATGACGAAGGCTGGAACATCTTGGCAGCACGCTGGATACTTATCTTCCTCCTCGCGGCCGCCGCCAACGAAACGGCTCGCTTCACCCTCTCACCAGAAGAATGGATTAACTTTAAAGTACTCAAAATCATCACCATTACCGCGTTTGGAATCTACCAATTTACCCTCTCCAAGCGCTACCGAATTCCAGAAGAAAGTAACACTTGGGGCTTCCGCCACTGCTAATGACCTGTCTCCCCGCCCAATAATTTTGAAAATTATAATAAATTTCGTACAATGCAAAGCACTATGTCACACAGCGAAACTATTGTAATGTCGGTCGGAGGGTCACTGATTGTTCCTGATGCTATTGATACCAATTTCCTGACCAATCTTAAAAATTTTATTGTTTCAGAAACGGCTAAAGGCCGTCGTTTTATTATCATCGCTGGCGGTGGTAGGACCGCCCGTCGCTACCAAGACGCGGCCGGCGTAGTAAGTGAATTAAATAGTGACGACCTAGACTGGATGGGTATCCACGCCACTCGTCTCAATGGACACTTGCTTCGTACTATCTTTCGCGATATTGCCCACCCAGTGGTTATCACTAATCCCGATGAAATCCTAGACATCAGCCCAAGCGAGAATGTAATAATCGCCGCCGGATATCGACCAGGCTGCTCGACCGACCTCCGGGCCGTACAGATAGCCACTAGAGTCAGAGCCAAGAAGGTCATCAACCTCTCCAACACCGACTACGTCTACACCGATAATCCAAACACCAATCCAGACGCTACCAAAATCGAAAACATCACCTGGGCGGATTTCCGTAAGCTCATCCCCGAAGAATGGGGACCAGGACTATCTTCCCCATTTGATCCGGTGGCCGCTAGAGAAGCTGAAGCCCTCGGCCTAGAGGTCGCCCAGATAAACGGCTCACGACTTACAGACGTCATGCGATACTTAAGCGGAGAAAATTTCACAGGCACTCGCATCTACTAACCACACACAAGACCCCCACTGTTTATGTATCACATGTGATACATAAACAGTGGGGGTCTATGTATTATGTATAATACATAGATGAAAAGTGGTATAGACAAGCTTGCTTTACGGGCGTTTTCTGTAACAACTGAAAGTGTATCTGATTTTATAATTGTAAAGTTACTCACCCATAAAGAAAAAATAGCCATAGGTCGTAGATTGATTATTGCCGAGGCCATAAAAGCTGGAAAGACTCGAATGGAAATTAATAATAAAATTAGTATTAGTCCAAATACCTTTACCCAAATAAAACACTGGATTGATTCTGATCAAAAAATATATAGCTCAGCAAGAACTCCTGAAGGCGTAAATCGAAAACATATACACCGTCACTCGCACATAAATCCCCTTACGTATGCTGATATGAAAAGACGTTATCCAGCGCACTATCTATTATTTTCAATAGTCGAAGAACTATGGAAAAGAAAATAGCTTTATGTATCACATGTGATACATAAAGCTATTTTGTTTCAAGTGAATCAACGTACTGGCTTTTCTCTGTATATTTAACCTATACAAAATCAACCGAACGTAAGAAGTCCTCTACTTCTTTATACAACTCTTCTATTGTACCGTTGTTGGTAATTGTAAAATCAGATTCTTTGAGAGCACCAAAGATATTTTGTTTGTGAGGGTCAGTTTGATTAGATTCGGCCTGCTCTTGCTCGAGCCATTTCTCGTACGAGACATTGTCCTTCACACTGTTTCGTGCCAAGGAGTGAGCGTAGCGTATTTCAGGCTTAGCATCGATACCAAGGACAATACCACCCAATTCTTTAATGCGCTGCACTTCGGCTACAGCGCGTAGACTCTCGATAACTACATCCCCATCATGAGCCTCTGCCCGTGCATAGAGCGAGTCAATGATGTAAGTAGGTCCATGATCAGCTCGGAGATCATTGGCGACCAAAGCCATCGAATCACGATTAAGTGGTAGCCCACGACGTTCAATTTCTTCGACAATAAAACCGCTGGCTGAGTAGTGAGTAAAACCTTTCTCTTTCTTAAGGTACTCAACGACCGTCCCTTTTCCTGCGCCAAATGAACCAGTGATTCCGATTATCATAAAAAATACTTAACTATAATGATAATTGCTCTAGTACGGGGACGGACCCGTCCCTTTTCCTTACAGGAACTGTCCACTCATTGGATACATTGTTTCGTGAACTCACAATGTCTCTCAATGAGTCTTGCGAAATGTGCCCAGCACATTTCTCACCTGCGCCAAATGAACCAGTGATTCCGATAATCATAAACTATTTTACTTCACGCTTACCACGCGTCCATTCTTCATACATCACCAACAGTGGGTTAGCAATAAAGATAGATGAGTAGGCACCAGCTAGGACGCCGACTAGCAAGACGGCAATAAAGTTTTGAGTGACGGTACTACCAAAGAAGTACAGAGCCACCAAAGCCAAAACTACCGTGAGTGAAGTATTGATGGAACGAGACATAGTCTCATTTACCGCTTGCCCCACAATCTGATCAAACGGCTTCAAAAGAGTATGGGTCACCACTTCTTGATCCAGGCCACCAACCACCTTTACCATTTTCTTGTGTTCTGTGCGATGCTCATGAAGCTTCTCACGCACGCGGTCAAAAATCACAATTGTGTCGTTTACTGAGTAACCGAGAATAGTAAGGAGTACCGTCACAAAGAGGATATCTGCCTCAGCTCCAAGGAAATACCCCATGAGACTCATAGCTGCCATTGGGACCAAAATATCATGGAAGAGCACAAGAATAGTGATACCACCATACACCCAAGAACTGACCGGCCAACCAATACCTCGGAAAGCAAAGGCTACGTAGCAGATGGTCAGTAGTAGCACAGCGCCAATCGCCCAGACCGCTTTGTCTTTGAGTTCTTGGCCAATCACCGGACCAATTGAAGTAAAGCGAGAAATCTCTCCACCCTCTCCAAGAGCAGTTAGGGCTGCAGATAATTCTGCTCGCTCCCCTTCGTTTAAATCACGAGTACTCACTAGATAGCCCTGCCCCACATCACTACTTGATTGGCGAACTGATACCGTACCAAGATTGGTTGCGAGAGCCGCCGCTTCAACCACAGCCTTATCTGGCAAAGTTGAGTAGCGAACTTCTGTTAGTGAACCACCAGTAAAGTCGATACTAGGCTTAAGTCCAAGCGTCAGCACAATTAAAGCTGCAGCTGTTACAATCCCTGCTCCAATCAATAACCACAATTTTCTGTAAGCGATAATTTTCATACTATTTTTTTAGAAGTCCTGTACCAAAGAGATAACTCCACACTCCCTTATCCTCACGCTTCACTTCAGGCAAAGCGATGAGTAAGGTGCGAGTGAAGCCAATAGCTGAGAGCATTGAAATTAAAATACCAATACCGAGTACTAGAGCAAACCCTTTAATGAGCGAGGTGCCAAACCAGAAAAGAATACCGGCTGAAATGAGACCCGTAATATTACTGTCCCAAATGGCAGTCCAAGCTCGTCTAAAACCTTCCAGCGCCGCCTCACGACTAGTCTTACCACTTCGATACTCTTCTTTCATACGCTCAAAGATAAGGACGTTGGCATCCACGGCCATACCAAGTGAAAGTACTAAGCCAGCCAAACCAGCTGCAGTAAGAGTGATTGGCACCAACATAAATACAGTTAGCGACAAAGCTACGTAGAACATAAGTGCGATACTGGCCACTATTCCGGCCACGCGGTACCACAACAACATAAAGAGTGAGATGAGACCAAAACCAACCACTCCCGCTTCAAAGCTTTGCGAAATGACACCAGCTCCGAGGGTGGCATCAATAGTCTGAGTACTAATTAGTTTAATTGGAACTGGCAGCGCACCAAAGTTTAGGTTCTCTGCTAGCTCACGTGCTTCGGCTGCATCAAATCCTCCTGAGATGATGGCGGTACCGCCAACAATTGCTTCATTGATGTTTGGGGCAGAAATAATTTCACCATCAAGGAAAATAGCCAGCTGACGTCCGACGTTGTCACGAGTGATTTCCGCAAATAACTCCCCTCCTTCTTGATTAAAAGTAATAGCAACAATTGGCTCATTAGCTAATTGCCCAGCCTGACCACTAGTGAATTCCAAGCGCGCACTTTCAAGGTAGCGGCCAGTGAGCCCAGTGTCTACATATGGTTCTGGTGTCTCTTCGCCATTTAATTTGACATTATCAATACCGATACCACCACTTGCATTGGCAGTGAGTTGTTCAATGGCAGCGGCAGCAGACATAGCTTCAGCGTCAATGAGTTTAAATTCTAGAAGTGGTGTCCGACCAATCTCTGCCACCGCTTGCGCGACATCAGTTACTCCTGGCAATTCCACTACCAAGCGCTCTTGCTGCACGTCTGATACAAAACTACTACTCTCAACATAGACGAGAGGCTCAGAGACCCCAAAGAGGTTAACTCGACGCTCAATCACATCACGAAGTACATTCATGAGCTCTGGTACTTCAACTGCCGCTACTCCAGTAGTGTCTGCTTCATATACCAGGTGAGCTCCTCCAGCTAAGTCTAGCCCGAGCTTAAATGGATGAGTAGCGTTTTCTGCAGTAGCGTTACTATAAACAAAAAAGCCTAAGTACCCCAAGATGCCAAGAATGGCCACGGCTTTAAAGAGACGAATAAAAGCAGCGGTACGGGGTGATGAATTTTGAGAATTTGTCATAACAATCAATAAATATGCAGCTGTTATAGCATAAAAAACGCGCCTTTTCTATTTGACTTCTTCCAAAAGTGAGCGCAGGTGTGCTGGTTGGAGGGATTTTGCTGACAGAGCCGTATATAGATATACGGTAACCGAGGCAAAATCCTGAAACCAGTACAGATGCGCAGCTTTTGGAAGAAGTCTATTGACGTTTCTGTAGCTCTAAGAGGTTACGGAATAAAAGAGCAATAGTCATCGGTCCAATACCACCCGGAACTGGGGTAAATAGGGCGGCTTTGCTGGCCACGGCTGGGTCAGCGTCACCTACTAGCAGCCCGCCGTCCTCAGACGCACCGGCGTCAAAAACGACCACTCCCTCTTTGACCATGTCTGGTGTTAGGAGATTTGGCACCCCAACTCCAAGAATGATGATATCAGCGGCTTGGGCCACCTCTCTGGCATCAGTGCTGGTTTCAGTTAGTACTGTGACATGAGCCCCAGCTGAAGTAGCAAAAGCCGCCGCCGGCTTACCAACCAAACGCCCCTGACCAAACACCGCCACTCGCTTCCCTGCCCAGTTTAGATTGTATACTTCAGCTATTCTGGCGATGGCCCCGACCACTGGTGGCAACACTGCGCCAAGAGCACCGCTATAAGAAAACGCATCCACATCATGTGAAGCTGGCACTGCCGCTAAGACAGTAGCGGTATCAATTTGTGCCGGCAGTGGTAATTGCACAATCAGTCCCGTAGCAGTCGGCAAGGCAGTGGTTATGGCGGCGCACATATCTGCGGTGGTGGCATCTTCAGGCAGAACTTCAACCGAGACCACTATACCCAACGACTCAGCCTTGGCTTGCTTCAAAGCCAAATACTTCTTGGTTTCAAAATTTGGCGCACAGGTCAAAACCACCAAGTGTGGTGGTTTTGGACTATTTGCTACCGCTACTTTAACTTCAGAAAGCAGTGTCGCTGCTAAAGCCTTTCCATCAACTAACATCGAAGGAGTATACCTTTAAACTGTAATTAAGTCAGCTTGGCAGACCTTGAACGGCGAGCTGGCTCGGGAACATAGCTTTCATATCGGCCATCAGTATATTGAAAAGCGTCTTTGGCGGAATACTGGCACGCATAAAACGATGCGAGTTTTTTTCCACTCATCAATACTGGGTATGAATAGAATCGCCAACTACCAGGACAGGTCGGCACCCGTCCGCGAGTACCATGCCAGAAGAAAAAGAAAGCGATGCGAGCCATCCATGGCTGAATGGGCAAGATCTTTTTTCCAACAGCGGCAGCCATATCTGGCGCCAACACTGGCTCCCCTTCCGGCGTAATATTAAAGACGTTGTACTGCCAAGATAGCGTGTCAAAAGTAAGTTTGGCTACAATGTCACTAACATCATCTTCATGAATAAACTGCCGAGCCCAGCCCTTTGTGGCTGGCACAAATGAAGTAAGAGCCGTTACTAGGCGATACACGAAATTACCCTTCAAGTTACCCTGTAAAGCCGATTGAAGACCAAAACGAATCCGCATATATCGGCCACGTGGTCCAGTAATAGCAGCTGGGCGCACGACTGTCACCTGAGGCACTGCCTTTCCGGCCGCTACCGCAGCATCAAAAGTGGCTTTGAGGTTTTGTTCAGTCGTCATCTTTTCGTGAGCGTAAATATAATCATCAGCTCTGAACCCTTCGTCTTCAGTATAGAAGTGTGAAAGCTGATTATCAGCCCGGGCACTGTATGAAGAAGCAGTTGAAAAATACACCAACTTTTTTACACCTGGGTGTGAGAAGGCAAAATCAAAAACCTTTTGTGAACCATCCACGTTCCATCGCCACTGTTCTTTTGGTTGGCCATACATCGCTCGTATCTGCCAAGCAGTATGTACCACCGTGTCTGGAGCCAGAGCCGCTACCTGCTCCTGCCAACCATCATTGGCTAAGTTGTGCTCGATGTATTGTACCTTTGGCAATGACTTAGAAAACTCTGACTGTGGTTCTTTATCTAACGCAATAATTAAACCTACGTCCTCACGCTTAGAAAATTGATCACAGAGCATCTCACCCACGTAGCCGGCGCCGCCGGTAATAAAAATAGTTCTTGTTTGCATATATATAGTTTCAGTATAACAAACTAACGCCAAGAACGAATAGTTACGCCAAAGCGTGATAGCAAGGTCTTGAAAGTGCGTAGCGCAATGTCTACATCAAGTAACATCGAACGGTTTTTAACGTAATACAAATCGTAGGCCAATCGTGTCTTAGATTCATCAAGTGACTGCGGACTAATGTTATCTCCCATATAGTGCTGGTGGGTCTGAGCCCAACCTGTCACCCCTGGCTTCACAAAATTACGGATGTTGTAGTACGGTATCTCACTGGCTAAACGCTCACCTAGCCCTTTAATATCATTACGAGGACCAATCAGTGACATATCCCCTTTAAGGATAGTCCAGACCTGCGGTAACTCATCGACACTGAGCTTGCGCAAGACTGAGCCGACCCTGGTTATTCTATTGCCTTCAGCCGCATCCTCCTTGGTCCAGGTGGCACTAGCGCTGCGGTTTTCGGTCATGGTGCGAATTTTGTAGACAGTCACTGGAGTATTAAAACGACCAATGCGTTCTTGGGTAATAAACAATGGTCCCCGACCCTCAAGTCGCATTACCACGTAAATAAACGGCAGCATAACAAGCAAAGCAGCACCAAGAATAAGTGAACCGGCCACATCACTCACTCGCTTAGTTACGTCATAGACCAAACTCTTTGATTGAGAGACGTGAGCAATAAACCACTCATAACGAAGGGCCGAGAGTGGTACTCGATCAAAAGTATCTTCGTACACTTTATAAAAATCCAAAAAAGTAAATTGGAAACGCAAAAAGGCTAAATCGAATATCTTTGGCAAGACAGCTGTAATGTATTGTCCGTTTGGATTGGCAACGATAATATCTACTCGCTCCTTTTCAATTAGCTTCAGCAATTTTTCTTCAAAGTTTTCGGTAGTGGACGCTGTGGTTTCATCGATGATACGAATGAAATAATAGTTGTACCGATCGTTATTATTTATCTCGTCTACTAGCTCAATCGCTTCTGGGCCAGAGGCCAAAAGTATCGCTCGGTGTTTGGTTTTTGGAACCACCTTAGGGTATAGATACATTCGCCACCAAGTCAGGAGCATCACACTAATTACCAAATAGATTACCAAGTTAATTTTTGGAGCAATTCCAAACGGAATAATCAAAAATAAAAAAGCCGCAATAATGCCGTTGACTAACTGAGTATTAAGAATTCGGCTAAAGAGCAGCGACTTAAGAAAAACCGTATGTTTATCGTATAGTCCCCCGATATAAAAGATAAACAACCAAACAGTTGAAAGTATCAAAAAGGGACCCAAATGATCAGCAAAAAGAGCGGCACTAGGGAAAGATAGGTACCGCACCAAGAGCATACCCCAAAGCGCAACGATAAACACGCTGACATCGCCAATTATTAAGACCGTGAGTTCGCGTGCTCTTTCACCCATAAATGTATAGTTACTTATATCGTACCGAAGTCACAGAAAATGGCAAGGTACTCATTTTGGCGCCAAACCCCCAAATGCGTTATGCTAGATAGATGATACTAGTCTGTAATGACCAGAGTACGCCCCGCCCTCTTACTAATATCACTCTATGAATACCACCACCTCACGTAAGAAAGTATTGTTTTTGATAACCAAGTCCAACTGTCGGGCTGAAACAGTCTGGGAGACTGTTTCAGTTGTAAGCCCCAATTTCACAAACCCTGTAACACGAGCGCTATGCTAAACAACACCCGAAAAAAAGTCCTATTTCTTATTACGAAGTCCAATTGGGGCGGGGCTCAACGCTATGTCTACGATCTAGCCACTCACCTCAATCAAGATAAATTTGAGGCTATAGTTGCTTTGGGTGGAAATGGTGAGCTTGTTACCCAATTGACTCATGCTGGGATACGAGTCATCACCATCGAAAGTTTGGCTAGAGATATATCCTTCAAGGACGAGTGGGAGTTTACCAAAGAACTAGCTCGGATTATCCGTACCGAACGGCCAGACATTCTCCACGTAAACAGCTCTAAAGCCGGCGGTATCGGTACTTTACTTGGACGTTTACTCCGAGTACCAAAAGTCATTTTTACCGCTCATGGCTGGGCTTTTAATGAGGACCGTCCACTGTGGCAAAAAGGTATCATTGCTCTTTTGCATTATGTAACAGTGCTGCTATCACACCGCACCATTGTGGTTTCTCACGCCTTAATGAATCAACTTCGCCTACCTGGCACCAAACAACGAATGAAGGTACTTCACCCTGGCCGCACTATTGGTGTTATGTATGAAAAAGCCGGAGCACGAGAAACCTTGTCTTTGGACTTCCCTATCCTTACCCCTCACCTACAAGAGACCTGGATTGGTACCATTGCTGAGTTACACCCCATCAAAAACCAAGCTCTACTTATCAAAACTATGGCGACACTGGTTAAAACTTTTCCTAATTTAAAATTATTAATTATTGGTGAAGGCAGTGAACGCATCAATCTACAAAACTTAATTGAAACCCACCGCCTCGCCAACAGCGTCTTCCTACTAGGCGCCATTACTGAAGCTGCCCGCCTACTCCCAGCCTTTGATATTTTCACCCTAACCTCTCACTCAGAGGCCTATGGCTATGTGGTACACGAAGCTGGCCTGGCTGGACTACCGGTAGTTGCTACTAAGGTTGGAGGTATCCCTGAAATTATTGACTCTGGCGTCTCTGGTTTGTTAATTCCAGACAATAATCAAGCTGCACTAACCAATGCACTAGAGACACTGCTAACTAGCGACAGCAAACGAACTTCTTTTGCTTCAGCTCTCAAAGCCAAGATGCAGGAACGCAGTTTAGAGAAAATGGTGTACGCCACCGAAACCCTTTATCTTTTATAAGAACCTACCCACAAACCCCATATACTTTGTTGCTTTCCTCATTCAAACATTCACCGTATAACTGGATACGACTCATGTTTTAGTTTAGTCGCGCCTCGTATCTGAAGGTTTGTGAGTAGGCTCTAAAGCCCTTCTCTAGTTCTTGATAAACAAATCATCGTTATGCTCAGCCTTGATTGGAGTGTAGCGTCGCATCGCTAGTACCATACCCACCGCCACAAACTCAGTCACTAAGTGTGACCCACCGTAACTCAAAAACGGAATAGTGGTACCCGTTACTGGGAGTAAACCAATGTTGATACCAACATGGATAAAGAAGTGGGCCAAGAGAAAGATGGCCACACCAGTCGCAAATAGTTTTTCAAAATTACTGGCTCCATTAACCGCATGCAGTAACAATCGCCAAATCAAAATGGCAAAAGTTAAGAACAGAATTAAGACACCGATAAGGCCCCACTCTTCTGCATAGGCTGCAAAAATAAAGTCAGTCTCATATTCTGGCAAAAACTGCAGCTTGGACTGCGTCCCATACCCAATTCCCTTACCAAATATTTCACCAGACCCCACCGCCACTGTCGACTGGTAAGCGTTGTACCCTGCTCCCCGAATATCCGAAAGCGGATCCATGAAAGTCATGATACGAGTCTTTTGATAATCATAAAATGCATACTGCCAAAGTGCCGTGAGCGTAATCGCCCCCAGCAAAAACACTACCGCCACATGCCGAAACTTAATCCCCGCCACGAGCACCATCCCAAACCAAATTAAGAAAATAATCATCGCCGATCCAAAGTCTGGCTGCAAAAACACCAGCCCAAAGATACCAAGGGTATAGAGCCCAGACACTACCACATGTTTGAAGTCACCAATCAGTTCATGGCGCTTAGCAAAGTACTTCGCCAGAAGTGCAATGAGAACGAGCTTGGCCGGGTCTGAGACCTGGAGTGAAAAGAAGCCGAGGTCGAAACGTTGCCGAGCACCCATCACATCTTCTCCAAAGAAGGCCACTCCTATCAAAAGCAGAATGATACCGAGATACGCAAAAAACGCTGCGTTACCGGTACGCAAAAAACGGTAGTCTGGCACAATCGCCAAGAAAAATAGCAATGTAGAAAAACACACCCAAACCAACTGACGGTTGAAGTAGGCGTTCTCACCAACGTGGGAATACATTGTAGCCAAACCAAAGAAGGCTAGACTCATTAACGACAAAAATAAAATTCCGTCAAAACCAGAAAAGAGTGTCCGTAAAAAACGTGGCATTCCTACAGCATATACAATCTAACGAAGAGGTGCAAAATTTGTGCTGGTTTTGGTTATGACCTCAATTCTAGTTGGTCCTTCTTCACACAAGTCACCGGCAATCTGCTGGTAAACACGTTCCAAATCAGCGATAGTTGGAGCCGTAAAGAACTGGGTTGGGTCAGTGGCTAGGTCACGAATTAGGTCTACATCTCGCTCCACCGCGGCATTAATATCACTAAAAAAGTCACCAAAGCCAATGGTGTAAATGGTCACATCTTGGTCCTTGGCTTTTTCGGCCTGAGTCCGAGCATACTCCGCTGCATACTCACGATCAGCCAATCCATTAGCCGGATTAACTGGACGAGTCACGTCGCCATCAGTCAAAAAGACGATGACTTTGCGAGCATCCTCACGGTGGCGCTCACTCAAGAGTTCAGAGAGGGCTGTATCAAAGGCTGCACCCATGTCGGTGTACTGCACGCCATCAGTACCCATAGCGGTCTCTTGGATAGAGTTTTCGATTACAGCCGCTTCCCCGGTCAAAGTCTGCTCAATTGGGCTACTTGGCTTAGTAGCGTAAGAAAGGAAGCCGATGAGGTCTGTGTTACGAACTAGCCGAACAAACGACTTAGCAGCCTGTTTGGCGCTCTCCAGCGGCTCTGGTGGATCTCCCCCATCAGCTGCCATCGAACCAGAACGATCAAGTACCATCATAATATCTGACGGCACTTCGCAACTACGTACGGTCTTGGCAATAGAATTTGGCCAGGTAAACACGACATTTTGTGTACTGCGAGCACCAAACACATCAATGAACGTCTGTGATGCTGTCACTGGTTGACCAGCCCGATTAAAGATAGTAGCGACCACCTCTACGTTACGCGCTTCAGTTAGCTCCGTGTTTTCAACTGAGACATTAAGTCGTGGCCGGGTGTCAGTGCTAAGCAGTTCCACATCAAGAGTCCGGAACTGAGTACGCCCAATGGTCGCTGGTTGCCAGAGTTCAATTGGCTCAATTTCAATAATAGTCTGTGCTGGCTCTCGTCCATCTAAGGTAGCGATGCGACCTTCAAATATTGGGTAGACACTGTTTGGTGGGAGAATAGTGGTGCCAGAACGCTCAGCGATAGTGGCGCCACTACTATCAATCAATTTAAAGTTGTACGCCAGCGCTGGACTAGCCGCCACCGCGTTTTTGTTTTCTATGTAAGCTACAGCGTTATACTGACCATCAATAATCTTGAAGCTCTCCGACCAGACAATCTCTGGTGGTGTAACAGTGAAGGCACAGATGCGTACGCAACCTCCACCACAATCAAGGCCAATCTCCTGCCCATTTTGAAGACCGTCAAAACAGGTAGCCGCTGAGTAGAAAAATAAGAAATACACACCAAAGGCAAGAATATTACAGACAGCCACAAAACCAAACGCGTATTGTAAACGGCGGTAAATCGCCCAAGGTCTAAACTTACTCATTGCTTTTAGTATAGCAGACCCGACCAAAGCCTTTGGCGATGGCTGTTAAGTAAAATAATTCGAGTGTTGGCGTGAAAGTGGGATGGGTTTATAAAAAAGTTAAATGAGAAAATGAGCGTAGCGATTATTTCGAATTTATGTCCCGATTTTTTCTCTCCTTGAGAAAATCGCTGAACAAAATGTTAAGTATAAATAAGGAGGCTTTAGCCGACTATATTTTACTTATGCAAACACAAGGATGTTTTCGACTTCCAAAGGAGAAAACAGACTATGTGGCCTGCTAGGCGCCTTCCCGCTGCCAACGAAGTTGGCACTCCTATAAAAAGACCCCTCAGTCATATGACTGAGGGGTCTTTTTATAGGAGTATTAAAAACTTAATGTTGGCGCCTACCTACTCTTCCCCCTAAGGAGTACCATCGGCGATGAGAGACTTAACTTCCGTGTTCGGAATGAGAACGGGTGTACCCCTCTCGCTAAAGCACCAACATTAAATTTTCAATTTGATATCTGACTTGCAACTACTGCGTGAAATGATCCCATACATTACTTTCCATTGAAAGTAACTGAAGTATGGGTGGCTGGGATGGCTAGCTTCGAACTAGCGACCTCTGGATTTGAAAGTCCAGCGCTCTACCAACTGAGCTACATCCCCTAAACCATTTCACGCAGTATTTGCGTTGCATATTCTATTTTTTTGTAGGATTCAAAACACTTCTCAAAACTGTACAGCTTTGCATTCACATGTTCAGGAACACTACGTATCGCAATATCATTTCGATATGCAATGTTCCTTACAGGAATTACGCCCTATTAGTACACCTCAGCTCCATACATTGCTGTACTTCCACTTAGTGCCTATCAACCTGATCATCTCTCAGGGGACTTAATGATTCCTAATCTTGGAGTTGGCTTCCCGCTTAGATGCTTTCAGCGGTTATCCATTCCGAACATAGCTACTCTGCGATGCCACTGGCGTGACAGCAGATAGACCAGAGGTTCGTTCATTCCGGTCCTCTCGTACTAGGAACAACTCTCCTCAAGAATCGACGCCTGCAGTAGATAGGAGACCAACCTGTCTCACGACGGTCTAAACCCAGCTCACGTGACTTTTTAATTGGCGAACAGCCAAACCCTTGGGACCTGCTCCAGCCCCAGGATAAGTCGAGCCGACATCGCTGTCGTAACATATGCTTTTTATTTTAATACCGCGTGAGAAGTATTAAAAGCATATGCGGGTCTCACATTACTGTGAGGATCGGACTATATCTTCATCCAACGTAATTAACGTGGGAGATCGGCGTGTAGTCTCTACGGATTCTAAACCAATCTTATATTTCATTGACGGAATAATTGTCGATTCAATAAGTTCAAACAATTTAGGAATACTTTTCTTAAGAAATCGTATTCTAAAATACTGCTTGTCTTTGTTGAGAGTTGCATCAAGTCCAAGCTTTTTTAGGGCTCGGATAAGAATTAACTGACTTTCGATGTCAAATTGTTGTGTATTTAAGTACACATCAGATTCTCGACACCGACTTCCGTCATCCATGAACCACACTGCCAGTGAAACGGAATCGAGTTGCAGGTCATGAGGAATTACTTTTACATTGTCTATATAGAATATAGACTTAAGTTCTGCAAGTTCTGATGATTGCCTGGTATAGAAACGAATTGCTTTGCGCTTTCCGTTACCATTTCGCACTTTTGGTGCGCCAGCCCTGATTCCTTTGAGTACGTTATATTTCCATAAAACGTACTCAGTTTGACTAACTGAGTGATTAATTTCCAGAAAGGCATTTTGGCGACCTGAAACGATACGGATGTATCCATCTCCAAGTATAGTGCCAATAATTACTGACTTCTGAAATTGGTTTAGTCTTTCCACGGTATTGACCATGTCCTTATTCTACTACATATATATGTATTAGTGGCTGGCATGGCGTTCACCGTATTAGCCGATTTGTTTTTGTAGAGTATCGCTACTCTAGGCACCCCGATGTATGTTTTTTGATTTTACTTGCTCAAAATGAACAAGATAACTACATAAGTTAAGGTGCCGAACCGTGCCGTCGCTATGGACGCTTGGGCACGACTAGCCTGTTATCCCCAGGGTTACTTTTATCGGGTAATCTCCGGCCGCATCTAACGCGTACCATCGGTTCACTATGCTCCGCTTTCGCGTCTGTTCGGCATCTACGCCTTACAGTCAAGCTGGTTTATGCCATTACACTATCATCACGGTTTCCATTCGCGATTAACCAACCTTGAGACCCCTCCGTTACTTTTTGGGAGGGTAGCGCCCCACTAAAACTGCCTGCCACGCACTGTCTCAAATAGATTTTGTCTATCTGGTTAGAGACTACCAAAATAAAGATGGGTATTTCACTGACGACTCCATGGTACCCGAAAGCCCACTTCAAAGTCTCCCCACTATACTACGCATTAATTCAATAGCCCCAATACGAAGCTACAGTAAAGCACCTGGGGTCTTTTCGTCTATCTGCAGGTACGCGGCATCTTTACCGCGATTGTATTTTCACCGAGCAGGTCCTCGAGACAGTTTCCCAGTCGTTACGCCATTCGTGCACGTCGGAACTTACCCGACAAGGAAATACGCTCTATATTCCCTTCTCCCCAAAGAATTGCTTCTCTGGATCATTTCACAATAGGACTCTATCTTAACCCACAGCACTTACGCCTGTTTCGGGTTTCTAGCATTTGGTCTCTTGTTGGCTAGATTTGGATTACTCTATCTTTCAATAGGTAAGGTAACTATGGCTAGGCTGTTTAACCTATAACCGTTCCAATCCGTAGAGCGTACTTCACACTTGCGTGGAAATGCGCTCTACCTTAGAACGATTATAGTTATCGCTGACATTTACTGGGGCTTATATAGTCCAGCAGTACAAGACGAATCTCATACCACCCCCCATATTTAACCTTCCAGCATAGGTCAGGCGTCACCCTCTATACATCCACTTACGTGTTCGCAGAGAGCTGTGTTTTTGTTAAACAGTCGCCAGGAAATCTTTCGCTGCGGCCCCCATCACTTTAGATTCGAATTTGATTATTGGTCGTGTACTTATAGGATGACCGAAGATTAGTCTTGAGCTTTGTTATAGCTGACTTTCTTCGGAGATGAATTCATAATGACTGTGCTGTAGAGATGCAACACGCCTGTTTCCGAACAATCGGAGGCGATTACCTAACTTCTTGCGAAGTCCCTTGCCATTATTTTCATCCTATAAGTACACGACGCACTTTTTCAAACCCAAAGTGATGGGGGCAGGCCTTATCCCTAAGTTACGGCCGCTTTTTTGCCGAGTTCCTTGAGGACCTCTCACTCGTTCGCCTTAGTCTTCTCGACTTTACCACCTGTGTCGGTTTGCGGTACGGAACTGTTATGCTTAACCCAAACGAAGTTTTTCTTGGAAGCGTGCTCCTTATATTTGCTTGGCCGTAGCCGCACATTCAGACTCATCTCGGAATATTGCCACGCGGATTTGCCTACGTGACTTCCTCAATGCTCCAGCATCAATCCAATAAGATGCTATAAGTACAACGCTCCGTCCCTCCATAGGAACATAACAGTGTGCAGGAATATTAACCTGCTATCCATCGGGTCCCCCATTCGGGATTCCCTTAGGACCGACTAACCCTTCGCTGATCAACATAGCAAAGGAAACCTTGGTATTTCGGCGGACGGGGGTCTCACCCGTCTTGCGGTTACTTGTGCCGGCATTCTCACTCCTCCTCGCTCCACCGTGGCTCTCGCCTTGGATTCATCGCAGAGAAGGACGCTCTCCTACCACTCGTACATAAATGTACGAATCCGCAGTTTCGGTAATATACTTGAGCCCCGATCATCTTCGGCGCAAGGACTCTCGACCAGTGAGCTGTTACGCTTTCTTTAAAGGATGGCTGCTTCTAAGCCAACCTCCTGGCTGTTTGAGAATCCTCACCTCCTCAAGTTGCACTGAGTATATATTTAGGGACCTTAACTGGCGATCTGGGCTGTTTCCCTTTCGACCAACGGAGCTTCTCCCCCGTAGTCTAACTGCCGTGCTATAATCCACTGGTATTCGGAGTTTGATAAGAAACGCGAGATTTCTCCCTGTCGTTTCTTTCCAGTGCTCTACCCCCAGGGGGACCACACGACGCCAACCCAAAAGCTGTTTCGGAGAGAACCAGCTATTACGTAATTCGATAAGCTTTTCACTCCTTACCACAAGTCATCCCATAGTTTTGTACGGCTAACGGGTTCGGGCCTCCACGACCTATTACAGTCGCTTCACCCTGCTCATGGTAAGCTCATCACGCTTCGGGTCGTACCCCTACCCTATATTCGCGCTATTCACGCTCGCTTTCACTGTGCCTCCGTGGGGCTACCACTTAGACAAAGGATAAAGGTACACTCGCCGGCTCATTCTTCAATAGGCACGCCGTCACCCAGGATAAATCCCAGGCTCCGACTCCTTGTAGGTGTATGGTTTCAGATCTATTTCACTCCCCTCTCCGGGGTTCTTTTCACCTTTCCCTCACGGTACTTGTTCACTATCGGTCTCCAAGAATATTTAGCCTTACCAGTTAGTACTGGTGGATTCATTCGAGCTATTCATGTCTCGAACTACTCAGGAACAAAAACAAAAGAGATATATGCATTTCGAATACAGGACTATTACCTACTGGGGTCGAGCTTTCCAGCTCATTTTTCTATACATACGTTTTGTAACTCTTTGCAACTAAATGCCGTTTTTGCCCTACAACCCCACTGATGTAAACATCAATGGTTTGGGCTGTTCCCGTTTCGCTCGCCGCTACTCAGGGAATCGCAAGAACCTTCTTCCTGAACATAATGGTGCAAAGCACCACCGTCCAAGATAAATCTAGGACGAGATGCAATGCATCTGTCCAGAAAGAAAGTTCCGTCTATTGCTTTCTATTCCTCCAGCTACTGAGATGTTTCACTTCGCTGGGTGCGCATCTACATACGTAGATTCCTGCCAATGACAGGAGGGTTTCCCCATTCGGAAATTTACGGGTCAAAGGTTATTTGGCACCTCGCCGAAACTTATCGCAGCCATAACACGTCCTTCATCGCTTCTTGAAGCCTAGGCATCCACCATACACCCTTACATTCCTGTAAGGAACATTACATACCGCTTACGCGGCAGAAAACGTTTCTTACCTGAACATGTTTTGTGCACCGCTGCACAATTTTGAGTGTGTCCGGTCTCTGAAAAATACAGTAATCAGAACCGGACGTGTTTTTTGATTTGTTGGGGACGAAAAGACCCGCCTTTCAGCAATTGTCTTTACCCAACAAATCGATTTTACCTACAGCGTGTAAGTAGCAAGCTACCTACACGCTATTACCACGTGCGCGTCGAACGCACGTGGATTTTTCGGAACCGACCTTATCAAATCGGTTCCTAGAATATGCAGTTGTCAAATACCGCGTACCTCCTTGAGTTCTGGATAAAAAAGACCGCGTTGCCGCGGCAGGACATTCTCTTGACGAGAGTTCTGCGCGACTAGCTTCTTTTTGTCCAATAACTCATAAATACGTAGGCGCCATTATATACAAAGCAAAAACAAAGTCAAGCGTTTAATGTGACAAAACAACCTTACTTACCCCCATTACTATCCCCACTCTTATACCCACCCCTAAATAGGCTGCAAAAACCTGCTATTGGGGTTTATTTATATATGCCTAGACCACAGAAAAAGCCCGCAGCTAATGCTGCGGGCTTTTGGTTCTTCCCTACCCTTTATATGATCCAGTGTGCAACTCATCGCGCACTCCAATTTTGTCGACAATTATTTGGTGTTTGTAATCAAATACATCACGAGCGAGCTTGTCGTTCATCCCTACGCGGTAGAGCAAATCATCTGAGGTCATAACTGCAAATCGAATTTCCATTCCAATCTCTGCTTCTAGTGAACGAATGGCTGTTTCGATTTTAGCCTGTGAAACTTTCTTCATCGTAATGAGCACATCAAGTGATTGTTCAAACTCCCGGACAAACACTCCCGCCACACATAGGAAATCAATGGTGCCAGCTTTGCGTAAATGATTAAGGAGAGTCTTCCCATCTACTGGTGCAGTCTCAAAGAGGAACGTCTGGAGCGCTTGGAGTTCTGGAAATTTTTTATTAAGACCATACCCTAGGACCTTGGTCTTCTTCTCTTTACCATCACGACCAATGGTCGTGGCATACATCGTACGCTTGGTAATTACCTCAGCGCGTTCTAGAGCTGAGATCTCAGTGCGAGCGGTGCGACGCACGAGCTTGGCACGCTTACACATATCATCAAAGGTAAATTCCCGAGATGGATTAAAAAGGAAAAAGCGGAGAAGTTTTACTCGCGCAGTGCTTCCAAACAAGATAGAAAGTGGCTCTGTCATACCGAAGAAATTAGCTAATGTCCCACGAGTATATCACGCGCCAGGCACTGGCAAATCTGGACAGAAAGACGGGATGTGTCGCGCTTTGTTTCATTGCTCATATCTTGTAAAAAACCGCTGTTAGGCATATAACTACTAATAGTCCCTGTTCCCAATTTGAAAGGAGGCAAATCATGGCCACTCGGGTCAAAACCCCAAAATGCGTACTGGCAATAGGCACTGACCCAGAGTTGATTGAACGGAGTAAAAACCTGTACTCTGGTGAAGTGTTGATTTTGCAGGTCAAAACCTGTGATGCGGCTCTACGTTACCTTGACAGGTACAAGGATGCTGACGAAGTGTGGGTCTACTTCACCGCTCTTGGCGACAGAACACCACAGTTCTTCGAGTCGTCCCTCAAACGCCGACACCCTGACGTTAAGGTATGGTTTGTGGCTACCACCTTCAAACAAATCATGAACACAGCGCCAGAAATTAACTGGTGGATACTGGAGCCAAAGCAAGGTGTCTGATTCCACACCAACCCCAAAACCCGCACACTACGTGCGGGTTATTTTTTATTATTTGTGACCCTATGCTTGTTCATACTACATATACCTTGATTGCTTTTACTTAATTCTGTGCTATACTAATGGAAATTCGGCTGGTCATTGCCTGTTAATGACTTACACTCCAGGAGAGAGAAATGAAATCTCAACACCTTTGCAAAATTATCCTCGGCCTCACCATCTGTGCGGCTGGGGTGTATGCCTTATTTGATATGTTCTTTTTGTCTGCACGGTTCTAGCGAACCGTGTCATGGACGTTGGTCAACTGACCACCAAAAGCCTTGCATCTGCAGGGCTTTTTATTTTGTGTATTAAAGCGAATATGATTTACAAAAACCGCGCACCCAAAGGGTGCGCGGTTTTATTTTGAACTAAGAAATTTACTTAGCAGGCCGCTGCAGCTGACAGCTCCCTTTGGGGTCGCTGCTCAGCTAAGCGTCTGCATAAGTTCACAATAGTCGCCTAACGGCTCGTTTGTTTACTTAAGTGTTACCTTCCCACAAGTCATTAAGTATATTTGTTCGCTACGCTCCAAATCTACTAAGTGCTCGCGGGCCCGGCTCGCTGGTTCGTCGCCCTAGGAAGGGGCGACTCACATCGCTGCGCCCCTAAGGTAACTTTGAAGATTTCTTGCCAAAATAAAAACCCCGCAGTTGCGGGGTTTTTATTTTGAACTAAGAAATTTACTTCAAAGTTACCTTAGCTCCAGCCTCTTCCAATTTAGCCTTAAGAGCCTCAGCATCTTCCTTCTTCATTCCTTCCTTAACAACTGATGGAGCTGCGTCTACAAGGTCCTTAGCTTCCTTGAGTCCAAGACCAAGTACTTCCTTAACAACCTTGATAACTGCAATCTTCTGTGCGCCACCTTCTGTAAGTTCCACTGTGAACTCTGATTGTTCTTCTGCACCAGCTCCAGCTGCTGCTGGTCCGGCTACTGCTACTGCAGCGGCTGAAACGCCCCACTTCTCTTCAATAGTCTTAACGAGGTCGTTAAGCTCAAGTACTGTCATCTTCTCTACAGCCTCAATGATTTGTTCGTGTGTCATATATAATTTTTGGGTTTTTAAAATGTGAGTGAGCAACTATGCCTTAGTCTCGGCAACTTTACTGAGCACAACAGCGAAACGCTGACGTGGTGAGTTGATGAGCTGTGCAAACATTGCGCGGAGTGTATCAAGTGGAGGAATTGATGCAATTGCAATCATTTCATCTTGTGTCTTAAATACGCCCTGGAAAACGCCTCCAACAATCGCGAGATTGTCTTTGTACTTTCCGGTAAACTCCTTGATGCTTTGGGCTGGGGTAATTGCATCGGTACTGTACGCGATAGCAATTTCTCCACCGAGCTCTGGCATAGTTCCTTCGAACTTCTCGCCAAAGGCACGCTGCATAAGAGTCTTCTTAGCTACGAAGTAGCCAACTCCCTTTTCGCGGAGCTCCTTACGCATTGCAGTAGTATTTGCAACGGTGAGACCTTTGTAGTGTACAAAGACGATAGCGTCTGAGTTATCACGTACAGTCTCGAGCTTCGCCAAAATATCTTCCTTCTTGGCTTTAGTGATGGCCATGTTTTTTGTACTAGAACGAATAAATACAGGTCATGGATAGGCAGCAGGTTGCTTCCTATCGATGGCTTCGACCCCATTTCGTTAAGAGATGGACCTCGGTGGGCGACTAGATTCTAGTCATTACCGCACTTCCGTGCGACCAACTGTCATGAGCCTGGTCCGGAGACTATACCAGAAACCTGTGCCGAGGTAAAGAGGTAGCAAAAAGGCGGGAAGCTTCGCTCCCCGCCTTTTCTAAATCTTCCAAAAAACCTAAAATCCGGTGAAAATACTTGAAACAGACTCTCCAAGCACACGTGACCACCCTCCTTTAATAACAAACGTCAGGAGGAGTGCGCCCACAATAAATACCGGGACGGAGAAGGTGAGAGCCAGCACCGCATCAGGCGCCTTAAAAAATAGCGCGACGAGAGCTAGTATTATGGCCAGCCCCGCAATCAAAGTGATTATCGCCGTCGCTTCACATAAAAAATTCTTAATTTTATCTTTCATGATTATTCATTTTGATTCTTCAACTGTTCTGCCTTGTGCCCTATGAGGTTACTTAGAAGCTGCAGGAAGGTCGCTACGGCTGAGATAGCTAGCAGCATGACTGGATACACCGCATACGGTGTAATAAGGTAAAAGAAGATGACTACAGCCGCTGCCCACACACCAAAACACCATGGGCAAGAGAGTAGGTCGGCAATAGTTCGCCGTGGACCAAAGCGTGGTTTCTCTAGTTCACTTCCCTTCCCAACTTTTACCACATCCCAGAACTGTTCCCGGATGAATTTGGTAATTGCGTCATACACGAAGAGTCTGACCAAGCGCCAAGTAGCGAGAGTGATAAGTACATAATCAACCAGCTCCAGTTCCGCCAAAGGAATACGTGCTTCAGTCTCAAGGATAATAGCCGCCATCACCACTACTCCAAAGAAGAAGAGTGAGAACACCAAATTCCAAAAATACTGATCAGTGATTCGTATCATAGTGAGATTATACCCCAAGCCCGACAATCAGGACAAACAACAACGTCCCCGCAATAACCGCGACAAAACTCAGCAGGAATTTATAGAAGGTTTTATTGAACATGTGGGATTAGTATAGCATTTACGCATTGAGGTGCGGAATGGATGTATATAACTAAAGTCACTTGACTACGTTCTTGTATACAACCGAACGGTGGGCAATAAGGACAATATAAACCTCATTTTCTGAAAGGCTAAAAACAACGCGATAGTTACCAACTCGCAAACTACGCAGACCCTTGAGTGAGAATTGGAGCGGTTTACCAAACAGCGTAGGTTCTGACATTAGCTTATCTTCAATCGCGGTCTTAATCTGACGTTTGACGGCCGCTGAAAGACCTTTGATATCTTCCGCTACCTTAGAATGATACGTGACCGTATACATACCCTAGCCCCAGATATCAGTATGGGAAATCTTTTTACCCTTATCGCGCAAACGTTCTTCACCAAGCAAAGATAAAGCCCGGTCCTCTTCTAGGAGCAATGAGCTACGCAATAATTCTGCGACCTTGGTCGCTTGTGGGACTTCATCCCGCTTAGCGATTTCTTTAATTAATTCATCAATCTCAGGTGAAAGTGTGATATTAAGTCTGCGTTTTGTTGTAGCCATATATCCACAGTGTATCAAAAGTGTATCACCTGTCAATAAAAGCGGATGCACGATTCTGTTTCCGAAGGGTGACCCTTCGTAGAATTAGATATCTAGTTCTGGGGTTTTGTAGTACTTTAACTCTGAAGGATTGAGGCTTGCTTTAATAGTGATCCCGTCACCTTTCATTACGAATGGTAGTGATGTTACCTGCATAGCTAAATTCTGCTCGGCTGAATAATTAGCTAACTCAGCATCAGTTGCTTGAACAAGCATCACTAAAGTAAATGAAGCTGCAGTACCCTTAGGGACCATATAAACACCGTTAATCAATTTAGCATCACTTAGCACAATACCCATACTCTTCCCTACTTTTGCTATCTCATCTTCACTATCTACGGTTTTGTAACCAACAGCAAAGCTGTCATCAGTTAATGCAGATTGTGGCAATGCAAGCATTGGCATCTCAAGATCATATTTCTTTAAACCAAAATCGTAAGAAACGGTGTACAGAAAAACGTTCTGGCTCAAGGCCACAGCATTCTGAGAAGTAGTAAAGTACGCGGACGCGCTACCTGGCAAGACACCAACGAGTACGGCCACGCTCGCGATGATAACTGATTTTATATTTAACATACGTCTATTTTATACTAACGCCGGTAAGATACAAAACAAAAGCCCTGGCGAGTGACCAAGGCTTTTTATTTTGAACTAAGTTTACGAAGTTACGAAGGGCCACCCTTCGCGAAGGGTGGCCCTTCGTTGGATGTGGCTGGGGGTTATTCTTTGATTTTTTGGCAAACAAAAAACTCCCCGAAGGGAGTTTTTTGTTTCATCCTAACTTAGACTACGACTTCAATTATGAAGTGATAGTAGTCTGAGCTGTGTCTACATCTTCGTCAGAAACATCTTGTGAATCTGTTGCTGTAGCAGCATCAGTTGTCGCAAAATTGATTTCATCAAGACGAAGCTTGTAAGAACCAGAAGCTGCTGGGTCGAAAGTAACTTCAAGTGTGAATGTTTCAGTTGAACCATCACTTACCTTGAATGAGTTAGTCTCACCAGAACCATCCATGTCGAATGAAGGTGTAGTTGTACCTGTAGATACTACAGAGTTTGTATTAGTGTCGATGATTGAGTACACAACACCTGCTGTGAGGTCAGTTGTACTTGCAGTCGCACCAAATGGTAGATACACAGTATCTCCAAACGCTGTAACTTCAAACTCTAGGGTAAACTTAGCCTCATCGTCAGTTTGATCTGTGTCATCATTTTCGATTGAGAGAACAGATTCGTCAACAAGCTCAACAGATACTCCTTCTGTTCGAAGTGTATGTGTCTCACTGATAACTACTGAACCGTCTACAGTGATGTCATCAGAACCTTCTGCATCGATAGAAGTAGCTGCAACTTGGGCAACGATTGTTGAACCCTCATCAGCAAGCTCCATATCTTCGAAGTCAGCGTAGAGACTTGCAGTAACAACTGAATCTGCATCGATAGTTACGTCACCGTCAATATCGAATACAAGTGTTACGGCTGCTCCTGTTCCTGTGTATGACTCAGCGTTGAATGATTGTCCATCGATTTCTAGACGGAAGTCATTTACTAGGTCATCCATGTTTGAAGCAACAGTTGATGTAGCGATAACTGTAATCTCGTTAAGAGTTACATCACCGTCACTATCTTCTGCTGAAAGATCAAACGCGAAGATCATAGCTTCAACATTGTCATCTTCATCAAGAGCGAATGTTGTTGCATCTGGGTCCTCGTCAGAAGACTCAAGATCAAGATCATCTCCAGCTCCAGCTGCTTCAACTGTGAATTCAGCTGCAGCACCACCGTTGGCAGCGTCAATGTCTCCTTCAGTAGTATCTGTTGTTGCTACACCATCCGCATCAAAGAAACGGATTGAGTTAGCGAAGATATCCCAGTCTGCAAGAGTAGCACTTCCGGCATCATCAACTGAGCCAGCTACTGAAACAGCAACTACGATTTCTAGTTCCTCATCTTCCATTGCTACGATATCAAGACCTGAGAATCGGATAGTACCAGCATCTTCATCTAGGTACTCATCTTCATCTGAAGCATCAACACGAGCAACTTCTTCTCCATCTACCCAAAGTGAGATTTCCTCGAATACATCAAAAGCGTCAGCTTCTGTGTTTCCAGTACCTACTAGAGCGATATCGAGACGTGAGATTGAAGCATCACCATCAGAGAATTCAACTGTGAATTCTGCGGCAGCAACGTCTTCTGAACCTTCTTCTACGTCATCTGCATCTTCACCATCAGCAACTTCGAAAGTAGTGAGTGAAGCTTCACCTGAAAGTTCAGCTGAATCTGTGTCCTCATCTTCGTCAGTATCTTCGTCTGGTGTAGTTGTAGTTGTAGTGTTTAGAGCGTTAGCCTTAGCACGTGTAGATGGTCCGAAGTATCCTGTTGGATTTACGAGACCAGCTGGTGTAAGGATGTCAGCTCGGTACATTACTTGGAACTTAGATACTGCGGCAGCTGTAGCTGGGCCGTAGAACTCAGTTTCCATTCCTGTTGAACCTACTCCTTCTGCTGCTACGCGAGTATCAGCGTTCTTGTTGAGGAACATTTGGAGTTCCTTAACATCAGCACCTGTAGCGCCAACGTTGAGGTCACGTGTCCATGTGTATCCACTTGCTGTTGTAGAACCTCCAGCTTGTGACTGTAGGGCTGCAATTTGAGCAAGAAGTGTATTAATCATCGCTTGCAAGTCTTCTGATGATTGCGCCTGCGCTGCAGGAGCCATCATTGTGAAGATCATCGCAACTGCAACAAAAGCAATCGCTGCCTTTGATGCAAAATTCTTTGCAATAGTCATATATAAGTGTTTTTTGCCCCTTGTTATAGGGCGTGCTCGCTTTCGCGAACTGTTAATTTGATAACTGCTGATAATATGAATTAATTCATATTCATAAAGTGGCTTATCAGACCACCTTACAAAATATCACTAACCCTACACCTTACGATGTAGGGATTAGCTGCTAAGAGGGACTGAGTGTCTGGCTTGTTGCGACCGTGGCGGGAAAAGGATTGGCGGGAATGCACTTCTACCTACTTCTACGTATATATGTAGAAAAGGTAACGCTGTACATAAGCGTATATATGATTGATATGAAAGTTAGGTAGCATCCTACGTAACCCATGAAGACAATTAAGCCTTAACATGTCTAACAAAGAACATTCATAACGTCGTGCTTTTCTAGTTCATGTATTGGGGTGAGTTGTGGTCTACACAACTGGTGTCCAACACTTTAGAAAAAAGCGCACGAGCGCATGTGTGAAGTATACCAAGTTTTTATCCTCGGTATAGCTTACATGCTGACGGAGTGTGGATTATTACCTCGCGTTCGTAAAGATACGAAGCATGGCAATATATAAAGCCCTGTCAGTAAGTAAGCTAGACGATACGATACGTGAAAGTACAGTAAACGTCAATAAAACTTCACTTATTTTGTCTGCCTGTGATGACGACTGAGTATATGGTTCCTTACGCTCAAAAAGACACTATGCAACACATATTTGGGGTACACAAGGGCAGTTAAAACGTTAGTTTTAAGGGCCCTTCCGGGTACGCAGGCAATAGTAAATCTGGCCCTGACTCCCCTACCAAAAATGACCGATACGGAACGTATCGGTCATTTGTGTCGCATATAAATCTCTGAGACAGAATTACTACTTAGTTGCTATGGAGTACTTAGACCAACGTCTTTCTCCTTCTCGTACTACTTGTCCTTTTTCTATGAGACTGTTGAGCTCGCGTTGAATTGTCTTTTCACTCACGTCGGTGATTACTTCGGAGATGTCTTTGATAGTGGCAGCCGGCTTGGCTTCAAGGACTGTCTTTATGCGCGCACCTCTGTCCACTAGCTGACTATAGACCATGTGAGCGTCTGAACTGATGTCCCCTTTCGGAATCGAGACTCGTGATGGACGAGTCGGACCTGAGAGAGATGTCCGAGTAACTCGCTTGATGTCTCCGCCGGAGTTGCCCTCTGTGTCGCGCATCGTAAGTGGGATAGCGCCTACGAAGTGGTTGCGGAGGTAGCGTTGGACTAGATCAACTTCACCGACTAATAGGGCGAGGACTTCGTCATTGAGTACGCGAGCAGCATTGGCGATGCGGAGTGTCCCTTCAAGCGCCACGAGTGACTGTTGGAATGGGAAGATTTTTTCCTTGGCTTCATACTCGTACAAAGACAAAGTGGCGAGAGAAGCTTCATGGACCGCCATGGCTTTTTCACTCATTGTCTTTATGTGAAATTCTGTCTCTTGCTTTCGCTCGATGTAAGACAAAATATAAAATACAACCGAGACTGTTCTCTCTGTCTTTTTGAAAACATTACTGTAGTACTCATTATTGGCAGCTAGTCTTTTTACCGCAAACACGTTGTCTTTGTCCATGTTGTCTGTTATATGTCTTTTAATAGCGTCTCGTCTCGGTCACTTCTTTGTCCTTAAGAGTTAATTACCTATGAGCCATTATAAAGACATTTGCTGTATTTTACAAGGCTTTTAAGTGTGTCTTTGAGTATGGTAATTAGGCGGCACCCGCACTACTCCTTCCCGAATCTGGTCCTCGCTCCGAGCAGAGTCGCTGCGGAGGATTCGTCCAGGTGTAGTGTGGGTGCCTTGATTGCGATATGTAACGACGCCCCACCACCAGCTTCGGCCACAGCGGGGCCTAGTAGAGTCCCATTCGCAGCGACGATGATTGGAGCGAGGACGGGCGAGACTAGGCCCCGCAGTGGAAGAAGCGTCTCAAGGGAAGGTGTAGCGTGGGCGCCACTACTGGGCTCGGAAAAGGTGCGCTTTCCCCACCAAAATAAGAGGGCTTTTGTGCTAGAATTGGGTCATTCAGTCTAGTTTATTTTGTTAGTTTTATGGCCCGTAAAAAACGTTCAGTAGTTGAGGTAAAGGAGCGTGCTCCGATGTTTGATGATCTCTCGCCCCAGGCGCGGCAAGCTATTGCTGCGGTCACAGTTGGTGTCATCGGGCTGTTCTTTCTATTCTCCCTACTGGGGTTTGCAGGACGAGCGGGTACATATACTGAGATTGGTCTAAGCAAGCTCTTTGGGACCGGCGCCTGGCTAGCACCATTGGCCACAGCCTTCTATGTGTTTGTACTCATGAACCCAAAAGACGACGATCATGTGAGTACTTCAAAGATGGTCGGGACTTCGATTTTCTTTATCGCACTCCTCGCCGCCCTAGAGCTCTATGCTGATGGACTCGGTGGTTGGACCGGTCTCTCACTTTCATACCCACTGGAGTTTCTCTTTGGAGAGATGGTCACTAGTATCTTGCTCGCTGGGTTTGTACTCATCGGCATCTTTCTTATATTTAATACTGGACTCTCACTCCCCCGCTTTGGTAAGACTCAGGGTGAGATAGAGGAGTACGACGAAGAGTTAGACATCGAAGCTCTCGAAGCAGAGATAGCAGCAACTGAAGCTGAAAACGCAGACGAGGAAGAAGTGGAGGAAGAAGAAGTACCAAAGAAGGGACTGCAGACAGTGGCAGAAAAAGTAGGTGAGAAGCTCGGCATGAATAAGAGTGACGACCTCGTGGTCAAAAACTTCAGCGGTCCGTACTTACCTCCTCCCCTCACCCTCTTGAAGAAGGACGCAGGCAAGGCCGTGGCTGGAGACGTGAAGGCCAACTCACTCACTATCAAACGCACTCTCAAAGAATTCGGTATTAATGTCGAGATGGATGCAGTTGAAAGTGGTCCAGCTATCACCCGCTACTCACTCAAGCCCGCGCAAGGTGTACGTATCTCCCGCATCGTCGCGCTGCAGCAAGAACTGCAGCTCGCTCTCAAAGCGAGTACTATCCGTATCGAGGCCCCTATCCCAGGCAAGTCACTCGTGGGTATCGAAGTACCGAACGCCGTCCGTTCAACTGTGGGACTAGCCTCTATCCTCAAGAATCCTGAATACACTGATTCCCCACGTCCACTCTTGGTAGCACTTGGTAAGGACGTAGCCGGAGGCGTGCACTTCGCCAACATCGCTCGGATGCCACACGCCCTTATCGCGGGTACGACTGGTTCTGGAAAGTCTGTGACCATCCACAACATCATCGTGTCTCTCCTCTTCCGTAACTCACCAGAACAGCTCCGCTTTATCTTGGTAGACCCGAAGCGAGTGGAGCTCACTCTCTATAACGGCATCCCGCACCTCCTCACCCCAGTTATCACTGAACCAAAGAAGGCATTGCAGTCTCTCTCATGGGCGGTAAAGGAAATGGCCCGTCGTTATGACATCCTCCAGGCTGAAGGTATCCAAGGACTAGAGCTCTACCACACCAATGTCTATCACCCAGCCAAGAAGGCTTGGGAAGCTAATGGTTCACTAGAGGAAGAAAAAGATAACCTCCCAGAACCACTACCATATATAGTAATCATCCTCGATGAGCTCAACGACCTCATGCAGGCTTACCCTCGAGAACTCGAGGCGCTTATCGTCCGTTTGGCTCAAATGTCTCGAGCGGTGGGTATTCACCTCCTCTTGGCGACCCAGCGACCATCGGTAAACGTCATTACTGGTACCATTAAGGCCAACATTCCAACTCGTATCGCCCTAAACGTCGCTTCACAGATCGACTCTCGTACCATCATCGACCAAATGGGAGCTGAAAAACTCCTCGGCCAAGGAGACATGCTTTACCTCTCTTCAGATAGTCCACGCCTCACCCGTATCCAGTCTGCGTACATCTCGGGAGAAGAAATTAAGAAGGTAGTCGCCTACCTCAAGGACCAATCAGCAGACATGCTGCATGACGGTATTAACTTTGAGGACACCAAAGAAGGTAGTGCCGCTTCATTTATGGCCTCTATTGGTGGTAGTGACGACGAAGCTGAAGACGAACTGTTTGATGAAGCCAAGCAAGCAGTGCTCGAAGCCGGCAAGGCTTCTACCTCATACCTCCAGCGTAAGCTGCGTATTGGGTACTCTCGTGCCGCTCGACTCATCGATATCCTCGAAGAGCAAGGCGTTATTGGTCCGGCTGATGGTGCTCGCCCACGCGAAATCCTAAATGGCGGACAAGGTGATGATGAAGAGGAAGAAGAAAATACTCGAATGTAACCATGCTGAAACTACCGACCTCACAAATTGAATTACGAAGCGTCCTCAAGTTCTTGGGGTTGGTTTTGCTCTTGGGTGCGATTGGGATGTATGTGGCCTTTCAGGCTCGGTTCTTAATCACTGGACCGCAGATTGTGCTTGATTTTGAGCCGGCGACCCAACAAAACGAACGGATGATTCGCCTGACGGGTAGTGCGTACAACATCACTCACCTGTGGCTCAATGATCGGCAGATATTTACTGATGAAGAAGGTTACTTCGATGAAGCACTCGTCTTGGAAAACGGGTATACTATTACCACGCTGCGGGCTAAGGATAGATACGGGCGAGAAACTCGCGTAGTGCGGTCGTTTGTATACACTCCAGCTTCAATCATTAAGAGCAATAGTTAGTTACTTCCACGTATGCAGCCACAAGAAAGCCTAAATACTAACGAAAGAATTTCTGAAACTTCTGGGTTCATACCTAAGTTTGATGCTTCTGCTCCCTACAATGGCATGTATGCAAACGAAGCTGATTTCAGAGTAGCTGAAGCTGCGTATAAAATTGATACAAATACCATCTCCTTTGCGGAAGAGAGTCCAACGTACCCCATGGCTACTATGAAAGATGTGACGGCTATGGACGGCGCTATTGAAGTATCAGCTGAGACTATTCCAGATAGTGAAACATCAGTTGAACTAGCTGAAGTAACTGAGCAGACTACAGAAACAGACACTTACCTCACCACAGAAGTAGCTTCGCAAGAAACTGACGAAAACGTCATTGATGTTGAGGCAAAAGAAGTATTTGTTGACCCAGAGTCAGATAGTGACACTGAAGATATTGCTAAATTAATTGAAGACAATAATGAAATTACTGTTGGGCAAGAAAAACTAACTTTTACACCAAAATTAAAAGAATTAGCTAAAGGAGTCTTGGCGGCCATTGATCAATTACTAACTCATCCCGAAGCTGAGTTGCCCGAAGAGGTAGATTGGCGGCCATACATTATGTCTGAGCCAGAGTATGATGACAGCTATGACTACATCCTGCTACAAAAACTACTTAGGGCTCAGTATCGAAGGAGACGAAGAATCCATCTGCTAGGTAAATACCCCAACTTAGCAGACATCATCGCAGCAACACCAATGACTCCTCCTCCCCAAACTCCCGAAGGCAATATCAAAACTGCCAACGATAACCCAGAGGCAGATAACGGGACAGCAGCAGAACTAACGCCCAAGGAACCGCTTAAAATTGAGATGGACAAACTTAAACTAGAGTACAGCGATAACACTCCTCCAGCCCTCACCTACGAACCCACCCTGCAACAAAGTCCGGGTCAAGGTGAAGCTCCACGTATTACTCAACAATAAATAACTTTAAAATATGGTAAAGAAAAAAGTAGCAAAGGAGAAAAAGACTATAGGTGAAGCTAATACCGACAAGCATGCTGGAGTTGAAAGTATTGCTGAGACTCTGCGCGCTATCAAGACTAAGTTCGGGGATGATTCCATCATGACTCTCAATGAGAGTAAGCGAGTTGATGTTGATGCTATTTCAACTGGCTCAATCGGACTAGACGATGCCCTCGGCATCGGCGGCTTCCCTCGCGGACGTATCATTGAAATCTTTGGACCAGAATCTTCTGGTAAGACTACCCTTTCCCTACACGCTGTGGCGGAGGCCCAAAAGATGGGCGGCATCTGTGCGTTTATCGATGCTGAACACGCTA
Source organism: Candidatus Kaiserbacteria bacterium RIFCSPLOWO2_01_FULL_45_25 (assembly GCA_001781415.1). Taxonomy (GTDB): domain Bacteria; phylum Patescibacteriota; class Minisyncoccia; order Phycocordibacterales; family UBA918; genus OLB19. Next base: position 194,298 of record MFLT01000008.1, read on the forward strand.
TGGATCCTGAATACTCACGTAGTATTGGCGTAAAGCTCGATGAACTACTTATCTCTCAGCCAGACAACGGCGAGCAAGCGCTTGAAATTGTTGAGTCGCTCGTGCGTTCAGGCAAAATTGACGTAATTGTTATCGACTCCGTCGCTGCCCTTACCCCACGTGATGAAATCGAGGGTGAAATGGGTGCGCACCATGTTGGTAAGCAAGCTCGTCTCATGAGTCAGGCTTTGCGTAAGCTCACGGGAATTGTCGCCAAGAGTAAGACAGTAGTTATCTTCATCAATCAGATTCGTATGCAGGTGGGTGTGATGTTTGGTAACCCAGAGACTACCCCAGGTGGAAAGGCCCTCAAGTTCTACACTTCAGTTCGTCTAGACATCCGCCGTATTGCCCAGATTAAGAAGGGTGAAGAAGTAGTTGGCGGTCGTCATCGGGTAAAGGTGGTAAAGAACAAGGTCGCTTCCCCATTCCGTACTACTGAATTTGACCTTATCTACGGAGAAGGTATTTCACGCCAAGGTGAACTCCTAGCCCTTGGAGAAAAGTACGGATACATCAAGAAGTCTGGCGCTTCATATACCTTTGTTCCACCGGGTGGAGATGAAAGTACTGAAGTAAAGCTCGGTCGTGGCTATGATGCTGCTCGTACGTTCCTACGCGAGAATCCAAAGGTGGAAAAGGAACTTTTGACCCACATTCGCAAGTCTTTGAAGGAAGATACTAAGAAGTCGACCGGTAGTGACGCTGATTAGGAAGTAGATACACAAAAAGCGGGGAGGCCTTAAGGCCTCCCCGCTTTTTGTGTAGTACTGCATGATAGAATTATTGTATGGAAAAGGATTTCTCAGGTTGGTCAGACCAAAAAACAAAGATAGACTCAAAGAATCACAAAGCTCCGTTTGTGACAGAGGGAGATATCTGGTGGGCTTCTACAGGTATTAATGTAGGCTCAGAAATGAACGGAAAAAATGAGTTGTACTCACGTCCGGTTATCATATTAAAGAAACTTGCCCATAATTTTTATTTTGTTATCCCAACAACAACTCAAGAAAAGGATGGTTCTTGGTATATTTCATTTATTCATAATGGGATCAAAATGACCGCTTGCCTGCATCAAGCCAGATCATTGGACTATAGAAGAATATTAGGTAAGTTAGGCTCCTTAGATGACAGGGATTATTCTTTGGTAAAGGAAAGCTTTTTAAGTTTGTATAGATAAAATAATCCCCCGCTTACGCGGGGGTCGCGGGAAAATCCCGAATGTACATTTAGTATATATACTTACCGGAAAAAAACAAGGCAATCCTGTAAACTTCAGTACTTATCGCCACTATAGAAAAATCTGCGGTGCGCTGTTTAAAACTTATGCAGTCTGCGCTTCAGTATGAAATAAATCACGAAGTTTGCGTAGCGCTCCTGCCGTCATTAGGACGATACTAGCAGTGATAAGTACGGTCAAAATTTCTCCGCCGGCCAGAGCCCCAGTGATGGTAGTCCAAACATAGTTTGGTATTCCACCTAGTGGAATTTCAAGTAAATTGTGTGTGATAGCAGCGACATGAGTTAGTCGACCAAAGAGCGCCACTGCTCCACCGAGAGCAAAACCGTAGAAAAATCCGCCGCGGGTGAGAAGGGACAACACGTAGCTATACCAAACACGCATCATAATGCGGCGTTTGATACTGCGTAGATTGTGTTCGATATGTTTCATACTATATACAACTGGCCGTTCTGCTTTAAGGTTACAACAAGGCCTCAGCCTCATCCCCTTTACTCTCTCGCCTAAAGGCTTCTTTGGCACGGTGAATGCGGGCTTTGATAGTGCCCACCTTCTCCCCAGTAGTTGAGGCAATGTCTTCATGAGACCAACGCTCTAAGTAATGAAGGCGAAGTACGTAGGCGAAGTGCCCAGGCAAACGGACGAGTACGCGCTCGATACCATCGCGTTGCTCTTCAAAGCCCGAGTGATTGGCTCGCTCGCCCACAAACTGCTCGTACTCTGGTTCAAAAATCATAAACCGCTGCCCTTCTTTAATAAGCTTTTGGTAGCGGGTAAAGGCGGTGTTCATGAGAATGCGATACGCCCAGGAAGAAAACTGAGCTCCAGATTGTGGGACAAAACTGTCGGCGTGGACGTAGATTTTGGTAAAAGTATCAAGTACCACCTCTTCAGCATCGCGAGGGTCACGAACAATATTTAGCGCTTTGCGCAAAAAAGCCGCTTGGTAACGTTCCACCAACTTGCCAAAAAGCCAAGGCTTGAGCTTGGACAGCTGGAGTAGTTCCTCATCTGAAAGCAGAGTCAATTCTGGTTCGCTATTTGTTAGTCCTAACATATATGGTAGTATCTTGGGGCTTAAATAGTGTAGCACTTATTGGTCTGCCGTACAGACCAAGACTAGCCTGCATTCACGATGTAAGCCTAATTTTAAACATATATGGCAGTCCTCTCATACAACGAAATCACACTTAAAAAGGTCATTGTTTTTAATGACGAGCCTTGTATCGTCATCTCTTCACACGTTTTTCGTAAGCAAAAGCGTAAGCCAGTAAACAACACCAAGCTAAAGAGCTTAGTTTCTGGCCGCCTTATTGAAAACACCTTCCACGTTAACGAAGTAGCTGAAGAAGCTGATCTCGATACCTGGAACATCACTTTTGTGTACCGTAAAGGTAACGAGTACGTATTCCATATCACTGGCAAGCCAGCGGAACGGTTTAACCTCTCAGCTGACCTCGTGGGCGACCAAGGTCAATTCATCAAAGACCGCAGTGAGCTATCTGCTTTAGTCTATAACGACAACATCATTGGTGTAAAGATTCCAATTAAGATTGAACTAAAGGTCACTGAAACAGTAGACGCTAGTAAGGGCAACACCTCTGGCAATGCTCTCAAGGAAGCGATTGTTGAGACCGGGGCCAAAGTAATGGTACCGATGTTCATCAATCAAGGAGACATCATCGCCGTTAACACTGAAGACGGCAACTATTCAGAACGAGTCGAGAAGGCGTAAACTCCCCCATCAAGAAAAAAGCCGCGTCCCCAAGGGGTCGCGGTTTTTTGATAGCCTGCAGGCATTACATGCAGGTGTTGTGGGTTCCTTCCATCATCTCGACAGATCCCATGAGGAGGACTGCGAAGATGGCCAGACCGATGAGTGGTATGGCGGCGAGGAGAAGACTCCACCACACGCCGTCCATCCACCAAACAAAGGTGGCCAGGACTGCATACATGACGAGCGTCGGCCAACCCAGGAAAAATTTGCTCCAGCTCAGACCCTCATCGTCCGGCTCGACGCCGCCAGAAGGCAGAATCCAGAGCGGCACCACGCCAGCTCCAAGCGAAAACATGCCACGATGGAGCAGGTCCATGCCGTTTGGTAACGACAAGAACACCAGAATCACAGCGATGGCTGCAATCCGCCACTTCACATACATACTGTACAACATGTTTCAGTCTCCTTTTGAAAATATGGGAACACTACTACCAAACTGTATCTTTCCATTTCTCAAGTAGAAATGCAAGTTAATAGAAAAGAGCCACGAACCCCTTGGGGTTCGTGGCTCTTTTGCTCTGATGCCACGGCTTCACTCGCCGTCGTAATCGCCCATGGCACTGCCCAGAAGTTGGCGCTCGCCTTTTTCCTCAAGGTACTCAATAATCATGGAGCCGGGAAAGCCCCAGAGGCGCGCCGGCATGGCAAAAAGTAACGCCAAGAGGACCAAGACGTACAAACTGGACGACCACCCAAATGAAGCCAGCTTCTCCACGATGTGTTCACCATTCCAGTAGACCAGGAGGCCTGAAAGTATGGTGAGAGGGTGCGTGTAGAGATTCTTCGCGGTGTAGTACTGGTCACGGAACTCGAAATAGTCGCTCCTCACCTGCTCGTTCATCGGGAGTGAACTAAACAGATACGGCGAATCAAAAAACGAACAGACAGCGTGACTGGCCAAGATAGCCAGCACACAGACCGTCCCAGTCGCCAGCGATGGGTCGTATTTGGAGAAGACAATGAAGCCCACTCCAGAGAGAAACAAAGCCAACCGGAATTCATACGAATGCATCATTTTGACACCCCTTCTTAGTTGAAAAACAACAAACCAACACTCAGCATGCCACAGCAGCAGACAAAAGAAAAGCCGCGACGCTTGTGGCGTCGCGGCGGGTTTCGGAAGAAGGCGGAGCTAACTATGGACCAGAACCATGTGCCCAACCGGCGGCGTGGGTGTGCGGCGGCGCAGAACGGCGCGGTCTGTCACAATTTCCGTCCAGGAAAAACCCGGAGGAAGGTTTGCCAGTACCTGCCAAGGCAGCCACAGCACCCAGGGAAACCAGAAAATAATCATGGCGCTTCCCAGAAGAACGAGAGATGAACAATATATATCTAACTGACCAAAAAGACAAGAGCGGCCGCAATTACAAAAAAAGCCGCGATGCTGGAAGCATCGCGGCGGGTGAAGTTGCGGACCCTCAATCTCATCTTGGCGGCGGCTGCCTCGTGCTTGTTCCAAAGAGGACACGGGAGCGTTAGCTAGGACTTGAAAGAGGGTCCGCGAAACATGGGGCTCAAAGGAGCGGCTGGTGACTATAATTCCATTTTTTTATAAAAAATGCAAGTACTAGAAAAGCCGGGCCCCTTTGGGGTCCGGCTTTTCTATTTTTCAGCAATTAGTGCTGGATGTATGGGGTCAAAGCCATAAAGCGTGAACGCTTGATAGCTCGAGCGAAGTCTCGCTGTGCCTTGGCTGAAAAGCCAGAACGACGGCGACTAAACATACGAGCGTGTGGGTTTACATAAGCACCAAGCTTGTTGATGTCTTTGTAGTCAATGTGCTCGAGAGCATCCTTCTTGTGTAGGTTGTGTTGTTCCATGATGTTTGTTTTGGCTGGTAAAGTTTCAAATTCAAATATTGGTCCAGATTTTAAGATTCTGAGGTGCCCAAGCTACGCGGCGCGACTAGCTTTCCGAGGAAGCGGTAGATGACTACCGTGACCGAGGAAAGCGACGTCGCAACAAAGTAGATTGGGTGCATTCAGAATCTTAAAATGGGATGTCCTCGGGATTAATCTCCTCTTCTGGGTAGTCTGGTAGCACTGATGCTCCCTTATCTTGACTTCCGGTATCAGCTGCGGCTCCCGAAGCACTAGTGCTTGGTGCGCCACTTCCCTTCGGTCCAAACTGGACACGGTCAGCAATGACTTCGGTTCGGTATTGTTTTACTCCGTCTTTCTCCCATGAGCGAGTTTGCATTCGTCCTTCGACAAATATTGAACTACCCTTGGTCATGTACTTACCTACATTTTCGGCAGTCTTTCCAAACACTACAATGTTGTGGTAATCAACTGCTTCTTGTCGCTTGCCGTCTCGGTCGTTGTAGACACGATTGGTAGCGAGTGAAAATGAACAGACTTGCATACCACTTGGTAGAGCTTTCATCTCTGGGTCTCGAGTAAGGTTTCCGTAAACCATTGCTTTGTTGAGGTACATACTGATGTGTGGTTAGTGATTAGTACGTCTATTATACTGTTTCTTCCGCACTTTTGTCATCTGCTGCGACTTCAGCCTCAGCTTCAATTGTAGCTTCATCAGCTTCAACTACTTCAGCATCTTCTGCAATCTCTTCAACAATCTCTTCGTCAGTGATAGTTCGAACCTTTCGATCTGCGATTGATTCGTGGAAACGGAAAGGATTCTGTTCCTCTAACTTTGTGAGCTTAACGAGGAGGTAACGGAGAATTTCTTTTTGTCCGTCAAATTCCTCAGTTAGTTCATTTAGTGCTGATGCTGGGAGACGAAAACGTACCCATCCGAAGTAAGCACTACTAAACTTTCGATTCTTGCCTTCAAGATACTTTGAAATATCGTATGCAAGATCAAAACGTTGTGCTACTTCTTCATCAAAAATATCACCTCCGGCTTTAGTAATGAGTGCCTTGAATGAATCAACGACACTTGGTACTTCCCCTTCAGCAACCGTTGGAAGAACGTGGAAAGCAAATTCGTAACTTGTGAATTCTACTTCACTAGTCGAAGTTGCTTCGGCTGCTGGCATTGTTGTCTCTGACATGTTGTCTTTGAACTTATATTGGTAACGGGACAACCTTACCACAAAAAATAGGCTTATTCAAGGAATACAAGCGTGCTAGAATAAACCGTATGGAAATTGAAAAACGAGGCACCAACCTAATGTTTATTGCCGTTTTGGTTACCCTTTTAGCAGTCATGGGTTACCTCTACTATGAGTACTACACTCAAAATCAAAAGATAAACATGCTGCTTGAAGAACGTAATTACTTCCTCCTTGAAAACGCCTCTTCTACTCACACTTTAACTGAAGAACGTGAACTAGCTAGCTCAACCATCGCCGATTTATCTGAACGCCTAGCCCTCACCCTTGAAGAACTCGAAGATGTAGAACGTGACCTCAAGAAAGAGGAGGATCGTAACGAAGAATTCGAAGACCAAATCCGTGAGATTTCCGGCACAGTTGGAGTGCTAGATAAACTATCTAAGACAGACGAAGAGCTACTTCAAAAATACTCTCGCACCTACTTCCTCAACGAAAACTTCGTACCGATGAAGATTCGCCAAATTGATGCGGAGTACATACTGCCCGGCAAGAAGGACCAATACTTCCACGGTGACGCCATCGGCTTCTTGACTGACATGCTTGATGCCGCGAAGCGCGCTGGACACGACCTCAAGATTATCTCTGCCTATCGTTCATTTGATGAACAAGCAGATCTCAAGGGTCAATACACCCAAGTATACGGCAGTGGTTCAAACGCCTTCTCCGCTGACCAAGGCTACTCAGAGCACCAACTTGGTACTACAGTAGACCTCACCGACCCAGTAACCGGAGGTACTTACACCAGCTTTGCCCAAACTGAAGCGTACGCTTGGCTAATTGAAAACGCCCACCGTTACGGCTTCATCCTCTCATATCCTGAAGATAATGGCTTCTACATCTATGAACCATGGCACTGGCGCTTTGTGGGAGTTGACCTAGCTAGCGACCTCCACCGCGAAGACAAGAGCTTCTATGATCTTGATCAACGCCAACTTGATGAATACTTGATTAGCATCTTTGATTAAGATAAAAAACCGCGGGACAG
>MFLT01000008.1:201433-249026 GCA_001781415.1 Candidatus Kaiserbacteria bacterium RIFCSPLOWO2_01_FULL_45_25
AAATTAATTTTATAGAGTCGTTCAGCGTTTTGAAGAAGTTGCTCTTGTACTTCTTCTAGTGGTAATTGCTTTATCTCGGCAATTTTCTTGACTACCTCTGCCACATAGCGCGGCTCGCAGCGCTGTCCCCGGTATGGCACCGGTGAGACATAGGGCGAATCAGTCTCAGCGTGCATGTTAGTAAGTGGAATCGCCTTAACTAGTTCTTCATACATCTTGGCAAAAGTAATCACGCCCGTGAAAGATACAGTGAAGCCAAGCTCAAAAAACTTCTCTGCCTCAGGAAGCGTACCAGCGTAAAAATGAATATTGCCTGGCACAAGCGCGTACTGCTTCAAAGTCTGGTATACGTCCTCGTAGACACTGCGGCCGGTTGGACTTTCCTCGCCCGGCTTCGGGCCACGAGTGTGAATCATAAGCGGAAGCCCTAGCTCATTAGCTAGCTTAATTTGAGCGATAAAGGCCTCTTCTTGGACCGCAAAGCTGTCTTTTGGTGTGTGGTAGTAGTCGTAGCCACATTCACCAATCCCGACCACTTTGGGGCTTTTGGCCAGCGTCCGGTAGAGGTCCGGGTTAAATAATTCGCCACCAGTTGGAGCAGGTGTGCCGCCACGGTCGTCTTCGTCCTCGTCTTCAGAGCCTGGAGCAGCTTGAATGGGATGTAGTCCAATAATCGCCCACGACCCTTCGTTAGCATCAGCAATCTCAACCGCAAGCTTACTCGTCTTTTCAGTTGTTCCGATGTTGATATGCGCTACCTTATCGGCCAAGGTACGAACCAACACCTCCTCCCTATCCTCAGCAAACGCCGAGAGGTTTAAGTGGGTGTGGGTATCGATACAAGTGTATTTCATTTTATTGTTCAAGACGAGAGAAGAGGTTTTCGGGTTTTTTGTTTTCAGCGACGGCCTTAAGAATGACAGCTGAAGTGTTTGGCATGATTGGCTCAAGATACGAAGCAATTCCATGCACTTCACGAACAAGGTCTGAGATTATTTCTTGTGCAGCTGCTTTATCTGTCTTTACCAGTTTAAATGGTTCTGTAGTGGCAATCTTTTCATCCTGCATCTGTACAGTGTGCCAAATAGTATCTAGCGCGCTTTGGAAGTTAAATTCATTTAGGGACGGCATAGTAATAGACGGAACAGAATCTATGGCCACTGGTGCATCTAGATGCGTCTCAGCCATTTTCATAACGCGAGCGACGAGGTTACCGAGGCCGTTTACCAGGTTAGCTGTATACCACTCATCCATCTTCTCCCAAGTCACGTCTGAGTCATCAAATGGATGGACGTGGCGAAGGAGGATATAGCGAGTGGCGTCAGTACCATACTTGGCAATCATCTCGTACGGTGAAATCACGTTACCAAGACTCTTGGACATCTTTTGTCCGCCCGAATTAATAAAGCCGTGGTAGACAACTTTGTCGGTCGCTTTAACGTCGGCACTCTTGAGCATCGCTTGCCACATAACTGACTGGAAGCGTATTTGGTCTTTGCCAGCGAGTTGCAGCGTCTCACCTTCAGTCCAAAACTTAGTGAAGTTTCCTCCTTCCTCTGGCCAGCCGAGAGTTGAGATGTAGTTGGTAAGGGCGTCAAACCACACGTACATGACTTGGTTGTCGTCACCGGGTACGGGTATGCCCCAGTTGAGGCGTGCTTTCTCGCGACTAATAGAAAAATCTTCCAGACCTCCCTTCACAAAGTTAATCGCTTCTTGACGTCGCCACTCTGGCACGATTACTCCTTCAGTACTGAGGTACTCTTCTAGGTATGCCTGATAGTTTGAAAGTTTAAAGAAATAATTTTCTTCTTCAATTTCTTGGCATGGGGTGGTATGAATTGGACACACCTTGCCTTCAAGTAGTTCTTCTGGCTTGTAAAAAAGTTCACAGCCAACACAGTACAGCCCGCTGTACTTCTTTTTATAGATATCGCCTTTGGCCTCACAGCGACGCCAAATTTCTTGGGCAGCGAGTTTGTGCGCACTGTCTGTGGTGCGGATGAAGTTATCAAATGAGAGATTGAGAGCACTGCCAAGTTTCTTGAACTCACTTGCGTAGTGGTCTACGTAGATTTGGCGGTCTTCCCCACGCTCGTCAGCCTTTTGGGCAATTTTCTGTCCGTGTTCGTCGGTACCAGTAGTAAAGAAAACTTCCTGACCCAAGAGACGCCAGTAGCGAGCCAAGATGTCGGCCTGGATAATTTCCAAAGCAAACCCGATATGAGGGTCGGAGTTTACGTACGGTAAGGTGGTAGTGATGTATTTAGCTTTCATAGTGAATTTAACTCTAACACAGCGTAAAAAATATAAAAGCCATACCGCAATGCGCTATACTAGGCAGATATGGAATCAAAACGGCTGATTTACCTAGGAATGTTTATTGGTGGGTTTATTGGCGGCTATATCCCAAGTCTGTGGGGTGCTGGAGGATTTTCACTCACTAGTGTCATCGGTAATGCGGTCGGGGCTATCTTTGGTATTTGGGTAATGTTTAAACTGACTAGATACTAATCAAATAAAAGCCCGGCACCCGCGGTGCCGGGCTTTTAAGTTTGTAATAACAACAAAACCACCCTAGTAATTTTCAAGCCTGGTCCTCACTCCAAGTATCGTCGTTGCGGAGGGATCTCAAATCACTAGTGGTGGTTTTATGTTCTTTACTTCAAATAGTTCACTAGTTCAGCGATAGCGACGCGGGTCTGCTCGCCAGTGTCGCGGTCGCGAACTGTTACAGTGTCCCCTAGCTCTGGCTTTTCTTGGCCAAGAGTTTCGAAGTCAATTACGATACACGCTGGTGTACCGATTTCGTCCTGACGACGATAACGTTTACCAATGTTGCCGTTATCATCCCAAGCCACGTTTCCAAATTCTTTCTTCAGAAGTTTAAATACTTCACGCGCCTTCTCTACTAGTTCTGGCTTATTCTTTAATAGTGGTGAGACAGCTACTCGATATGGAGCTAGGTGCTTTGGCAGCTTGAGAAACGCACGCACTTCTCCACCCATTTCGTCTTCGGTATATGCTTCGCAGAGGACAGCTGTAAAAGCTCGTCCAACTCCAAATGATGGCTCGAGCACATGAGGAATGAACCGCGCTCCATCTGGTTCAATGTATTCCATTGATTGCCCACTGGCATTCATGTGACTCTTGAGGTCATGGTCCGTACGATACGCAAAACCAGCCAGCTCATCAAAGCCCTTGCCTGGGAAATTATATTCAAAATCAATAGTCCGCTTACTATAGTGAGCCAAGTCATTGGCTGGTACGTCGTACTCTTGGACATTGGCGCGATTAAGACCCAGGTGGTCAAACCACTTCCAAAGGTCTTGGCGCAGCAATTCAAAACGCTCCTTCCATTCACTTTCTTTTACGAAGTATTCAATTTCCATTTGTTCAAACTCACGTACGCGGAAAAGAAATTCACGTGGTGCAATTTCGTTTCTAAAGGCTTTACCGATTTGCGCAATACCAAATGGAATTTTTGGCGCCATGGAGTCAACTACGTTCTTGAAGTTTACAAAAATACCTTGAGCTGTTTCGGGACGGAGATATACAAGACCTTCTGGACCGGCCACAGCACCAATACGCGTCTCAAACATCATATTAAACTGACGAGCTTTTGATAGCGGGTTACCTTTCGGACTTTTTACTCCCGTATCAAAAATGAGAGAATCGATTTGTTCAAGGGTAAGACCATCAGCTTCAATACCATTGTCTTTAAGAAGATGGTCAGCGCGATATCGTTCACCAGTTTCAGTATCTTCGACTAGCGGGTCACAAAAACCAGCTCCAGTGTGACCAGAGGCTTCCCAGGTCTTGGCGTTCATCAAAATCGCGGCATCAAGTCCGTACATATCTTCACGGTCTTCGACAAACATCTTCCACCATTCCCGCTTGATGTTGTTGTTGAGAGCAACGCCGAGCGGACCTAAATCCCAGGTACCTTTAAGGCCGCCATAAATTTCACTCCCCTGGAATACGAACCCTCGCCTTTTACAAAGGGAAACCACCTTATCCATGCTGTCTTTTGTTGTCATAATGTAATTGAAATTTAATCTGCCTCTACTCGTCCGTTGTCTCGGCCATAGCCAGCTTCACGCGATAGTTCGTTGGTTAGTAAAGCATTCACCACTCGAACAGTTGTTTCGGTAAAACGGTCAGTAGCTCGTACTTCTTGAGAGCCAACTAATGTAGGATTTGTACCAACTTGTGTGACACTTGGCAAGAGCGAGACTTGAACCTTTAGCTGTTTGGACGTTTTGGCAGACATGGCCCCGACATTCCAGCGAATCTGTTTAGCCACCGGATTGTACTCTACCGTACCCTCCCCTTCAAAATTATCAAGCCAGGCAACGTGCTGCGGTAATGAAGTGGTCATGACAGCTGCCGTGAGGTCGTTGGCACCCGCTTCAATTTCAAAGGTTAGCGTATAGGTGGTGTCTTGATTAGCAATTGGTGGCAGCGGACCAGTATCAACAAACGGACCGTCGTTTCGTCCGGCTTGGGCCCTAAGCTCGAGCTGTGACTCATACTTAGCTTCAGCGACCGCCGTACCAACAATCTCTTCGGCGGCACCCGCTTCACGCACGCGTCTAGCATAGACATTGGTTGAAATATCAAAGGACGCTGTCTGCTGATTTATATCAGGCTTCACAAAGAACAAAAATTCACGTGACTCCCCTGGACGCACTTCCGCTAAGTCTTCCATACCAGCCACTTCATAACGAATGACTTTGTTGGTTGAATCATAAAAGCCACCTTTGATGTTGAGGAGATTGTCACGAATTAAATTACCCTTTGGCGACACCTCTACCCGCATATCATAAATAGTTTCATCCAAGGTGTTAGTGATACTAATTACCACTCCCGCCTCCTTCCCTGCTTCCACTACAGCTGCACCGTCCTTGTCGCCGTTTACCGATACGAGAACATCAATAAACGGATGTTCGATAGTGTATGTAGTCTTGGCCTGAGTCATGATTGAGCTCATCACAAACTGATTATCAGAACGTGGTGTTCCAGCCAAGAACTGCAACTCGGACTCTTCGTTAGCCACGCCACTAATACGGCCACGAAGCTTTATCACTTGTGAACCCTCAGGTGCAATCTCACTAATTATCCAAGTATTCTGTCCATATGATGGAGATGGTTCAGACCGCAAGAATGAGAAACTGTTTGGATAGTTAGCAGTTATGAGGATATTGCGCTGCACAGCACTGGTGTTTGATTGCACTGTGAGCGTGACCTCAATCTCCTGCCCTGATGAGGCGCGTTCAATAGCATCCACTCTAATAACTAGTGGTGAAGAATTGATTTTGATTTTTACTGACTCAGCTTCTTTAAAGAAAGTTCCATTTGAACCATTCACTCGATATTCAATAGTGGCCCGCACTTCCTTCTCTTCATTCTCTTCGCCAAAGAAGAGAGCGTTTAATGGGATATTTATTGCTTCACCGGCCGCAATACTTTCAATTGGAATTCGCTGTTCGTATAAGTCTTTAGTCTCAGCGTCATTGGTCTTGGTACCAATTGGGTAATTTACAATCAGGGTAGCGGCTTGAATTGGTACGCTATTTTGGTTGGAGACACTTATCTGCATTGGCACCTGTTCCCCAGCCGCAATTGAGAACGGGGCTTCAATGTTGATGCTGATATTTCTAGCTGAAATTTGATTGTTACCAAAGAAAAGGTAAAGGCTAGAAATAATCGCTACCACAATAAAACACGCGATGCTCACCAACAAAATAATCATTCGATACGATCGCTTTCGGGGTAGTGTCTCCTCTTCTTCTATCTTCATGTCTAATTCTGGTGGACGAGTTTGAGGTGGTTCATCAACTACTGGTGGAGCAACGGGAACTACCCGGGGAGCACTGGTAGCCCAGCCACGAGACACGTCCACCTCGGTCTTTGGCAGTTGGTGTCGAGTATTTGCTGTACCCGAAAAGTCACGGTCGTAGAGTCGCTTGCGGAGTTCGTCGATATTTTCCTGGTCTTTTATCCCTGACATAGTCTTTTCTAGTATACCACCACTACAGAACCCGTCCCAAACAGAATAACTAGAACTAAGTGGTATTACTTAGAGCCTATTCGCAAACCTCCAGATACGAGGCGCGACTGAACGAAAACATGAGTCGTATTGCTATACGGTGAATGTTTAAGTGAAGGAAGCAACAAAGTATATGGAGTTTGTGGGTAGGCTCTTAGAGATGGCTGCTATCCGTAGCTTTGGCTATTAGTACTTCTAATTGGGCGATAGTGGTAGGGCTGGCAGTCATAACAACGTCTTTCAATGTGCGGTTTTGGAGCGAAATTGGAATTGAAGCTTCATCTACATACCCCAACATAGACAAAATCCTTATCTGTATAAACAAGTCCAAAACCGCCCGATTCGGCTGGGGCTGGCTCACCACCTCAAGCGCTTCCACCACAAAATCGTATAGTTCTGATGAAGCTTCCTCGCCGCGGATAAATCGTCTAAGTAACCGGTACAGTAAAACCACACTTCCCCGTGTCTCGCGGTCTGGTGCTCCACTAAAATCATTCTTCAGAGATTCGACACTCCCAATCCGCCAACCGGTTTTGCCTTTAACGAGCGAGACGCGAATGCGAGAAAAATCTTGTAGAGCCTGACGCTGCTTTGAGACTTCTTCACGCACACTCTTGGCGGTAGCAAAAAGCATTCCGTTATCACGCGTAAAAAGCAGAAATGATTTATCTGAAGTGTTTTGTTCGAAGCTCCCACAAACCAACGCTTCGGTAGTGTAGGTAACGTAAGACATCTAAAGTTTTTTGAGCGCTATCACAAAGGTGTGCTCACCAGCTGTAACTGTCTCCCCCTCGACGTCAGTAAACATGAGTTCAGTTGCTCCAACTGTCTTGGTTAACATGTCTTTGAATGTCTCCAGTACTAGTCGACCTTCAGGTGTCGCTTGTACCATAAGAGCGATACGGTCTTGGGGTTCGAGCCCGTCTTGCTTGCGGCGTTCTTGAACTGCGCGCATAAATTCTCGCACTTCCCCTTCGGCCTTTAACTCTGGTGTGATAGTGAGATTAAGTATCACCCGCTCAGTTTGATCTGGCGCAAATGTCACCTCCTTCACATTCACCTCTTCCGCTACAATTGACGCATATTCAGGCGCGAGTTCATGATTCAGACTAAGAGCGCTTAATGGTTGGCGGACTTTGGCATTAGCCTTAGTTCGAGCTTCGAGCGCGAGGGTTACAAACTCTCGGACCAAACTCATTTCTTCCAAGACAACAGAATCAATGACTCCTCCCTCTGGCCACGCGGCCAAGTGCACACTCTCTGGTTCGTGTTCTCCCTTAACAGCACGGTAAAGATACTCCGCATAAAACGGCATAGCTGGCGCCATCACGAGTGCTAGAGTACGTAGTAAGTGACGAAGTGTACCAATAGCCAAAGCTTTGTCTGCCTCGTCCTCCCCCTTAAGTCTTTCACGTGAACGACGTAGATACCAGACAGACACATCTTCAATGAAGTCTGCTATTGGCCTGGTCGCTTTATCAAGTTCGTAGTTTTTGTAACCAGTGGTTGAATCAGCAATCAACTGATTGAGACGAGATACAATCCACCTATCAAGTACATTGGTCGAATCGGCAGTTGGCTTGGTGCCATCAGCAAACATCTCGTACATCGCAAGCACATTGTGCAAACGACCGATGTTCTTGCGTTGTAGTTCAAGTACTTCCTTCTCGGAGAAGTTTAAATCTTCACCGCGCATAATTGGCGATGAGAGCAAGTAGTACCGCATAGCATCGGCACCCACGCGGTCAGCCAGTTCCATTGGGTCTGGATAATTTCGGAGTGACTTAGACATTTTCTTGCCATCTTCGGCGAGCACCAGTCCGTTTACAATCACGTTTTCATACGGTGATTTTCCAAACAGTGCGGTACCAAGCACAATGAGTGAGTAGA
The DNA here is from genome assembly GCA_001781415.1 of Candidatus Kaiserbacteria bacterium RIFCSPLOWO2_01_FULL_45_25. Lineage (GTDB taxonomy): Bacteria > Patescibacteriota > Minisyncoccia > Phycocordibacterales > UBA918 > OLB19. The sequence continues at coordinate 209,376 of MFLT01000008.1, forward strand.
ACCAGCCGCGAGTCTGATCAAGACCTTCGGCAATGAATTGTGCCGGGAAATTCTGCTTCGCAAAGGTGCCTTCGTCACACGAGAATGGATAGTGGTGCTGTCCGTATGGCATTGAGCCAGACTCAAACCAACAGTCAAATACATCTGGTACACGTACGAGTTTAGTCTCACCTTCATAAAGCACGATGTCATCAATGTATGGGCGATGATAATCAAGCGCGAAGTCGTCGTTGTGTGGCATTGGGGTAAATGGCAACGCCTGCACTTCAGCGTTTTTCATAAAGCCTTCAGTAGCCTTAAGAGTGACGGCCTCCTCACGTTCCAAACCAGCCGCTACCACTCGCAAACCAAAGAGTGAAGCAGCATGACCAACAAACAATACGTTCTTACCAGCGTATTTACTCTCAATCTCATAAAGCATAGCGCCTACCCTTCTTACTACATCCATACGATTCTCTCGTCCGGGCAAATCTTTGAAGAATACTTCTCGCTCACTTTCAAACAATGAGTGATAATCTGGCCAAGTCTTTCCTTCCAAATCCGCGCCAGCCTGGAGCTCTGCCAAACGACCGTCTTCAATTACTTGCTCGGCCTCTAGCCCGAGTTCTCGCGCCACTATTTCAGCAGTGGTTTTGGTACGCAAAAAGCCAGAATGCACAATCAAATCAATGTTCTTGGCTTTAAGGTCAGCGGTAGCAGCCACTACTTGTTCCTGACCCTTTTCGGTCAAATTATCAACGGTTAATTTATCAGCACTAACCTTAAATGAAAGATTACTTTCTGACTCACCGTGTCGCATCACAAAATACTGGTTGCCACTTTTTTTGACCTTAGCCTGCAATTCAGCAAGTGAACTTAGGACCACATAGTCCTTGGTCTCGGGGTTACGCCAAATTGGTAGTGGGGCTCCCCAATAACGCTGGCGACTAACCGCCCAATCACGTGCCCCTTCCAGCCACTTACCAAAGCGGTTAGCACCCACATGGTCTGGCACCCAATGTACTTGGTTATTAGCAGCCACCAAATCATCTTTGATATCAGTTACCTTCACAAACCAAGAGGTGGTAGCGTAATTTAGAAGCGGTGTTTCGTCGCGCCAACAATGCGGATAACTGTGAGTGATATTTTCCTTTTTGAAAACCTTGCCCGAAGCCTGCAGTGCCTTGAGGATTTCAATATCAGCTTCTTTGTGGTCAATCTCGGCAGTATCATCATCTTTTGGCTTTACCAGTTTTCCGGCGAAGTCAGTGATGAAGTCCATAAAACGTCCTTCGTAATCAACATGGTGTACCACCGGCACTCCTTCCCTTTGAGCAAGCTGAAGATCTTCCTCTCCGTAGGCTGGCGCTAGGTGCACTGCTCCAGTACCATCTTGTCCAAGCTCGACATAATCAGCGTGGTAGATTTTCCAAGCTTTGTCTTTACCTTTCATCTCGACATCTTTGAAGTACGCAAACGGTGGTTCGTATGAACGCCCCACGAGCTCAGACCCCTTCATCTCCCCTACCACCTCATGCTGAATATCACCCAGTTGTACCAAACGTTCTTTGGCTAACACTACAAATTCTTCTCCAGCCTCAGTGGTGATTTTTACTTTTGCATACACAAAGTCGTTGTGTACCGCCGCGGCCATGTTCCCCGGTAGAGTCCACGGTGTAGTAGTCCAGACTAAGAGTGACGTATCAGTCTTGTTACCAGCCTCATCAAGCAGTGGTAGCTTCACAGTCACGGCAATATCTTTGATGTCTTTGTAGCCTTGATTAACCTCAAAGTTAGACAAAGTTGTCCCACAACGTGGACAGAGGTGCATACTCTTAAACCCTTCGTATACCAATCCCTTTTTGTTGAGCTCAGAGAAAACCCACCACACACTTTCGGTGTAAGTACTATCCATCGTCTTGTAGTCATCTTCCATGTCGACAAAGCGACCCATGCGTGGCACAACCTTCTTCCAATCATCAGCGTACTCCATCACTGTCCCGCGTGCCGCTTCGTTAAAATTCTTGATACCAAAATCTTCAATGTCCCGCTTGTTAGCCAGACCGAGTTTCTTCTCGATTAAATTCTCTAGTGGTAGACCATGACAATCCCAACCCCACTTACGACGAACTCGAAAACCATTCATTGTCCAAAATCGTGGAATAGCGTCTTTGATGGTACCAGCCAAAATATGACCGTAGTGCGGGGTACCGGTCGCAAACGGTGGGCCGTCATAAAACACGTAGTTTCCTTTTGGAGCACCACTGGCTGGCGTCTCTACACTTTTATTAAAAATATCGTTAGCGGCCCAGAACGCCTGAATTTCTTCTTCGCGCAGAGACACCTCAGACTTGGTTACTTCGGGTACTACTTCGACACTGTCGTTCTCTCGGTTTATTTTTTTAGACATAAAAAGTTATTTTGTGTTGTTTGAAAATAAAATGATTTCGAGTCGTTGGCAACAACGAAGAAAACGTTTATTTCAGGCAACACTATGTATATCAGACATAATAATGTATACGCATATCAGGCGTACTTAGGCATAATAGCAGACACCACCCAAAAGAAAAGGCGTGCACTTAATATGTGCACGCCTTAAGTGAGACGAGATCTCACTCTCAGTTGTAACGGTCCTCGCCGCGGCGAGCAGCGCGGGCAATCCGCTTTTCGAGCGGTACCCCCACCCGTTTGGAATTGGAACCAAAAAAGAGACTGTTAACCATCTTAAAGAACGCCAGTTTCATCTTTCACTCCTGTTAAACCAGCGAATATAATGACAGGCTTTTTAAATCTAGCAAGAACCTATTCAGTTATGCACCTACACCCCTCTTGCAAGAAAAAATAACAGGAGTAGTATGTTCGCCGGACAGGATAGTCCGAATAAGTTCCAAACCTAACCCAAAAATCGTGAGGAGTAAGTAAGTGCAGTCCCAAAAAGAACATATTGTGCTCGTACGATGCTCTGATGGTCGCATCAAAGTACCGGACGAATTCAAACGTTATCTTGTTCATCCGATCAGCTTGCCTGGTGGACCGATAGCTCCCGAACTCTCTTCAGTCACCGGAAACGGCAGTGAAAAGGCTTTGGAAGTTCTCACATGGTCAATCAGCACGATGGTCGAATTAAAAAAACCATCTCGCATCGTATTGGTAGCTCACAGCTACTGTGCCGCTGCGGGTATTGTCGGCTATGACGACAATACGCTCGAACATGCATGCATTAAATATGCACTCGAACTTGGCAGGCGATATCCGCACATACGAGTAACGGTCTTCTTTGACCACCATTCCGAATGTGGCGAACATCGAGATCGCCCGCCTCGATTCATTGACAGTGTTTTGCCTGAAGTTGCAAGCACCGCATGAGGGCATTATCAGAAGGGGTGGTTGCAACTTCGCAACCACCCCTTTCTTCTTATATTTATTACTTTATAAAAATAATTTATGTTTACCCTACCATCAGTCACTACTGTAAAGACTCGCGTCCAAGAAAACTGGAAAGCTGCTCTTACTGTTGCTCTTATTTCTATTCCTCTTTCCATTGCGCTTTCTATCGCCTCTGGAGCAGGGCCCTTGCCTGGACTTATTGCTGGTATTTGGGGAACCTTGATTGGTAGTATTTTTATTGGAAGTGAATACAACGTTATTGGTGCGGCTGGAGCTCTCACGACCGTCCTCTTTGCTGCCACTTTAACAGCACCGCTTGGACTTGGTGCAGCGATTCTACCTATCTTGGCACTATTTACTGGAGCGATAGTGTTTATCATCTGGCTCTTAAGACTTGAACGTTACCTCTACTACATCCCTTCTAGTGTGATGTATGGTTTTGCGGCTGGTGTAGCTATCCTCATTGCTGTCGGACAACTCTTTGACGCCTCTGGTCTTTCTAAACTATCTCGCACTGGTCACCTCACTGGTGATATTGAAAAGTTTTTTGCCAATACCGATCTAGTGCACACTCCAAGTCTAATGACCTTTGTGGTCTTCTTGGCATTTATACTTACCTTTAAGCGTTTTGTAAAAAAGGTACCAGCTGTTATTCCGGCCGCTATCCTTGGTATCGTATTTGGCTACCTTGAAGCCACCTACTTTAGTCTTGATATTATCTCTCTCCAAGATAAATTTGGAACTTTTGCCGCCACCCTTTCTCTACCAGTAGCTTGGGACGGACTTATCGCTATTTTAAAAAGCCATGAAGCCCTGAAGTTGGTTATTGAAGTATCTGGCCTAATTGCGCTCATTGCTGTACTTGAGACTCTTATCACGGCTAAACTAGGCGACAAACTCACCAAGACTGAATCTTCAAGCTCAAGGGAACTACTTGGACTTTCACTATCAAACTTTGGTTCAGGTATCTTTGGTGGACTACCAACTACCGGCGTATTTATTCGTACCGGTGCCAACATCAAAGCTGGTGCCACTCACCGTACTAGTGGTATCTTGGCCGCCATCTTTACCGCCATCATTGCCTTGCTAGTGCTTCCCTTCTTCTCCTTCCTACCAATGGCCGTAATTGCTGCCATCTTGGTTAACACTGCCCTTGGTCTACTCGAACTAGAGAAGTTCACTGAGTACTGGCATCACGAACGAGAAAGTTTTGTCGTTGCTATCACCGTTGCCTTAATTACCATTCTTCATGACGCCGGACTAGGTGTTGGTATCGGTGCCGTAATGGCCTTACTAATCTTTGCTAGTAAGATTGCTCACGGTCGCTTTGACGTTATCTGGAATTATTCGGATGGTACCCAAGAAGAAATTCGTCGAGAACGCCATCTCCTTATCCCATCTGAAAAAACTATCGACTTTGCTTCTTATAGTATTGCCGGCAACATTGGCTACATCGATGCCAGTCGACACTTTAACAACCTCAAAGTAATGGCCCAGAGTCACGCTGTCCCGGCCGTCATTATTCGCTTCCGCAATCTCTTCTCAGTTGACTTTGAAGGAACAGAGGCGCTCAGTGATGCTGTAGCCGAACTAGTAGCCAACAAGACTCAAGTCTTCATTAGTTCAGCTTCACCGCATATTGAAAAAGAGCTAGTGGCTTACCCGGTCTTTAAAACCCTCAAGGACCAAGGCTGCTTTACCGCCAAGACCACCGACGCGATTGCTCTCATCAAGAAATAACCAAAAAGAAAAAGCCACCCTAGGGTGGCTTTTCGGTTCTTGGATGAGGAGGTCTGGTTCAAGCTTTAGCATCCGCCAAGCCATAATTTGCAACCCCCTGCTCATCAAGTTGAAAATTACCGGCCGCAAGTTCAGCCACCATCTGATTAAGCAGCGCCAACTGGCGACAGTACCTGAGCAAACCCTCAGGATTTATGCACTCACCTGAGGATTCAACACAAGTGAGTATTTCACTCTCCAGTTCAGATGCGCAAGCTTCGTCGATCCAGGTCACGAGGCCGGTGGCATCGCGGGGTTTACACCCGGCAACAATCAGCAGCCCTTTCACCCGTTGTTGCCCATCAGTTAACGGAAGCCCTTGAGACGTAAAGAACATCATGTGAATCACCTTATTTTGCCCGAGCGACTGCCGCCGGACTTCCTGCTTTGAACTGTAGCAAAGGAGCAACTATTTGCAAGAAAAAGCCACCCTGGGGGTGGCTTTTTGGAATACAGGTACCTGATCTCAGGTACCACCGCCGCAACGGTCTCGGTTTGCTTGCACTTGGGCGCCGATGGACTCGGCCAACGTGGCGTGTCCGACAACGAAGCGAGCTTCAATTTCATTGATAGCCGCCGCAGTATCGGCCGCCAACATTTGGTCACGCGCCAGTATTTGCTGCGGCGTCAGGCCTTCAATGGCCGCCTGCAGAAAAAGGCGCGTTTCATTGTCGCCAAGGGGTTTCATAAAGGACTCCTGATTTTTGCTTACCCAAACGCCAATCGCTCGGGTTTCCTATTGCGAACTGTAGCAAAATGCCTATTATTTGCAAGAGAAAAGCCGGACGCCCCAAAGGGGCGTCCGGCTTTTCTTCTCCCACTACATCTTATCTGGAGCCTTAATACCGAGAACCCAAAGACCATTCCTGAGCGTCTGCTTCACCGCTTCGGCGACCACAATTTTGTATGGAGCGTAGGTATCTTCTTTGTCGGCAATTTTTTGATGTGCGTAAAAAGTATTAAACGCAGCCGCCAGTTCAGTGAGATACCCTGTAACCTTATGCGGAGCACGGTCGACCAAGGCCTCAGCCACCACTTCTTCAAATTGATACACTAGTCGCTCTGCTAGATAAATTTCCTCCGGTGCGAGCCCAGTGCTTGCTGTCAGTCCGGCTGCCGTCGCTTTGGCTAGCACACTATTTATACGGGCATGGGTGTACTGCAGATACGGACCAGAATCCCCTTCGAAAGACAAGGCGGCTTCTTTATCAAAAATAGAATTCTGCAAAATACTTCCTCGCAGCGTAGAGTACTTAATTGCCGCTATCGCTACATCACGAGCCAGTTCAGCATCGGGCTCAGTGTCTCCACCCTCCGCCATCTTACTGGCCGCAGCCGCCGCCACCTCATCAATAAAATCAATGGCTGGTATCACGTCCCCAGTACGAGAAGACATCTTGCCAGTCGTGAGTCGTACCATACCGTGACCAATGTGTTCAGTCTTATTGGCCAACTCTGGATAGACCAGACCCATTGCCGTCTTTAGTACCTTAAAGTATTCATTAACTTCACTAGCTGTACTAATTACTGACCAGTCGTAATGCCCGAAACGCTCTTCTTTAATTTTGGCTAGGGCCAGCTCCTTGGCTTCATAGGTTGGCAGACCTTCTTTGTTCAAAAAGACTCGGGTATGCAAACCATAGTCTTCTCCTTTAAAAATTCTCGCTCCATCACTTTCTGGAAAGATATCGGGATTATTAAGTACTAACTCTTTCCCGCGCGGACCAGCTTCACTTTCAAAAAAGCTTTCAGCAAATTCAGTATCGACAACTTTGTAGATAGTCTCAAAGTAAGCCAAAGAGACCCGACGACCTGCATCATAAAGTGCATTGATAGACTCGTCTCTACGGTCGTACACTGCTTTATTAATAGTCCGAATGGCCGCAGCGGCTGCTTCATCATTTTTGTAAGTGGTGGCACCAAGTGCGTACGCCTTCCCTAACTCACGAGCGGAAAAATCTCCTTCTGGATCAATACCGAGTTGCTGCATTCCCCACACCGCATGCGCCACATGTAGTCCTACGTCACCTTGATAGTTAACACGTTTGGTATCTGCGCCGTTCATCATAAAAAGACGAGCAATGCTTTCGCCAACAGCGTTGGTGAAAAGATGACCAACGTGAAATTCTTTAAACGGATTGGCGTCAGTATATTCGACCAGCACCTTCTTGCCAGCCCAAGTATCATTCTTCCCCCAATCATCACCCATGCTCACCGCTCGTTCAATCTCAGCACTAAAAAAATCTCGAATAAGATAAAAGTTCAAAAAGCCTGGGCCGGCAATTTCAATTCGGTCGACGTATTCGATTTGGTCTTTGAGTGCCTCAGCCACTTGCTCCGCCACTGCCCGCGGTGACTTACCCACCTGCTTGGCCAGCACCATAGCCACGTTACAAGCATAATCACCATGAGTTACTTCAGCTGGGTGCTCCACAGCAAAATTCGCCTCTGGCAAACCTAGGCTTTGTAATGTCTCAGCAATTGCTGTACGAATGACTCCTTGCATATAAACCCTACAATACCCAATTATTCTGTAACTGTCACGAGTGACTGAGGCTGGACCTTTGAGTCAATCACAAAAGTCTCCCGACCGAGGACCTGACCCCGCACCGTCTCAACACTACAACGCCAAAGCCCATCGCTGATACTTTTGACATTGGTGAAGCCACGATAGCCGTTTTTATTTTCACCGGTAATTGGGTAAGCCTGGGTGTAGTGAGTCTTCCAGTCTCCGTTAGTATCCTGATATTCCCAACGCTGCACAATCTCTGTCTTTAAACTGGTCGGCGCATAGACCCGCGCAAAGCAGTATGCTCCCTCCCCCGCCACTGGATGGAAAGTTACTGGCAGTACACCAAAGTGACTCCACCAAGCAATTTCTTCTTTCTCAATTCGATAACCGCCAAAGGTCGTCCGCTCGACATGCTGGTAAATACTCAATTCAGTTAGGGACAACGGAATCGGTGGAATGATATTTAAGAAATAAAACACATTAAACAACACATAGAGAGATCCAATCACAAACACAATCATTCGCTTCTCGAGCGCAATGAAGTGCGGAATGATTTTAGACAACACCTTAAGTAGTAAGAACACCACCAGAAGTGCCAGCAAGCCACTGCCGATAAACACCAAGTTACCCATCTCGCCAATTAAAACCGGAACCACCAAAACTAAATATGAAAAAATACCAATGAAGTACACCACGAGGTTATAAAGCAAGCGATCAGAGCGCTTCTTTACGAGCTCATTCGCAAACATAACCAAAATGATGAGCGCCAAAAATGGTGCGCTCACTAGGAAGTCGCCACTTCGTCCGTAAAAGATAAGCATTCCGGACAGCAGACCACCGAAAGAATACTGCATCACCACCGGCATAAATGAATGTAGGAATGATACAACTCGCGACGGTGCCTTCTCAGCAATCGCTACATAAAACAACACCAGTGACAGAGTCGCTAGTGAGGCGTACATAAACAGAACCAAATTATCGATAGCGTCATCAACCCGATTCAACAAAATCAAGTCAGTAAAAAAACCAAGCAAGAAAGCAATCGTCAGCCAGTGGCGTTTGGCGAAGCGGATAAAAACAGTGTCAGGTAATGTTAAGAAATTCATGGGGTTTGATGTAAAGTTTACTTTACATTCGAAACAAGGCTGTTTATACTATTAGCATGAAGCTCATAACAATAATTGTACTCGCTATCATTATTAGTATCGGTACTTTGCTTCTTGTTAGTAATAATAGCAAAGTTACTGAAGAACAACCTAACTCTATGCAAACAACACAAACTAAACCAGAGGTTAATGCTACCACTACCCCAGACACTAGAACCATGCTCGTCGCTGGTGGGTGTTTTTGGTGCGTTGAATCAGATTTAGAAAAACTGCCTGGTGTAATTGAAGCCATCTCTGGCTACGCCGGCGGAACGACTAAACATCCTACTTATGAAAACTACAGTAAAGGTGGACACAAAGAAGTAGTTGAGGTGACATATGACGCCAACGTCGTATCGTTTCGAGAAATTGCCATCTATGCCCTGAAGCATATGGATCCAACTGATGGTGTCGGGTCTTTCCATGATCGTGGTGTTTATTATGGCCCAGCTCTTTACCATGAAACAAACGAAGAGAAACAATTAATCGAATCCCTTATCGCTACCATTGATCAAAATGGTCCATACGATAAACCACTTGAAGTAGCCGTACTCGAAAGACCAACCTTCTGGCCAGCTGAGGACTATCACCAAAATTACTATAAAGGTACTTTAAGTGGACTTAAGTACCAGTACTACCGCAACGCTTCCGGACGCGATTCTTTTATTGAAAAACACTGGGGTCCCGACACTGGCCCTACCCTACCTTGGGAAAATAATCTTGAAACCTCTATGACACAAATGAACGAAGCTGCGTGGGAAAATTATGAAAAACCAAATGACGAAACTCTCAAAGCAACACTTGATGAACTCGCCTACCGCGTCACTCAAAAAGAAGGGACAGAACGCGCTGGCACTTCTCCACTCGATAAAGAATATGGTCGAGGAATTTATGTAGACATCTTATCTGGTGAACCACTCTTCTCTTCTCGTGACAAATTCGACTCAGGCACTGGCTGGCCGTCATTCACTGCCGCCATTTCAGCTGATGCAGTCACAGAGCACGAAGACCGCAAACTCTTCTCCACCCGGACTGAAATTCGTTCTCGTTATGCAGACAACCACCTCGGGCACGTCTTCCCTGACGGGCCAACAGACCGTGGTGGACTTCGCTACTGCATGAATGGTGTGGCGCTGCGATTTGTACCAGAAGCCGAAATGGTGGCAAGTGGCTATGAAATATATCTCAAGGATTTATAAAAACATCCGCGGAGCGAAACACGGTGTTTTTGCTAGCATGGGAACCGTCCACCGACGGTACATACTTACTGTCACATCATTCCCTCGCTCAGGCTCGGAACATTCTGTGACGAACTAGTAAAAAAGCCCTGGTTTTCGACGCGCGTGTCGAAAACCAGGGCTATGAACAAGGTCGACGAGGGGAGTTCTCGTGTCCTGCACAACACATCCATGTCTGCAGTAGTCTTCCAAGAACCTAAGATTCACAGGCAACTGCGATTAATAGGTCAGCCATTATAGTAACACAAAAACTGCTTTTTGCAAGCTCTTTGGCTTTCAATTAGACTAATTTTTAGACAAAAAGAGGCCCCTCTGCCGAAGCATACGGGGCCGAAGGAACCAGCAACAAGTCGGACTCGCCAAAGACCGACATGGGTAGTATGTCACACATCTATAAATTTGCAAGATTATAGCCATAATACTCATATTTATAAACACACAATAAAAAACGGCCTGGGATCGCAAGATCCCAGGCCAAATTCATGAAGTAAAACTAAACAGGAGCTGTTTGGATTGGTGGTCAATCCGCGCGACTCCAATTGGAGAATATCATAAACACTAAAGGGCGGCAACGAAGTTGCCGCCCTTTAGTGTTATCTCTTCCCTCTCTACACAAACTTCTCTGGTACTGGGAACGCTTCGCAAAGCGTTTGTACAGTCTTTTGTAGTTCCTGTTTCTTAGCAGCATCGTCTTTAGCCGCCATCGTCTCAAGCATTATTGAAGCCAGCTGGGCGGCATCTGCTTCCATCATGCCTCTGGTGGTCATCGCTGGAGTACCAAAGCGAATACCAGACGGATCCATGGCAGTGCGAGACTCATCAGCAATCATATTCTTATTGAGAGTAATACCTACCTCATCGAGTACTGTCTCTGCCTCCTGCCCCGTGATACCAAGTGAGCCATATACATCAGCTAGAAGTAAGTGGTTGTCTGTTCCGCCGCAAAGTAGTCGTACGTTTGCGTCTTTAAATACCTTCTCCATGGCCTTAGCGTTCTTTAACACTTGGGCCGCATAGACTTTGAAGTTTGAGTGCCCGGCTTCGCCAAAGGCTACAGCCTTAGCCGCAATGATATGCATGTGCGGACCGCCCTGCATGCCTGGAAATACTGCCTTGTTTATCTTCTTGGCCAGCTCCTCACTTTCTCGAACAAGAATCATACCGCCACGTGGACCACGAAGAGTCTTGTGAGTAGTAGTGGTCATGACGTCAAAACCATAATCAAATGGATTCTTGAGTACTCCACCAGCGATAAGTCCCGCGATGTGCGCGACGTCCGCAACAGTGATGGCCCCTACCTCTTTGGCTATCTCCACAAACTTCGCGTAATCAAGCTCGCGACTATAAGCTGAGAAGCCGGCCAAAATAATCTTTGGCTTATGCTCGAGAGCAACGCGTCGTAGTTCCTCAAAATCAATTTCGCCGGTGTTTACGTCCTTCATCTTGTACCGCACAAAGTTAAAGACTTTGTTGATGGCGGTGGTTGGATGTCCGTGGGTTAAGTGCCCGCCGTGACTGAGGTCCATACCGAGCACAGTGTCACCCGGCTCCATAAGCGCAAAGTACATTGAGACGTTGGCGGCAGCTCCACCAAGTGGCTGCACATTAGCGTACGCCGCTCCAAAGAGCTTCTTGGCGCGCTCGATAGCGATGGTCTCCATGAGGTCAGTGTACTTCTGTCCGCCGTAATAGCGTTTGCCTGGGTAGCCCTCAGAATATTTGTTAGTAAAAACTGAACCATTGGCTTCACGCACAGCTTTTGAGACATAGTTCTCACTTGGAATCAGCTCTACTCCCTTTCGCTCCCGCTCCTCTTCCCCAATGAGGGTCGCGTATAGTTCTGGATCTTGGTCTTTGATGAATGGATATTCGCTCATACTATATAAATTATTTACCAGTACTTCCAAAGGCTCCCTCGCCTCTTGAAGAATCTTCTAAACTGTCTACGACCTCCAATTCTGGCTGCTCAATCTTTTGAATCAAAATCTGAGCCACCTTCTGCCCAGGTGCAAACGTGTACACTTCACTGCTGGTATTAAAAAGCCCCACAAATATCTCGCCACGGTAGCCGGCATCAATTACTCCACCAAGGGTCTTCAGTCCTCCCTTCTGTGAAATACCACTCTTGTCCCAAATCAGTCCAACATGCCCTTCAGGAATCTGCATCGCGATGCCGGTAGGCACTGAAGCACGCTCACCAGGGTTAATGATTACCTCGGTTGTGGTACAGAGGTCCAAACCAGCGTCGGTGGTGTGGGCAAAGCTCGGTACCACTGCCGCTTCATGCATTTTTTTTATAAAAAGTTTCATAGGATTTAGATGGCGGTTTTAATGTATGAATAAATATCTTCATGGATGGCTTCTCGAATCCGTATCTCCCCTCCTTCGGTACAATTGATACGGTGCCAAACATTCTTAGTTGAAACAAGATGTTGAGCTTGCGCTTCGGCATGTTCTTGATGCGAATCATCAGCCTCGTGTTGGTCTGCCTTAGTATCAGCACCGTGCTTTCCGGCAGTGATAGCTTCTTGCTTTAAGCGTTTACGAACAGCGAGTGGCACATCAAGGTACAAAATTATGTCCGGCCGCGGCAAGCCAAAGATGCCGTGTTCAACCTTGTCGAGCCAAGTGAGAAACTCCTCAATCTCTTCTGTGTTTCGAAGCTTGCCACCTTGGTGAAGCATGTTGGCACTGACATATCTATCAAGTACCACCACCTTTCCTTCAGCTAGCCAGGTTTCAATTTGTGGTTTTGATTCAAAGCGATCAACAGCGTAGAGAGTAGACGCCACTTTGGCGTCAGTATGAAGAAAGTCACCGCGCTTACCATCCAAACATTCACGAATTAGTGTGCCGAACACATTGCTGCCATAGCGTGGGAAATCAAGCGTCTCCACCGCCACCCCCTCCGTCCGCAAACGCTCAGCCAACATGGCCACTTGGGTAGCCTTGCCGGCTCCATCGGCTCCGTCAATGACGATTATTTTCCCTAATTTCATCTAGATATAGTATCACTTAAATAAGGAAAATTTGATTTAAAATTAACCCCAAAATAGACCTCCGTCCGAGTCAAGGGAGGGTCATTCAATATCTAATGATATACTTAATAAATTAGACAATAAGCCACTGTCATGAAGCAATACTTAGACGTACTCAAGGATATTTACGAGAACGGCACAGACATTGAAGGACGAAATGGCAAAACTCGCAAATTGTTTACCAAACAAATGCGCTTTAATCTGGAAGAAGGCTTCCCAGCTGTAACAACTAAAAAACTGGCTTTCAAAGCCGTGAAAAGTGAGCTCTTGTGGTTTATTGAAGGCAGTGGAGATGATAACCGCCTAAAGGAATTAAACGGTACTGATACAACTATCTGGACCGCCAATGCTGAGTCTGACTACTGGAAACCAAAAGCTAAGTTTGCCGGCGACCTAGGACGCGTCTACGGAGTGCAGTGGCGTCACTGGCGAAAGCCAGACGGAACGACAGTAGACCAACTCGGGGAGATTATTGAACGAATCAAAAAAGACCCAAACGACAGACGTCTGATTGTCTCCGCTTGGAATCCAGGTGAGTTAGATGAGATGGCTCTACCTCCTTGTCATATGATTTTCCAATTCTTTGTCGCTAATGGGAAAATTTCTCTGCATATGTTCCAACGTAGTTGCGATATGTTTTTGGGAGTACCCTTCAACATTGCCTCATACGCCCTACTGCTAGCCATGGTGGCTCAAGTCACTGATTTAACTCCTCATGAGTGTGTCCTCACTCTTGGCGACGCACATATTTATCATGATCACCTGTCAGCGGTTGAGGAGCAACTAAAAAGAGTGCCCCACAACCTTCCAACTCTCTGGTTAAATCCTGAAATCAAAAATATTGACGACTTCACTATGGACGATATAAAGCTCGAAAACTACACCCATGATGAAACCATCAAAGCACCGATGGCCGTCTAATATCTTCATTCATAAGAAAAGCCGAACCAAGTTGGTTCGGCTTTTTTGCATCTACACCACACCCTACCTAGCCAGCAATCCTGGGCGGGGGTGGCGGGCAATGAATCGTGGCCAAGACCGGCACCTCTGCATAAAGCTTATCAAGATCATTATTCAAACTTACCTGACAAGCACTGAGTATGGCAATCAATTCAGCTCGTTCGCTTTGAAGAGCCGCCAGTGATTCGTTAATCTTTTGCAAACGAGCCATTTGAGCAGGGATCATTGCATAATCAACAACTTGAGTCTTGGACATGGGATTCTCCTCAGATAAAGTAGTCAGCAAGTAAACTTCCACTTGCTAATGTATAACAATTAAGACAGATGTCAAAAGGCCGACCCCTACGGGGTCGGCCTTTTGCACATTACTTCTTATCAGCGAAGTGATTGGAGTTCTCACTGTCGAAGCGTCCCACCTCTTCGTATGACTTACTAGTTGGTGAAGTGAGCTTGGCAAAGAGTATCTGCGCCACTTGCATACCAGGCCTGAGTATAATCGGAATATTGCTCGCGTTTACTAATTCAAAAGTTGGGAAAAATTTGTGTCCCGGATTGAAGAGCATAGCGGTGTTGTGAACCACGAGCCCAATCCGCGCCAAGCTACTCTTCCCCGAGAGGAGGATGAGGTGCTCGTTATCAACTCCGATAAATTCGCGCTGCTTACCAAGCACGTTCTCACCCGGATGAAGTACAAACTCTTCCCCGTCAGCTACAAAGAGCTTAGTGGTCTTCGGGAAAATTTTGCGGGCTGGATCAGACGAACCAATGGTATGTCTGTCTACCACCTCAAACTCATTACCGAGTGTTACGTCATAACTGGCGAGTTGCAGCTGCTCTTCATTAAACGGCTTAATAATAAGCGCCCCACTTTCAAGCCCTTTCTTAATATCAACGTCAGATAAAAACATATATAAAAATTATCGTAGTGTGCAACAGTGCAAGTATTATACGTGATAGCTCTACAAGCCTCAAAAGACAAGTCTAGCCGCCTGTGTCATAATAGTAGTCTATGATGCATTTTCCGAAAGTACCCGTAGTGATTGTAGCGGCCATAAGCGCAAAAGACCGAGCTATTGGTTATGAAAATAAGCTTTTGTGGCATATTCCTGAAGATTTAAAACGCTTCAAGAATCTGACCCAAGGTCACCCAATTATCATGGGCCGCAAGACCTTTGAATCAATTGTGGCAATACTCGGCAAACCCCTACCCGGCAGAGTAAATATTGTGGTGACACGTAATCCAGAATACGCCGAGCCAGGAGCAATTACTGCCGGCTCACTCGAAGCTGCTTTTGCAATTGCCGAGCGAGAAAACCCAACCGAAATTCACATCGGCGGTGGCGCTGAGATATACAACGCTGCCCTGCCTTTTACTTCACGTCTTCACCTCACTCTAGTAGACAGTGATGCCGTTGGTGATACTTTCTTCCCTGAATATGAAAATGACTTTGTGGAGACCGACCGCTGGGGCGTCAATACGCATGAAGGAATCTCTTATGAATGGGTAGATTATAGACGTAAAGAATCATAAAAAACTATGAGAAAAGCCCTTCGGATTTCCGAAGGGCTTTTTGAAAAATGAAACGTTTCCTATTCTCGCCACTTTTCATATAACACTCGGAAGGTATCTTCAGCGTATGGCACAAATAGGTCATCTTTGGTGTCGCCCTCCTGGTACACCACGCGTGGGACGTCTCGTAGCACCACCAGTGGCACACACTCATCCACCTCACCAGCGACTACGGTTGCGGCCGCTGCTAGGCCGTCGACGAGGTTAGAGCGCTCATATTGAATCTCCCGACCAAATAAATCTGAACGACCACGATGGTCTTCGATTGGCCGAAAGCCATACCAACCCAGCGCTACTCCAGTGGCACCATAGCGAAAAGGGGTCGAGTGACTGTCTGTCACAATAACGCCCAGGTTAGTTAGACCAAACTTTGCTTTGAGGTGCTCACAGAAGCGCTTGGCGGCCGCAAATGAGTCTTCGGGCAGCAATACCAAATACCCGTCACCATTACTCTCATCGATGCCAGAAGCGCCTAGGAAGGCGTGTTTGGTCACGGTGAGTGGTGTATTCCAGTATGGTCGCGGAATGATGAAGTCCGCTTCAGTTGTTACCAAGTCTTCTTTGTTCGCCTCAGCCTGCGGCACACACCTACCTTCATGAATTGCCACGACTTTGGAAGAGATGGCAATAATGTCCCCTTCTCGAACATTGGTGAGATACTCATCTATAACGGCCAATAGGTCGTCTTTGGGTGGAGTAAGAACCCGGGTCTTAATAGGAATTATCTGCATAGCGCTATGGTAACAAATGGTTGGCAAAACAAAAGAGGCGCCGGCAAAGCAGGCGCCTCTTTTGTAAATCTTGTAGATTATTTGTCGTCAACATCAATGCCCATACTTCGAGCAGTACCCGCTACTGTCTTCATTGCGGCTTCGATTGAAGCGGCGTTGAGGTCAGCCATCTTTTCTTCAGCGATAGATCGTACTTGTGCTTGTGTGAGCTTGCCCACCTTTACCACTGCATTCTTACTTGAACCTTTATCCTTGCCAATTGCCTTAAGAATAAGACGTGACATTGGAGATACCTTTGTAATGAATGTGAATGTACGGTCGTCAAAGACTGAAAGTTCTACTGGTACTACCTGACCCATACGGTCACGTGTTTGTTCATTGAATTGGTTTACGAATTCTCCGATGTTGATACCAGCCTGTCCAAGTACCGGACCTAGAGGTGGAGCTGGTGTAGCCTTACCTCCTACTGCCTGTACCTTAATCTTCTTTACTAGTTTTTTAGCCATGATTTTTATATGGATTAATGTTGTAGGCAGACTTGTTCCATAACCAAGCCGACCTTTGAAGCCTGCGTATCGTACAAGAAAAAGTGAGCTTTTGCAAGAGAAACGGCCGCAAGCTATGCTTGCGGCCGTTTCTGAAGGAGTCCTTTTTCAAGGAGGTTTTATTTTGGTTCCATGGCGCGGCGGACAAAGAAAATTTTCAAAGAAGGGAGAAAATTGAGGAGCTGCGCGGAAGACAAGAAAAAAGACGCGAGGCGTACAGGTCGTACGACGAGCGTCTTTTTTCGTAGTCTGACAAAGCAGATTACAATTTTATACCTTCTTTACCTGGAGGAAGTCGAGCTCAACGGGAGTCTCCCGTCCAAACATAGACACCAACACCTTAACCTTTCCACTCTTCTCATCTACTTCGCCAATCTTGCCTTCAAGATCCTTGAATGGGCCATCAACAATAGTGATGATGTCGCCTGGAGTGAGATCAAGCTTGTGCTTTACCTCATCGGTAGACATTTGCTTCATGAGCGCGTTGTATTCCGCTTCAGTCAGAGGTACTGGCTGAGTACCACTACCAACGAATCCAGTTACACGTGGAGTGTTTCGTACTACATACCATGATTCATCGTCTACGATCATTTCTACTAGTACGTATCCTGGATAGATTCTTTCTTCTTCCATTACCCGCTTCCCTCCCTTTACACGAATCTTCTTCTCGGTTGGAACAACCACATTGAAGATTTTGTCATTCATACCGAGTGAATCGATACGTTGCTTAAGGTTACGAGTCACAGCATTTTCATACCCAGAGTAGGTGTGAATGGCGTACCAGTGACGTTCGCCTGTGCTTTGTTGTTTAGCCATAGCTACAAGAGGATTAGAAGCGGTTAATAATAAAGTCGACTCCTTGTGCAAACACGAAGTCAAACGCACCAAGGAAAAGAGACACGAATACCGAGATAACAATCACGAGAATTGTGTACAAAAATGCCTGTCGTTGGGTTGGCCAAGACACTTGCTTCATTTCTGCAGCAGTTGCCCTGAAGTAATTACTTAAATTGCTCATAGCTAATAGTTTACCAAAATAAAAACGCCTCTAGGGCGGATTGCGCTCATTATACCCCCTTTTAGTAATATGTCAAAGTGCACAAAAGTAACCTCTCACACCCGCCCAAATACAAGGCATGGGCAAATGATTTTTCGTAGGCGTACCTGTACGTACGACGGAGAAAAATCATGGGTGCCCATAACGCTGTAGTTGGGAGGTGTGAGAGGTTACGCACAACAAAAGCAGCATGGCCAAAGGCCGTGCTGCTTTTAATTCCCTTCTATTCCCTCCCTACTTAACCTGGAACGTCAGAGTGACGCGACTGGTAGTGATATTTTCACCAGTTGGCAGGTCTGGGGTAACTGATGACATCTCTTGTTTAACCATCATGTCCCCGCCCATACCGTAATACGGAACTGGATAACCCTCATCTTCGTAGTACCCAACCATCTTAGTTAGACGAACGCCAAGATTATTTGCTAGCACTTCAGCCTTGGCTTTAGCATCAGCAATGGCCATTTCTCGAGCCTCATCCTTTAGTGCAGCATCATCATCAATAGTAAATGAAAGTCCACTGATGTTAGTAGCACCCTTGTCACCAACTAGTCCTAATAGAGCTCCAGCGGTTTCAAGATTACGTACCTTCACCAAAATAGTTTGATTTACTTCAAATCCATCTTGTACTTGTTCTCCTGGGCAGTACATTCCAGCAATACATGGCATGGTCTCGTAGTTGTACTTTGGATACAAACTGTAGTATTCGGTCTTGATATCTTTTCGATCTACTCCAGCGGCCTCAAGAGCGGCATTAATTTCGTTAATCTTGGTAGCTGAAGCATCTTGAGCAGTAACGGCATCATCTCCTTCGGCCATCACTGAGAAACTAAACTGTCCGATATCTGGCACAGCCATCACTTCCCCTTCACCTGAGACTGAGATGGTTGTTGGTCCAGTGTAGAAATAACGAGCTTGCTGCATGGTGTAGTAAGCGTAGGCTCCGAGAGCTACTACCACGAGACCAAGAATAATAGTGGTTAAGAATCTATTTAGTTTTGAACCAAAAAAGTTTTCCATAAAATTGTTTGTTTATAAATATGATAAGGCGGTACGAATTATACGTCGCACCTCGTATGATAACTCATTTCCGTGGCCACACTCATCCAAAAAAGCGACAATGTCTTCTTCAGATAGTGAGATAGTATCTGGCTGTTCTGCCATTAAATAGTACATGAGGGAACTCTCCCCTTCAACGTGCCCTACCCCTAAAGAGTGTCCAAACTCGTGAGCTATGACTTTAGTTAGTTCAGTGGTATCACTAAACTTATAGACATTAATTCGCTCACGCTCATAATCTCCTTGGGTGTACTGTTCAATGTTTCCGTAAATTTCATTGTATTGAAGCACCTCTTTGTTATAGAGCTCAATCAATTGATTTCCGGTCTCACCCAGCTCATTTACTTCATCCGCCCGACGACGAATATCTTGTTCGATGGCCACTAACCTCGCTAATTCTTCCGCGAGCTCGGCTTGTTCTTTCTGAAGCGCTGCAAACTCCTCTTTTGGAGCCCCACCAGCTTCATTATAGGCAGCCACCTGATTGTTATACGCAGTAAGTCTAGTTTCGTAACGGTCTTTCTCCACCACAAACGCCTCTTGATCGGCGCTAATCTCAGCCGCTATCTGACGAACTTCACTCAAAATCCTCTGGCTATCTGCCTCTTGCTTATCCAGCTCAAGGCGCCATTCTTCTTCAGTACTGGCCATTTGCTGCCTTTCATCATAAATGAAGTTAACGGTAAAATCTGACGATTCATCATACACAAACAAATCCCGCTGAAGCTCATCCTCCCAGACGGCTTCAGCGGCTGCCAAAACCTCATGTGCCTCTGCTATAGAAATTGGAAAGCGCTCATCTACTTCACCCAAGCGATACGAAATCGGCACAGGGCAGACGGCCGAAGTACCGACATACCAGAAGGTTGTTGCCACAATAAGAACTCCGACCAGGGTAGAAAAAAGAATTGAACGCATAGTTTATAAAATAATAGCAAATTTTTGCCTAAAATAATAAAAAGCCAGAGGGCGGGGACTGCGCAGTCGCGATGCGTAGTCCCTGCTCTCTGGCCTTTCCTTCCCTATTACTACAATCATACACTGCCCTTTACACAAAAAGTTCAGCTTTCAACACCCTACCAAAAAACATAGTAAAAGCCGCCTTAGGTGAACCTTAGGCGGCTTGTGTATGGTGCTTTTAGTGCACCATTTGAGAATTTCACACCTCAATCAGCATCGATGAACCTGACGTCTCTTTTGGGGATACACCCATCAAGCGACGTTGGCCCACCACATCCGGCAGTTCCCTTTTTGAGCCCCTTGATTTCTTCGTCGATATGACTTTTTACAAATTTCGACAAAGCATTCCCCGAGAGACCTTCGGCTCTACCTTTCCCACGCAAGTTATCGCGGACAAATTTTCTTATTGCCTTCTCGTTGCTCTCGTCTGCTGGAAGCACGTCGCGCGTCTTTGACTTGTCAGCCCTAGAAGGCGTCATGCCAACATGTCGAACGAATCCCCTTTGAGAATTTCTGCCTATTGGCATTTGCTATACTCCATTGTTGAGTTGAAAGACCCAGAACCATTGCTACTCTACAACTCTGTCCGCTTGGTGTCAAACAAACGCCATCCAAATGAAAAGCCGCTGCGAAAGCAGGCGGCTTTTTTAAATTCACTCCGAGGCCACAATGGACGCTAGAGGCAGTGAGGCGCAGCCATTCGGTAGTCATCACCAGGCTGGTCAAAGCCTTCTATCGGCCGCTTGGCCGGATCTGGGGTTTTGGTTGTTGCTTTTTCGAGCTCAGCCCGATTGCCGGCCACGTCTGTGTTGCAGGTCTTGTGGCAACTTCCCTGCATCGTGCAGGGATTTCCGCTACCGAAACACTCTTTCGGCACCGCGCCAAAAAAGTCACCGCCTGTCAAATTTTTACCCATCTTTTTGCTCCTGAAAAGTACTGTTGTCGTCCCCTGCACAAGATAGTGAGAGGTAAAATTTATCGTACTCCTACAACAAAAAGTCTGCAAGTCCCTGGCGGTGCTTAAGGCAAAGTAAAAGCCGGGCCCCGAAGGGGCCCGGCTTTTGCTTATACTTCCCTACTATTCTTTATCCATTGTTCTCTTTCATCTCCTTGGCGTTTGAAGCAAGCTTCTTGCGTACCATTTGCTGCGCAGCATTCATACTGTGCTGGTAGTAGAGAGACTTCACTCCTTGCTTCCAAGCATTGATGTAGAGCTGATTGATATCCTTTACTGGAGTCGCCGGCTCTACCATAATGTTGAGAGACTGACCTTGGTCGATGTGTGGCTGACGATCAGCGGCTTGCTTGATAACTACTGCTTGGTCAATTTCGGCAAAGGTACGGTAGATAGCGCGCTCTTGATCGGTCAAGAAATCCAAATGTTGAACTGAACCATCTGCATCACGAATACTGTCCCATACCTCTTTGGTATCCTTACCCTTTTCAGACAATAACTTAAGGAGGGTCGGGTTCTTAATTGTTACCTTCATCTTGGCCACATCCTTCACGTAGCAGTTAGACCAAATTGGTTCAATTCCCTGTGATACCTGCCCCAAAATAAAGGCTGACGAAGTAGTCGGTGCGATAGCCAGGAGTGTCGTGTTGCGACGACCGTAGCCCTTAAGGATTTCTGGCTCACCAAGCTCAGTTGCTAGTTTCTTGGTAGCTTCATCAGCTTGAGTCTTGATGGTCTTAAACACTTCTACGTTTAAGGTCTCGGCTTCACTAGATTCAAAAGCGAGTCCTCGTGACTGCAATAGTGAGTGCCAGCCAAGGACACCTAGTCCGAGAGCACGGTTGGCCTTGGCAAAGTTGTACGCTCGCTCCATAAAGCTAAAGCTGCGGCGGCGTTCTGGGTCCTCATGGTCTCGGAGTTCCTCAAGCTTCACAATGAAGTCTTCCATCACCGCATCCAAGAAGGCAATCATTGTCTCTACTAGGTCAGTGTCCTTCCAGTCCTCATAGTGCATGAGGTTAAGTGAAGACAGACAACACACAAACGACCAATCTTCACGAGATGGGAGCATAATCTCACTGCACATGTTACTAGCGTAAATGGTCAGACCCTTGTCTTTGTATACATCAACCGTGTTCTTGTTGGCTGTATCCTTAAAGAGGATGTATGGGTAACCCATTTCGCCACGACGCTGAATGACCCGGGCCCAAATAGCTCGCTTCACTTCATCACCACCAATCATTTCCTCCATCCACTTATCTCCCACTGTTACAGCGTGGGTCAATTTTTGAATTGGGTTACCCTCAGTACCAATATCCAAAAACTCCATAATGTCTGGATGCTCTACTGGGAGATACGGACTGAAGTGTCCACGGCGAACTGAGCCCTGAGACACCACGTCAACTAGCGTCTCAAACAACTGCATAAAGTGCACTGAACCAGATGAGTGGCCATTGTCTGAAATATCCGCTCCGCGGGGACGCACCGCACCGAAGTAACCTGAACAACCACCACCAAACTTACTCATCATTCCCACTTCAGCATTGGTATAGAGAATACTACCCATGTGGTCGTCCACGTATGAGCCGAAGCAACTAATTGGCAGACCCTTCTTAATACCAAAGTTAGACCAAACTGGTGAAGCTAGTGAAATCCACCCCTTCCCCATGTATTCGTAGAACTTATCAGCAAAACCTTTACGACCGAGATACTTCTCAGCCGTCTCTGCAATCACTCGTATTCTTTCTTCGGGTGTTTGCCCCGGAGCGAGGTAACCTCTATCTAGAAAGCCGCGACTATTTTCATTCAACCAGTACCAAGATTCCATACAAATACATTATTAATTAAAACAAATCATCACTTGTCACACTCGCACTACGCTTGTTGTAGTTAATTGAGCGCTTGTGGAAGAAGTCCACGTGCTTAGTGGCGATAACTTCGTTATCAAACCAATCAGTTTCTTCAAGCAGAGCTTCACTAACTTCAAAGATACGTGGGAGACCGATAGCAGCTAGAGAATTATTGAAGCGGTTCTTGATAAATTCTTTGACGTTGGTAGCTGGCATAAATTCCAACTCCCCATCTTCGTAAATCCAATCAACGATACCGCACTCAGCTTCATAGGCTTCTTGGCAAGACTTGATAATCAATTCCTTGCAAGCATCGTCAAACCATTCTGGGTGTTCCTTCTTAATGATATTGATGAGATCAATACCAAACATACCGTGGATTTGCTCTTCCTTTGAGGTAGCCTCAACCGCATTACTGATTCCCTTGAAGAGGTTTCGATGCTTGTTGAAAGACATCATGATAAGGAATTGTGAGAACAACGAGACGTGCTCAATGAAAAGTGAGAACAACAATACTGAGTGCATGTACTGACGATTTTCATCAGTATGGGCAAGCTTGATAGTCTTCTCTAGGTACTTAATGCGTTCTTGTATGACTGGAACACTAGTAATCTTTTCAAACTCTGAGTTCAAACCAAGAATCTCAAGCAAGTGTGAGTAGGCGTCGGCATGACGGACTTCACTCTCAGCAAAGGTGGCCCCAACTGATCCAATTTCTGGCTTTGGCATCTTCTTGTAGACATCACCCCAGAAAGTCTTCACTGCTACTTCAATTTGTGCAATCGCCAACATCGCGTTCTTCATGGCATTACGCTCAGACGGAGACACGTTCACATGGAAGTCATTGATGTCACTAGTGTAGTTGAACTCAGTATGAATCCAGTATGAGTGACGAATTGAACTCACGTATTCATTTAGTTCTGGGTATTCGTATGGCTTTAGATTTACCCGCTTCTTAAAGATGTCGCGCTCACGAAGCTTCTTGCGGGCGTTACGATAGATGATGTAAGCCTTGGCGGTCTCAAAGTAGTTGAGCTCCATCAGTGCCTGCTCCACCAAGTCCTGCACTTCTTCTACGGCTGGATGTCCATCTACACACTTCTGTGATTTTGGATCATCTGATGCGGCAGTAGCCGCCTGAACACACATCGAAACAGTCTTTTGATGTACAAGCTCAGCGACTTTTTTGGCATCAGCTGCTTCTCCCTCTTTAGTTTCGTACAACGCCTTTAGAATTGCACTCTCGATTTTATCAAGATTGAATTCTTGGACTGAACCATCACGCTTACGAATGTTCTTAATTTCCATACCTATTAATAATTGCTAATTTTTAAAACCTTTCTATTCAATCTTTAGGATCTCTCACAAACGTAATTGCTCGTTGGGCAACTTTTTCTAGTTGCACAATTAAGTTTAGGAAAGATTTTCGATAGCTACAGGCAGCCCCATGTTGGTTAGACATGGCCCGCAGCTAGCGTGTCATAGTTACCTCCGACACACGATTGGAGAAACTCGTGCGTACGTACATAATACCACTTTTCAAAAAGGGCTTTACTTTACGGGTACGGCTTAAAGCAAGACTTTTTTATCAGTTTCCACAGCCTGATTCTGTGGATAACTTTTAAGGCTCTCAAGTTAGAGCTTCTGTTTGGTTCTTTGGGTAGTGTTCAGCTGTCAGAAAATGTTTTCTGGTACGGTGGTTAAGCAAAAAGCGACCCTCAAGGTCGCTTTTTGCTTGCTCTCTTCCCTATTACCGCCCGCGCAGCTCGTCACGAATTTCACGCAAGAGAATAATATCCTCTGGAATCGGCTTTGGTGGCTCATCTACCACAATTTCTTCTTTATTTTTAAGTCTTGAGAGCGCCTTAAGAGCCATAAAAATGGCAAAAGCGATAACCATGAAGTCGAAGATACTTTGCAAGAAGACTCCGTACTTAATAATTGATTCGCCGATTGTAAATGAAAGACCGCTGAAATCAACACCACCAAGCAGCACTCCAATAAGTGGCGTTACGATGTTTTCTACCAATGAAGAGACAATTTTCCCAAAAGCCGCTCCAATAACTACCGCTACCGCTAGGTCCACCACGTTGCCGCGCATCGCAAACGCCTTAAATTCTTTCACGAAGTTTTTCATATATGAAAATTAGAATTATTAAATAAGTTTATGATAATTATACCGCTACATATAGAGCCTGCCCACAAACCCCCAGATACGAGGCGCGACCAAACGAAAACGTGAGTCGTATTCTGGATACGGTGAATGTTTGAGTGAGGGAAGCAACAAAGTATATGGGGTTTGTGGGCAGGCTCTTAGTGATGATGATGTCCATGAGCACAAGCCACCGCCGAAGGAGCATCTACCTCCCTGTCTCTGAAATACCAAGCTGCCAAAGCGGTAGTAAGTGGTGCGGCCATAATGAGACCAATACTACTCACAATAATTCGAACTACCTCAGCGGCCAAAACCTCTTGATTAACTAATATCGTCATCGAAGACTCTGAGAAAGAGTACAGTAGCAAAAGTGGCAAGGACGCACCCGCGTACGCCAGAGCTAGAGTATTAACTAGCGATCCAACATGGTCCTTCCCCACTCGCATCGCACGTTTATACAATTCACCAAACCCTAACAGTGGGTTAGCACTCTTTAATTCCTGCACCACGGAAGCCTGGGTAATAGAAACGTCATCTAGTACACCAAGTAATCCGATAATAATCCCCCCGAGTAGGAGTCCAGTCAAATCCAGCTTTCCTCCCGTGGCAAAATTCAAATACACAGAAGCATCGTCTCCAAATCCAGTAAAGCGCATCCACTCCACCCACACATAAGCCAAGACGCAGGTCAGTGTCACTGCCCCCATGGTGCCAAAGAAGGTAACTACCACCCTAGGCTTAAACCCGTGAGTAAGAAATAGTGTAATAGACAAAATAACCGCCGCCGCGCCGAGACTAACCAGGGCCGGCGAATAGCCAGCGATTAGGGCCGGGACAAGCACAAACAAGATGGCGATAATGCTCAAACCAAGACTAAACACCGCTCGTACTCCCTGCCAACCAGACAGCCAAACGACCAGCCCCACAAAGATAACCACCAAGGCAACCAGTGGTCCTCGTCTCTCCACATCTTTAAAGATGTAATACTCTGTCCCATCAATAGACAAAAGCCGATTAACAAATATCTTATCTCCGACCGAGAGCACGACCAGGTCGTTTTCTAGTTTAACTACCTCCCCCTCACGCTCACCTTCTTTAATTAAGATACGCATCTCTTGCACCGTGGTCGTAGCGCCAGTCCCCATAATGTCTCGATCAAACTGTTCGACAATCTCAATCACTTCTCCTTTAACAGTTTCCTGAAATTCTTGATGCACTTCTTGAGCCGACACTCCAAGTGGGGCCACTATAGCTAGCAAAAATAAGCTTACCCCACACCAAAATCCCCTCTTCATATATATTGTGACTTAAGCTTATAAACAAATTTTTGCTATAACTCCCTAAAAGAGCCACCGAGCAATATAGAAACCTACCCCTGCACCAAGCATGAAAGTAAAAAAAAGTGTGACCAATAATGGTTCGTGGTCCATATGAATATTAAAAGTGTAGCACTATCAGTTTGGATTCTCAATCAAAAGCTCGACTTTTTCCCAAAAAATAGGTATAACAGTGCGACGTCGACCAGCCTTTTGGCATAGTCGACTAAACACCTGGCGGCTATGGTATAAAGGTTATTACTGGAGTTTGTGGAACTCTCAATTCGGGTTCAATTCCCGGTAGCCGCCCTGAGTAAAATAAGAGTCCGACTTTTGTCGGGCTTTTATTATGAAGGGCGGCTACCGGGCGCAGCTTTTCGCAGAAAAGCGTGGCGCGAATCGAAGCCCGATTGAGATAATTTGTAAGCGGAGCGAAACAAATTATCCAATTGGGGTACTGAAACTGTAAGTTTCGATTCCCGGTAGCCGCCCAGAATGCAAAAAACTCCTTCGGGAGTTTTTTGCGCTCTAGGCAGCCAAGCGAGCGACCTGCGTCGCTTGAGCCCAGGAATCAAAGGTCACAATATGGAATCTGATACACTAAGACAATATGACAAAGGAACTCAAAGAACGGGCGCTTGCTGTCTGTGCTGATAAAATTGAGAAAAAAGGCACAAATGTTGGTATATCTTTTTATGCATTCTTTCAAAACAAGAACGACTGTCCTCCGCTACTAATGGAAGCTGCAACTTGGTGGATTCAAAAACATAAACTTGATCACTTTGAAAAGGCAGTAAAGATAAAGAATCTTATTCTGTTTGAATAGTTAAAAACAAACCGCGACACAATGTGCCGCGGTTTTTATAGACACGTCTTCTGTCTTCAGAAGTGCGTCTCTTCATCGTCTTTTATGGCCACGTACGTTGGAATCTTGCCTGGTGCAGCAGCACGTAGTTTTTGTTTTACATCCTTGAACGACGAACCTGGGGCGCTAGCAATCAGAGTTCGGTTGCCATCTTTATCAATCTGATACAGATAGGCTGTCAGACCAGTGCCGTTTTGCCGACCGCTCCCTTTTGCACCATTGCCGTGTTTATTACGGTCCCCCTTTTTTATAACGACCACTCGACCCAGAACCTCATGCCTTGTTCCCATTGTCACTCCTTGTAAGAAACCAGACTGAACCAAACGCACTATAGCAAAATAAGCCGATCATGCAATATGCAGTCTAAAACAGAGTTTTTTCTTTCTACCTATTTTGCTACACTAACCAACATGAACACCCACACTCTCCACCTCAACTCTTCCCCGTTTAATAAAATCCTCGACGGACTAAAGACAATTGAGTCGAGGCTAAACGACGAAAAGCGACGTGGGTTTTCCGTGGGTGACCAGCTCATATTTATAAACCGCGAAAACGGAGCTGAAATACAGTCGACCATCATAGCCCTTCATCACTTCCCCTCCTTCACAAATTTATTTTTCAATCTACCAAACGAAAAGTTTGGGGGCGAATCTTTCGAAGTACTCCTTCAAGAAATTAATCAGTTTTACTCAAGCGAAGACGAGAAGTGCTGGGGTGTAGTTGGAATTGAATTTAAAATCAACTCCCACAGTATTTAATCCCTGCCCTTTCTCCTACTCTGCGCTATACTATATACGTTATACAAGTAACATTTACATACTATGGACCAAGCAGCTCTCAAAGACATCGTTCGTACTTTTCTCAACAACCATCGCAAAGCAGTTTTTGCCACGACTGATGACCAAGGACTACCAACCACCTCACTCATGTTGTATGTAATTGATGACGAACTAAACGTGTACTTTGGTACCAGAAAATCTTTTTCAAAATATTCCCAAATCACAAACCAACCTTACGTCTCTCTTTCGGTAATTGAAGAAGTATTGGACCCACTAAAGGTGGTGGACCTTCGCGGCAAAGCGTATGAAATCCCTGCTGACCAACTTGAAGAAGTGCATGCTTTCTTCAAAAGTAAAAACACCTCTAAGTACTATGTAGAGGGAGCAGAAGATTTTGTGATGTTTAAGATGAGCCCAGACTTTATCCGTTGGCTTGATGCCGAAAGTGGCGAACTGCAGATTGTGAATGTTCACGAAGTAGCGTAGGGCCCATCTCAAACAAAAAGAGCGCCATCAGGCGCTCTTTTTGTTTATCTTATTTATCGCTGCAGGGTTTTTAGTATATCTTCTTTGGTCCCTCCCACCTTCTTGCCTGGATTTAAACGATTTTCTGGGTCATATATCTGCTTAATCTCTGCAAATGCTCCAGCGAGAGTACTTCCATAAAATGATTCTAGGAACGGGGTGCGGATGATTCCGTCACTGTGGTCTGCGCTCATGTTACCTCGGAGACGTTTGATTAGTGCAAAGACATCATCCATCAAACCAAAGATATCGTCAGTTAATGTCTCTTTACGGAAATCAAAGATTGGCACCACTCTAAATGAGCCATCTCCAATGTGTCCATGGAAACCGTAAGTGATTTCTCGCCTCTCTAGGATAGCGATTAATTCGTGGATGAAAGTTCCCAGAGCTGGCAGCGGCACAATCACGTCCTCAATACATGGCATGGCTCTAAACCCTTCCTCATTATGATCACGCATCAGGGTAAATGAATTACGTCGAACCATCCAGGCCGCTTCGACATCTACTGGTTCTTGAATCTGTTTAACAAAGTAACCTCTAGACAATAGACTCTCATAGCAAGCTGCCGCTTGAGCAGCTGTAGCGTCAGCGGTATCTTCACTTAATTGAATCAGAATAAACAACTCAGCATTTACATCTACATACGGTACAACTTTTTCGGCATACTCACTTAAGTGTACTCGGGCCCGAGCAAAAGTATTTTTATCAAAGGTTTCGAGGCCTTCTGGATTATGCTCGTACGCGGTCGCGATAATATCTGAGAGATCTTCCAGTGACTGGGCTGAGACAACCAGTAGTCCAACATGTGCTGGCAGCGGCACCAAATTAAGTGTTGCCTTGGTGATGATACCGAGCGTACCCTGAGAACCAACCATAAGTGGAATCTCGCTAAACACTCCGTCTTTAACTACCTCATCAAGTCGATACCCAGAGGCACACTTCTTCACGTCACCAATAGCATCTCGCAGAGCAGCTGCGTGTGCTTCATACATAGCTAAAGCTTTTTGTTCTCGTTCATCAACAACCTCATTAAGTGGCTTTCTGGTGAGAGTAACAACCGAACCGTCTGCCAATACTACCTCAAGAGAAATCACATTAACTCCAGTCGCTCCATGACGAAGACTCTTTTCACCCGAAGCGTTATTTCCAAGCATTCCCCCAATACCACAAATACGATTTGATGAAGGGTATCCGGCAAAAAATAATCCGTGTGCCAAAGCAGCATCTTCAACATCTCGAAAATATGCGCCAGCGTCAACAACGGCCGTCTTAGACTCGCCATCTACAGCCACAGAATTCATATACCGAGTGAGGTCGATAATATATCCACTATTGATAGGACCGCCACTCATACAAGTTCCACCAGCACGAACCGTTACCGACACTCCCTCTTCTTTGGCAGACAGTACTACTGCCTGTACCTCTTCGGTACTCCGTGGGAAAAACACGCAGAGCGGAACAATTTTAAAATTACTGACATCGCGACTATATGTCTCAAGTACAGCTGGGTCTTTAGAAACCTCAATGTTGTTTATGTTGGTCATAGAAATAAGGCTAACTTTTACATTTCTTCTGTGTTATTTTAGCACCTTTGTAGATATAAAAATCTCTAAACGCAATAAATGTCCAGGTTGGAACGGTAGCAATTTTTAAAGACTATTTAAAAGTTAATTCCTGACCTCCTCCACTCCAGCTGCCAAACCAATAACCAGCATTAAGTCCACGGTACCCATACTAATAACCTAGAGCACCCCATTACTCAAAATAAGAAAGGCCCGCAAACTAGTGCGGGCCATGGCTTTCCCTGAGGTCATACCGGGAATGTGCTGAGATGAACAAGGGTCACAGCAGTAGCTTCCTCAGCCTGACAGATATACAGGTGGTACTTGTGTTCACAGGCCAGGTACTGGCGCAAGGCAGGGAGTTCTTCTGCATTCACCGGCCGAAAGTAATAGTTGCCCGTTTGCAAGTTAAGTGCCTGGCGGTACACTTTACCCTCTTCCAATTTCTGCCTGAGAAATTCACGAAGTTCACATGAGTTCTTTTTGGCACTTTTGGCCGCCCAGTCTTTGATGAACCCCAAAAGGGTTGAGTGTGCATATTTTTCCTGTCGCCGCATCAAGCGTTGTTGCGTTTTGTTGTGCCGAGACACAAATCCATGGTCGACCACTCGCAGTAGAAGTCGGTGGTTGTGGTCGAAAGTTATTTTTCCTCCAATTTGGCCATCAAAGAACTCGTACTGTGCAATCTTCACAGCATTCTGGAGCCGAACAGTAGCAAACATTTCTGTCTCCTGTGTGGTTATACTGATTACTATTATATCACAGAAATGACGTTTTAACAAGTAATCCCCTATTAAGAGCGGATTTTCCAACCCCTTCTAAATAGCGTAACTACTAGGAACCCTAGTCCTACGAGCAGTCCACAAATAATGATAAGTCCAAGGGTTGTATTGGCTTCGTTTACGCCAATCATACTGCTACGAATACCGTCCGCGAAGTAAAGGAAAGGGTTGAGGCGAGTAAGGGTAGCCGCCAATTCTGGCAAGAATGTAACAGAATAGAAGATACCACCGAGGTACGTAAGCGGGGTAATCACAAAAGTATTTAGAACTTGCAGCTGCTCAAACCCCTCAGCCCAAAGCGCCACAATAATTCCTAGAATGGCGAAAATAGCTGATATAGTCCCAACATAAAATACAAACCAGATTGGGTGTTCAAGTGATACCGCCCCAAAAGCCAGTCCAACACCTAGAATTAGAAACGCCACCATAAGTGCGCGCAGAACCGCGCTACCAACGAGACCGATGAGCATCTCCATGTATGAGAAAGGTGCAATGAGCATCTCTTCAATCCCGCGGGTGAAGCGCATGAAGTATAGAGCTGAAGAAGCGCTAGCAAATGACGCGTTAATCACAGAGAGCATAAGTACACCAGGGAACACAAAAGAAATGTACGGCACACCAGACACTTCCTTAATTTGTGAACCAATAACTGTACCAAAAATAAATATATACAGCGCTGCTGACATCACTGGTGCCACCAGTGTTTGCACCATGACACGCATCGTACGCTTCACTTCTCGCCTAAGCATTGTGTAGAGACCAATGGCGTTTATTTTCATGATAGGTTTGCGTTACTGGCGCGAGTAATCTTGAGGTAAGCTTCTTCAATACTAGTCCCCTCTTTCATAAATTCTTCTTTGGTGCCCTCTGCCACAATCCGACCATGATTAATGATGGCGATGTCTTTGCAAAGGTATTCAATTTCCTCCAAGTAATGTGAGGTAAGAATGATGGTCTTTCCTTCCACTTCATTAAGTTCTTTAAGATACGCCCAAAGATCACGACGCTGCTCAACGTCTACACCAGCCGTTGGCTCATCTAGGATGAGGAGGTCTGGAGTATGAATGAGAGCACGACCAAGCATAGCGCGACGCTTGAGTCCGCCAGACAATTTCTGGAACTTCACATTGCGGTGCTCGGTTAAATCAAAACGCTTGATGAGTTTTTCGATACGCTCGTTTCGTACTTCGGCTGGAATACCGTAGTAGCCACCCATGAAGTCCATGAGCTCAGTTGGAGTTGAAAAGATGTCGACGTTAAACTCCTGAGGAGAAAGACCTACTTTAGTGCGGGCCTTTTTGTATTCAGCCACAACATCGGTGCCGTCAATTAGAATCTGTCCTGAAGTCGGCTGAGAAATACCAGTAATACACTGGATAGTGGTACTCTTCCCAGCGCCATTGGGGCCAAGTAAACCAAAAAAGCTTCCTTTAGGAATAGACAACGAAACATGGTTTACGGCAGTTTTTGCCTTCGGACCAGTGCCGTAGACTTTAACCAGGTCCTTAATTTCTAACATTGGGGTTGATGACATGTTTGCTAGCATACCACGGAATAAACCTTGCCCAAAAGCTAGGATATTGAGCCCAAATCAATTATGTGTGACAATATATGTACTATTAATTCATAATTACTAAGATACCTATGGAAAGACCAAAATCGGGCTGGGATGCACATGATGCAATTAGTGAAGCATCACTGACCGAAGCTGAGCGAAGACTGGCAGGGCTAGACCTTAAGTTAGTGGATAATTTTCCTACCAACGAATCAGACACTATTACTCCTAACGAAATTGATTATATAGTTGAAAAACCGCCAGTTGTCACTGACCCTACAACACCTCAAGAGTCACAAGTAGAAGTTATTACTGACATTCTACAAAGTACAGCGGAGGAAAACGCTCCACGAATTACCAGAAGCGATGGCGAACGAGTAGAAGAAATCACTAAGTTTAAAAATAACGTGCCCGTATCTGAATTTCAAATTTCTGAACTTCCAACTGATATAAACGTTGGCAAACACGCCTTTACACCAACTCCAAGTCCTGAACAAAGAGCGGCAGAAGCAGCTAAACCAAAAGAGAAAGGATTTTGGGGAAAATTGTTTGGAGGCTAGACTAGATAATTTAAAAGCCCAGCAGATGACAGTCCGCTGGGCTTTTATATTGTCTCCCCTACTTAGGAAGCAATCCTAGTAATTCTTGCATAAGCGCAATCTCTCTTTCTTGGGCGGCAATAATTCCGTTAGCTAGCTCTTTTGTTTCATCAGTAATAGAAAGTTTGAGTACGGCTTTAGCTGTAGCAATAGCCGCCTCATGATGGAGAATCATATCTTCCAAAAAAGCCCGATCGAGTTCGACTCCAGATAATTCTTCAAGTGGGCGCATCATCGGGGTGTATGTTCCCACCTCTTCATACGGCACACTATACCAAGCTTGATACCAGTCTTTCATTTGCGCTATCTCAATTGTCTGTCCAGCCACAATATCTTCAGCTAGTTCCGTTAATGGACGAAAAGAAGTCCCCTTCTGTAAGACCAACTCAGCTGCTGCCACCGCCTCCGCATGATGAGGAATCATATGCTCAAGAAAAGCTTGCTCAGAAGTAATTGCTGCCACCTGTATTGAGTGCTCATTACTCATATTATCGTGATTGATATTGCTTGAAGAAACAACCGCCATATAAATAGCCAACATCACAAACAACACTGCCGCTGCTAAGATACCGATTTTATACATACTTACTAGTATAGGACATTTTGCTCAGCTAGGTTGGTTCGTAATTCAGTGCGCAAGCTGACAAAATCTTTGTATTGGTAAAAGAAAAGAATCTTCTTGTCGCGAATAGTATTACCAGTTGGTTTTGACTCACGAACAAACGACACGAACGTCTCAGCCATATCCTCATCTGAATTCATGGTAGCGTAGTCGCTTACAAATCGATTCTTATTATCTTCATAGTACTGCCGTAAGACAGAAAAACGATTTCGATCAGAAGCAGACTTGGCTGCCGCTTCATGTTTTAGATCTGCAGTTGTCCAAAAAGTATCTTTGAACTCGGCTGTCATATCAGCTTTTTCAAACAACAGGACGTGGGCGTATTCGTGGACAAATAAGTTAGCAAAAGACTTAACGGTCGAAGAATCATTAATATCAAAACTCTCCCGATTCACGCCAACAATCCAATCTTCTGTTCCTGCGATAAGTTCCACAAAGGCCCCAAGGTCATTACTTTTGTTTTCAAACACTCGCCATTCACGCACATAAGTATCTACTGCCTCTTGTCCCACAATACCCTTGAATAATTCAAAGAGGTGTACGTCTGAGTTTTCAAATGAGTCTTCACTTCCAATTGCGTACAATTCTCCATCACGCACCAGATACATGGTCTCAAAATCTAGCGGAAAGTATACTGAGGTGTACGGAGTATAAAGAGTGTATTTAGCTGATTCACGCTCTGCAATTATTGCCTGCAAACGCTGTACTTCTTTCAGTAGTAATTCTATTTGCGAAAGCAACTCCGCACGAATTTTTCCTTCTGATACCGAGGCCGCTTGGGCGTCACTACCAAATCCACCAAATATAGTGAGCACGAGGAACAACGCAACTAAGTATTTTTGAGCGGTCATAGTTTTTATCATACTCTATTGATACGCAAAACTGAACCGGTTGTTTCAACCCTTGATTTGGGGTTGGTTGGTAAGGGTGGATTAGGTAATTGATTGTCTTGGTTACGAGTTACAAGTATTACAAGACTGGATTAGGTCACGATAAAACTATCTCCCAGAAAGTTTTATCTAAGCTTTTTATTTCGCTCCGCTCATAAAAATCTAAGTACTCTCGACCCCGCCTCATAGTCGCAAGCGACATATTCCGGCCTTCAAATCCAGGCGACCGTGCCGCAGGGCACGGTCTTCTTGGGCACACACAAAAAATCCCCCGCAGGGGATTCTTTTTGTGTGTGCCCAAGACTGGATTTGAACCAGCATGCCCGTAAAGGCGCTACCACCTCAAGGTAGTGCGTCTACCAATTTCGCCACCTGGGCAGGTACGTCTCTTTCTTTGAGGTGGCGACATTATGCACGAAAAAGGTCGACTATTCAAGGGTCCGGCCTTTTACTGTGGTACGATTTGAGTATGTCTCGGAAACACAAAGCCCCTAAGTTGCG
Source organism: Candidatus Kaiserbacteria bacterium RIFCSPLOWO2_01_FULL_45_25 (assembly GCA_001781415.1). Taxonomy (GTDB): domain Bacteria; phylum Patescibacteriota; class Minisyncoccia; order Phycocordibacterales; family UBA918; genus OLB19. The sequence continues at coordinate 244,289 of MFLT01000008.1, forward strand.
TGAGCTAGATACCATACCGTACGTCGGTGGTTTTTTGGCAATTGCCACCATTCTAGCGGTTCTCCTTGTAGCCCTAGAAACAGTTCCTTCCCTCGCTCCATACTTACCATATTTTGTACTGGCAGAATATGTCTTAGTAGCAATATTTAGTCTAGAATACCTAATACGTATCTACCAAGCTCCTTCAAAACTAAAATATATATTTAGTTTCTTTGGTCTCGTTGATCTCATTGCTATTTTGCCGAGCATGCTCGGGTTTGCCAACCTCACTTTCCTCAAGGTTGGTCGAGCCGTGCGCATCATCCGCCTACTGCGAATCCTCAGACTGGCCAAACTATCTAAAGTTAGCACAAAGAACTCAGCTCCTTCGTCGTCCGTCTACTTATATAATATTGAAATTTATGTAGCCGCCCTAACTATCGCCACCCTCATCCTTGGTAGTCTCTTTTATATATTTGAACACGGACAAGCTGCTGGCTCTAGCATTCCATCTGGAATGTATTGGTCTCTTAAGGTCATCTTAGGTGAGTTAGCGTACCCACAACCTGAAACCTTTGGTGGTGGAGTCACGATGGTATTAACTCGTATCACCAGCCTCGTTCTACTTGGTCTCCTTATTAACCTCGCTGGTACCATTCTCCGCAAAGTCTTAACTGGTAGTGAAAAAGACTCCTAACAAAAAAGCCCGCACAGAATGTGCGGGCTTTTTTAATTGAAGGTTAGTCCTTCTTTTCTTCAGCTGGAACCTCAGGTGTGGCTTCTTCTGCAACTGGTGCAGCTTCAGCGACTACTTCTGGTTCAGCTGGTGTTTCTACTACAGCGGCTTCTGCCTCGGCCTTAGCGGCTGCTTCGGCTTCTGCAATCTTGGCTGCAGCTTCCGCTTCTGCGGCGGCAGCTTCTTCCTTTGACTTAAGCTCAGCTTCTTCTAGAGCCTTAGCTTCAGCAGCGGCTCGGATAGCTGATTCAGTTTCTGATTCAGTAGATGAACCAATCATAGTCATACGGCGCATTTGTCGCTTGATTTCTCGAGCCACCTTCTCACGGATGTAGTAGAGCTTTGCTCGACGTACCTTGGCACGCTTCACAATTTCTAGCTTATCAATAAGTGGTGAGTAAAGTGGGTAGATTTTTTCTACTCCAACTCCACTAGCTACTTTGCGGACGGTAAAGGTCGCACCGGCTTCATCACCGTGTTTGCGAGCCAACACGAGTCCTTCAAAAATCTGGATACGTGTCTTGCCTTTATCTTGAATTTTTTGGTGTACACGAACAGTGTCGCCTGGTCGTAGACCAAGCTCCTTCCGTTCATTCATGTTGACGGGTGATATTGTCACCCCTGTAACTGCTGTTTTCATAATATAATAACTAAACAAATAGGCCGTTTAAGCGTGCCATAATCTACCACAAGCTTCCCTACTCTGCAATACGCTCCGCCGCCTCCTCAAACTCATGGGGTAATGGGGCGATAAATCGCTCTGTTTGGCCATGTGGCAAGATAAGCTCAAGCTGGTGGGCATGGAGCGCCAATCGCTTTAATTCAAGGTTATTTGATATCTTCATCTGTCTCTCCCCATAAAGCATGTCCCCCACGATTGGGCGATCGATAGCCCGTAAGTGTACGCGCAGCTGATGAGTACGGCCAGTCTGTGGCATGAGCTTCAAGTATGAGAAAGCCTCATCTTTGTATTCACCAACTCCAATTCGTTCCATATGGGTGAGGGCTTCACGCATAGTGCCTTTGGCACCACGCTCCGCTGAGCGCTTCTTAAAGTCCTTGGCACTCCGACCGATTGGACGATTAATGGTTCCCCACTTATCGTGAATCCGTCCGTACACAAAAGCCCGGTATTCCTTCTTTACCTTGCGGTCATGGAACTGGGCCTTAAGGAAGGCGTGGGCCTCGGCCGTCTTGGCCATAATCATCACGCCTGACGTCTCGCGGTCGAGGCGGTGCACTACACCTGAGCGCTCAAGAGGTGTGCCGTCTGGCTTTACACTTACTTCGCCAACCCCCTGCGCTTTTGGCACCCGCGCCAAAAACCACTGCACTACCGTGCCTTCGTTACCTGAGTGCCAGTCTTCATGCACCAACATCCCATAGGGTTTGTTAAGTACAATCACCGAAGCATCTTCGTAAATTACTTCCGGCTCTGGCATAGTTTTATTTTCCAATTCGCCGTTCTCTTTCTGCATATGCACTGAGGATACGCGTAAATTCCTCTTTTGTAAAAGCCGGCCAATAGGTTGGCACGAAAAAGAGCTCACTATATACCGTCTGCCACGGGAGAAAATTAGACAGTCGCTGCTCACCGCCAGTACGAATTATGATATCTGGGTCCGGCATTCCGGCTGTCCAAAGCAAATTGGAAAAACTTTCTTCATTTACAACCGCACCTATTTCAATAGCTTTGTTAACCGCTTCAACAATTTCCACCCTTCCTCCATAAGACAAAGCAACCCAAACAGTTGTTTTGGTAAATTGTGATGTTTTTTCTTCAAGCTCCCTCATCGCATCTTGAATATCTTGATCAAAATCTGTTGTACGTCCAATAAATCGAAAGCGGATTTTCTCTTCAATGGTTTTAGTGCTCATTTGTGCTAATTGCTGACGAAACAAATCCATCAAATAATTAACCTCGTTTTCTTTTCGATTCCAATTTTCTGTCGAAAATGCATAGAAGACTGCATTCTCAATATTTAAATCATTTACCCAACGAATAACTTCACTAAACTTTTCAAGTAGCCCTACTTGGTGTCCGTACAAAGTTTCTAGACCCTGATTTGTGGCCCAGCGACGGTTTCCATCCATAATAAAGCCGACGCAGTTCGGCAGCTTGTTCATATTGTTCATTTAGTATTTAACTGAGAAATCCTCAAGTACGTTACGCGCCGTCCCCCAGTCTACCGAGACTGATTCAACTGATGATAGTACCGAACCTTCATGTAAGTACTCCACAAAGGCTCTGAGCGTCTCAGGCTCGCCCTGAGCCAAGACCTGCACTGTACCGTCCGGATTGTTGCGCACATAGCCTACCAAGCCCAATTCGCCAGCGGCGGCTTGGACATAATCACGGTACCGAACCCCTTGGACATTACCAACTATTACACAGTTCATTTCTGTCATAAAAACTAGTATACCGCAGGCCCAAGTTGGCACATATTGAAATTATTTTAAAAACAGGTACTATGTGTGGCACTACTACGGTAGATATGCGCGATTAGCTCAGTTGGTAGAGCAGCTCATTTACACTGAGAAGGTCGGGAGTTCAAATCTCTCATCGCGCACGAGTACAAAAACAGCCCACACCTAAGTGTGGGCTGTTTTTGTTCGTGCGCTATGAGAAAGTGCCCTGCGGCACTTTCGTAGAGATTTGAAAGCCGCAGCGCTGCCGCAGGCAAGCGAGGCGTGGTCAAGAACACTTAGTAGATTTGAAGTCGAAGACGAACAAATATACTTAGTGATTCGTGACCAAATCTCGTAACATCTGTACCACAATACGTGACCGTCAGACAAATCCTATTTAGCGCGATGAGAGATTTGAAGGCCGGAGACTCATGTGAATTTCGTAGCGGAGCGGAGAAAGAGAGAGTCGAGGCGGGGTCGCGAAAAATTTTCGAAGAAAATTTATTTGTGACCAAATCTCATAACCATAAGGACAAATATACTTAGTGATTCGTGACCAAATCTCATCGCGCCATCCCTCCCTTTACAACTCCTCCATTCAACCGTACTCTAAATGTCTGTTCTTTCAGTTCCAGTAACCGAGGAGAAAGTCCGATGACCTCAGAAGACGCCAGTGTCATAAACCCGAAACAATTTCTTGAAGGGAGAGCCGCTGAGCTTGAAAATCTAGCTCTTTACGCCAAAGCCAGTACCAATAGCCCTGTTGTGGTTTTGGTAGACGGAAACTCACCTTGGGCAACCGCCACAAAAGTCCTGCTATCAGCCATGTCGATTGAACCAGACATGCAGAGCCCCGACGGGTTTCTGAAAGGATGTGGTTCCTGGGACATTTGTGAGATTGCGGCTAAGTCAGCCCCAACCATTGCTGAACACCTTTTGGAAGCTCCAAAGGAGTCTACCGAAGTTAGAATTGTCATGTTCTACCAAACACCGACCGGGCTCCGCATTGCCTGTACCGATATCTCACTGGCAGAATATCCGTACCATTGAGTCCATTCCAGATTCCCCGCCCCGTCTTCCTGAGACGGGGTTTCCTTTTATCTCTTTACAAAAACCTCTTCAGCACCTATTGTTCACTTATACCTGTTCTTACCAAATCAAAGGAGTCGATTATGCCGCCAGATGACAACGAAAGCCTTAACATTGCCCTGGACATCCTCAGCAGACACCAAGAGAGATTGGAGGCAGTCGCCTGGAAAGCGGTCACCGACTTTGAACTGGAGCATGCTGAGGTGGCTGTGATTTGTGGTTGCTACAACTTCTTCTGGAAAGAGTTCATAAACGGCCTGAATCCGTATGCAGCTAAGGATGCTGCCAGATTCATCAAAGAAGGCCTTACTCCAGTTTCCATCTCAGTGACCACCCTTGCTGGGTTTGCGGACTACTTAACTGAATTTCCTTCCGATATCAGCCTTCCCAAAGTGGCGGTTGATACAGACAAGGTCTGGCTGTTGATTCTTCACGAAAAAGGTCACGCCTGGCTTCCGCTCTCCGCAGCGGATTCACCGAGACTCACCTCCTGACCCCAAGGGCGGCGCACTATCTGCGCCGCCC
>MFLT01000008.1:249035-287659 GCA_001781415.1 Candidatus Kaiserbacteria bacterium RIFCSPLOWO2_01_FULL_45_25
CTTTCAATATTCCCACCACCCCACTTTTCTGCTATTCTTGCCAACGAAGCACTGCTTCACCTGCCTCTATAGTTAAATGGAGGGAGACAGTCCGGCGGACTGTCGAACCGGCGGACTTCTAAGCCGTGATGAGAGGCCAAAACAGTTTGGGAAACTGTTTTGGAAGGTTGCCAGATATTTTGTGACGCAGGAAACAAAATATCGACAACCTGTACTGATCATGTAATGATCGATTCCCAATCAAACCGAAGCACAATATAATTACCCAGACCTGCCTCTATAGTTAAATGGATATAACTGCGGACTTCTAAGCCGTTATTCGAGGTTCGATTCCTCGTGGAGGCACCAGTACAAAAACTGCACACTTTTGTGTGCTGTTTTTGTTGGTGCCTCCACGAAAAAAGTGCTAATGCACTTTTTGTAGGAATCGAACCAGCGGAGCGATGTTTTTTCGTTCCTAGAAAGAAAACAGACGAGGTGGGTGAGAAATGGGACGGGACCCATTTCGCAAGACTCATTGAGGACTTTTCAAGCTTGCGCAGAAAAGGTCCAATGAGTGGACAGAATCTGTAAGATTCGAGAACACTTAGTAGATTTGGAGTCGAAGACGAACAAATATACTTAGTGATTCGTGACCCAAGACACCATCCCTAAATAACCAACACCGCTTCTCCTGGCACCTCTCCTTCTTCTGGTTCGCTTGCCGGAACCTCAGCTGAATCTGTCTCAGATGATTCTTCAACAGGCTCCTCTGTGGCAGCTGGCTCCTCTTCTGGCTCAGCCGAGACCTCTGCCTGATTTCCAAATAAACCCTGCTTCAACTCTTCATACTCCTGCTTACGAACCTCAAAGTCTGCCAGCGCACTTTCAACTAAACCAGCTCTATAGACCACCGCCTCTTCGGCTACTGGTGTATTAGAAATTGACACATTCTTAAACTGAAAATGTGTTGAAACATTCCAAGCGATTCCAACCCCAAACAACCCCACACCAATAAACACAACAACAAACCACTCTCGTTCCGGATGCATGATGTGTCTATCAAACGAAGCGTTCTTTCTCCCGCGGAGAATACCAGACACCATTTTTTTTATTGTGTTGTTTTCATTCATGATGCTTGAATACTAATGAGAATAGTAAGGTGACCCTCCCAATTACCTGCCCCCACTTCACGTAACTGCAGTGACTCTACGGTTGAATGATATGGAATGACCTCCAGTAATTTTGAGAACATAAACACAGAATTCTTTTTCCCTTCAAAAACAAAGGAGATTTTTATACTTTCTTCCTTGGTTTCTTCATTTACAACCTTATCTAGCGAATCAGTTTCTAATGATAAACCAAGTGCAGTAGCTAATCTCTCCATTTCACCAAGAAATACGATACTGTCCCCTTCGTTAGAAAAAAAGCTTTTGGCCAAAAGCGCCCGTTCGTCTTCAGTATCTTGAGCCAGTCGTCGCAACTTCAGATAAGCTGATTCTTTGGTATCATTTTCGGCCAAGATACTGAGTTGCTCTTCTAGTAAAACCCCGCGCACGTTGATGTTATACAAGAAATATCCCAAAGAAGCGGTTGTGATAATCGCAACAATGAGAGACAGTATGAATATTTTTTTGGTTTTGGTACTCATATATTATTCTGTCGTTTTAAATACTACGGAAATTGAAAACTTAATGTCTCTATCCTTAGCTAAGTTTGAAATCGGCAATACCACATCACTAATTTCTGGTTGCCGCAGCAGTCTATCCCGAAAATCAGCTAGGGCTTGGCGTGTCGTCGCGTCTCCAGAAATCATCACCGGACTAATCTCACCCTTGACCCGATCAAAGTTAAAAGTTTTTATTTTAATGTCTGTTGATTGTAGTGATTCAAGCAAAGTCACTGCCTCGGTAAACTTATCAACTTCACGAAGTTCAAAAATCTTTTGCGCCATTTTATTGGCGCGAATAAGAGCACCAGAAGATAAGTCGTATTCAGCCACTCGCTTTGAGGCCTCGGCCGCTGATTGGGCATATACATCGACCTGATCAGACACCAACACATACACAGGGAGAGCAAATACAAAAATCCCAAAGCCAACCAAGCTAACAACAAACAAAAATACTGAAATTACTCGAGTCCAATACTCTTTTATGACAACTTTTCTAACTACAGGCGGAATAAGATTTATCATAAATTAAACAGTATTCTTTAAGGCTAGACCAATGGCTGTGGCATATCCAAACGAATAGCGTTTCTCAATTGGCGGCACAACCACACTGGTACGAAAGGCATTAGTCCAAACATCCGCTCGCTCACATGGCACCCCTAGTGATTCGGTCAAATACTCTGGTAGCCCCTTGAGGTTTACACTACCACCACACAGAATTATCTTTTTAATTCGACGACTGCCACGATTACTATCCTTGAGATGCCAATACTGCATACGAGAGGCAATCTCGTCTTTTATGACAGAGATAGTTGATAACAAAGCTTCTTGGACAGCTGGATTATCAGCTGAACGAACTAAGCCCGTCTTATTTTTTATGATAGTTAGTTCTGATTCAGCCAAATCCCCCACCACCTTACGAAGAGTCTGTGAGAGCTGTCCACCGCCAATATCAATAGTTGAAGTATAGAGAAGCGAACCCTGGTTAACGATACCAACACCAGTACGCGTCTTACCAAAATCAATTAACATCACTGAGCCTATCATAGCTTGTGGCACTACCGAGCGAGCCATAGCTTGGGCTTCCACTTCAAAAGATAACGGGGTGAGTCCAGCCGCCCGACACACTTCGTAGTACTGCATAATAGTCTCCCTTTGGTACGCAGCCACCACCACCTTGGCTGAATGTGGACTATCATTATCCGCCAAAATTTCATAATCAAAAATCGCCTCCCGAGCTGAAATTGGTACGTTCTCTTCTAGACGGAATTCAAGCAAACTCTGCACTTCTTTGACTGGTACATTTTTCTTTACTTCAGTTTCAAAAATATACGCTCGTTCTTCTGGCAAAGATACGCGAATATACTCAGCCTTGGTTTTATCCTTAAACTCTTTAAGTACATCAGTGAGAATTTTTGAATCAGTAATCACCCCGCGCTGTAGTACGTTATCTGGAATAGTGATGTCGCCCCAACTTTTTAAAGTCCGCACTTCCTCTGGCCGCAGAGACGGCTCAAAAGATACGTACTTCATGGAAGTATCGGAAATATCCACTCCAACACTAGGGAGCGCAATGTAGCTTGGCGGCGGTAAAAAGCGAGAGAAAGCAGTGAAGAGTCGCATACCAATAGTATACGCTGTCAGTTACGAAAAACTGACCAAAACTCACACTCTATTTTACTTTGGCTCCGTGTGGCATTGGAACGTGCGGATGTAGTATCGCAAAAGCGTCTTCACTACTCGCCGCCAGAATCATTCCCTGACTTTCAAAACCGCGAATAGTGCGTGGTGCTAAGTTTGTAAGAAACGGACACTGCTTCCCTACTAATACTTGTGGGTCTTCAAAGAAAGTTCGAATCCCTGAAATAATTTGCCGCGGTGTCTCCTCTCCCACATCTACTGATAGCTTAAGTAACTTATCTGCATCCTCAACTATATCAACTGATAAAATTGTGCCGATTTTAATTTCTAATTTTGCAAAGTCGTCGTATGAAATTTGTTCCATGTTATTTTTTCTTAGGGTTTGTGATAAAGGTATCGAGGATGAGAGTCGCGGCAGCGGCATCGGTCATAGCGTTTCGTCCTTGGATGCGGAGCGCAGCTTGGGTGGTATACAGTTCTGGTACGAGGTGAATTGGCAGCCCCACTTCAAGTGTCAGATCCATCATGAGTTCTTCGACCTTAGCGTGGATGCTGTTTGGATTCCCTTCTTTATCGAGTGAGTGCCCAATGACAATTTCAGAAATGTTTTCTTTGGCTATTACAGTGAGAAGGTTTTTAACCAACTGGGCGTCATTTGGAAACACTGTGTGTGGAAAAGCCATCTGGTGTGACTCATCCGAAATAGCCACGCCGACGCGCTTTTTACCATAATCTATACCTAACAATCGAGACATAGGGGTAGCATATCACGCAAAAGAACCCAACGACAATCTGACCGCCTCGTTCACTGATGTAACGTTTTGGTATAATTAAGCCATTGTATAGTAGAGTGATGCATATATGACAGGAAACGTTGATTTACAAACGTTGCTGACGGCACAAAAAACAGGGCAACCTGAGCAATTTCGTGCCATCTACGACTTACTTGTAGATAAACTCTATACGTATGTGCAATATCGAGTAAACACCCGTGAAGCCGCTACCGATATTGTGCAAGATGTATTTATAGACCTTCATTCTGCTTTACCAACTTTCACATATACCACTGACGCGCAGTTTTATAGTTTCGTTTTCCTTATCACAAAACGCAAACTAGCCAAACACTACAACGAGTCAAAGGTGAAACAAATTTCTGAAACAGTACTTGAAGAAGACACAATTGCTGCAGCCCCTCCTCAGACGGAGGAAGAAGATGCAGTCAAGAGAGCCCTTCAAACCCTTGAACCAGAAACTCGTGAAATAGTTGTATTGCACCATTGGTCTAGATACACCTTTCCTGAAATCGCCTCACTTCTTGATATGACCGAGTCGGCGGTACGAGTAAGACACCACCGCGCCCTCAAGACATTAGCAGCCACTTTAACTTCTCTCTAATACTATGAATGAAGAACAAAAAATCGTTGATGCTCTAAATAAGAGCGTTCCCACCCTCAAAGCTTCAGAGAAGGAGGATTTGTGGCGAGCGCTTGAAGGCAGACTGTCTACTCCCCTTGCCCCGATTCCATCACCATATTTATCATTCTTTAATACCAAAAAACATATGGCCTCAATTGCATTAGCCCTTATCTTGATGCTGAGCACCACTGGTGTGGTTGCAGCTTCAAACGACGCTCGCCCTGGAGATACTCTCTTTTTAGTAGATCAAACTGTGGAAGATGTTCGTCTAGCTCTAGCTAGTGGTGAATCAAAAACAAAATTGGAAGCAAAGTTCGCCGCGGAACGATTATTGGAACTCAGTTCAATTCTCGAAGAGTCAGTAAACAAGAGTGCTGCTGCCTCAGCTAGTACTACTAGTAGTTTTGAAGCTGAAGCAGATGTCTTTACCGATATAACTATTGTTAAAGTAGAGATTAACGGCCGCACCACCATATTCGCATCAGCAGCCAAGACTCGCGAGGCGATAGTAACTGAAATTAATACTCGCTTTGGAGTACCAGCAGCTACTGTAGAATCCACCCTAGACTTTGAAGTCGAAGACCGCGCTAGCCGAGGAGACGAGCGAAATTCTTTGACCATCTCTCAAGAAAATGAAGCTCGTGTAAATGATGCTGTAGCCATTACCCTTGGCTACGTACTCAACGGATCATTTGGAGATGACGAACGAGAAGACCTCCTTGAAGAACTTTCACTTTTAATCGACGGTGTGCCAGTCAAACTTAATAGTGAACGCTTGCGCATCCAGGACACTAATACTTGGGTAGAAGTTCGCGGGGATGAAGACGATAGTCGCGTAGAAATCCGAGACGGTCATGACCGAGTTAGAATTACCGAAAAGGATGGCGAAATCCGCATTGACACTAAAGGTGCTTGGATTAACTTATTTGAAGACAACAATAACTCAGACGATGATAGTGATGATGAAGACAAGGACGATAACGGCCGAGACAATGACGTCTCATTTGAAGCTGAAGCAAACGTCTTCCCTAACACCACTGTTGTAGAGGTAGAAATCAACGACCAAAAGACTAAGTTCGAAACTAGTGCGAATACCCGAGACGCAGTAGTACTTGAAATCATGAGTCGATTTGACGTAACCCGAGCCACCGCAGAAGCCAGTCTAGACTTTGAAGTCGAAGACCGTGATAATCGAGAAGATGACTCTAATGACGACGATCACGATGAAGAAGAAGACGATGATAAAGATGATGACGACTTCATCAATTTCAGCACCGACCTACAGTTAAATGTTGGCGATGATGACCGAGATGATGACGATAATTAAGATTATCTCTTAATAAGTAGGCAATAAACCCCGCAATACTTGCGGGGTTTATTTGTGCTAAAATTTTTATATGGAAAAACACCGAATCTATAGCATGAGCTTTGCGAGTGTATATCCTCTATACATTACCAAGGCTGAGAAAAAAGGCCGCACCAAGGCCGAGGTAGATAAAATCGTGAGGTGGCTCACTGGCTACAGCCAGAAAGAGCTTAATGCTCAAGTAAAATCACAGGTGGATTTTGAAACTTTCTTTGCAGAGGCTCCCCTACTCAATCCCTCTCGGAAGCTAATTACCGGAACGGTGTGTGGTATCCGTGTCGAGGAAATTAAAGATAAGCTCATGCAAGAAATCCGCTATCTTGACAAACTAATTGACGAACTGGCGAAGGGTAAGGCGATGGGGAAGATTTTGAGGGAGGAAAAATACTAAACAACGGCAACAGCCCAAATGCTTTCGCATTTGGGCCGACCTTTTGTGCTCTCGCCAGGAAGTTCGGTCAGGAGTCGACTAATTTCATACTCGTTTCACTCGTTGAAATTATGTCGCTCACGACCCTGTCTCGCTCGCCTGCGGCATCGCTCCGACTTTCGATTCCTGACGTAACTGTGCGCAGGTACAAATCATACGACCCTCTTATGTGGTCACGAGTTACTAACTACAATTGTTCGCTTCGCTCCAATTCTAGTAAGTACTCTCGACCCCGCCTCGGCTGTTTCCGGCTTCAGGAAAAGCCAGAAACATGCCTGCGACCAGCACCAAGGCCCGCTAGCCAAACTGTTGGCTAGTTATAAGAAAATCCCCTGACATAATTGTCAGGGGATTTTCTTGTGCCTTGGTGCTCTCGCCAGGAATCGAACCTGGAGCGCTGGTACCGCAAACCAGCATTTTATCCATTAAACTACGAGAGCAAGTGAGGGACCAAAGAAAAGCTGGCTTTTCTTTGTGTTCCGAACGCAGCTCTCGCAAAATTTCGTAGCGAATGCGTAGAAATTTTACAAGAGCTTTTGACCAGAAAATCAAGACGACTTTCCGTGCCCCAGCATCATACATCAAAATCCAAATTTTTCCAGCACCTTGAACATGAGGGGTTCTTCTAGGAGTTTTTCTTCGAGTTTGCCGGCCATAATGTCCTCAATATCATCAATGTATTCCTCGGGGAGTGGAATAACAATTATGGGCATAAAACGCCGCTTTGATAGCACCAGCAACTGTGGACCGTGTTCATCCTCCTCATCAACGTGGTATGCCGATAAGGTTGAATATGGGTACAATTGGTCATCTACTCGAATTCCCCGCACTGAGACGGCAAATGGGATAACCCGAGGCTTCTTAGCTGCTGAGACAGCCAGCGCTCCTCCTGCCACTCCCACCAATAGTGCAAATAGCACATTATTGAATAATACAGCCGCAATAATGAGCGCACCAAAGATGATGGCAAGCACCACATACCAATCAGCCTTCTTTTCAGTATAGACGTATTCTGGGGCTTCCCACGTGACAGCTCTAGGTGTTTGTTCCATTACAAAAATTGTATCACAGAAAGAGTGTACTTTTTGCAGGTTATTTGGTAGTATCTGTTGCTAACGGCAGGAAATAACTCCCTTGCTTACATATATGGAGAGATGGCTGAGTGGTTGAAGGCGGCAGTCTTGAAAACTGTTAGGGGTGAAAGCTCCTCGAGGGTTCGAATCCCTCTCTCTCCGCAAATACAAAATAATGCGCCTTTGGGCGCTTTTTTGTTTGCGGAAAGAAAGTAAAGCGTGAGACGCTTTACGTATGGATTCGAATTGGGTTGTTTCCGAACCCATCTCAAATTTTGTAGTCAGGAATTTGTTAAGGTTTCTGTCTGATATAATTTCTAATATGTCAGAAAAAGTATTTCACGGTTCTCCAAAAATATTTGATGCAGAAACTGCAAACCCACGTTTAAATGAAAGAATAAATGAAAATGGAGAAGTTATCTTCAGTGAAGAATCTTTTCACGCTACACCACACGAATGGATTGCTCTGGCTTACACCTATACTCCAAAGCCAATTGAGGGATTAAGTGGCGACAATGCTTTTTACAACATGGGAGTTAATCTTTATTCAGATGAGAAAACTGTAGTCATCTTTGGTATTGGCTCACTAGAAGAAAGCTTGGTACATCTCTATGGACAAGGGGGTTATCTATATCACTTTGATAATGGTGACTTTGTTTACAAAGAGGGGCTCGGAAGTCAGGAGGTGATTTCCACTTCACCGACAACACCATTACATATGGAGAGGATAGAAGATCCGGTTAAAAGAATGACAGAGCTAGGAGTAACCTTTGACTTCGTTGATGTTTCTAAGTAATTATCGTATTTACCTGGATACAGTTCTTAAGCTATAACTAGCCTATACATAATAAAAAACACCCAGCCACTGGCGGGTGTTTTTATTTTATTTTTCTAACTACACACTCTTCGCTAACAACTGTCGGTACTGCTCGCGGTGATGCCAGAAGAAGTAGACGTTGATGATAAACATAATATTGCCTAGTAGTGCACCACTGGTTAATAGTCCCCCATCCATGAAAGCATGGAAAGCGACAACGTTTACTGTCACAGGAAATACCAACACCGCAGCCAAAGCTGCTCGCTTAGTCCACAAAAGTACTAAGCCCACCACAAACACTATCGCATTAATCACCGTGATGTACATTGCGTCCATTAATATCTTAATGAACAAATACGCTTCGGGAGTATGGTAGTACTCTGGCTTTGGCTCCACATCAGCCCCGAACATGAGTCCGATTAAACTAACTACTGGTAATAAGATAATAAGACTGAATACTACTTTTGAAACAATATAAATATATTTTTGCATATTGATTATTCTTTACTTGAACAATTAATCATCCAACAGGTTCCAAACTTATCTTTGAATGAACCGAAGTAATCACCCCAGAACATTTCTTGGAGCGGCATCTCTACTACCCCACCCAGAGACAGTGCGGCAAAAAGTCGCTCGGTCTCAGCGCGAGTGTCTGGCTCGAGATTGATGTAGACGTTATTGCCTTGAATCAACTTAAAGCCCATGGAATCAGTAGCGTCAGTCCCCATAAGGACAAAGTCTCCCAAGAGCGGTAGTGCCACATGCATTACCAAATCTTTGTCAGCTTCAGCCAGAGGCGGCATACCTTCTTGTGGTGGTGCATCACTCATACGAGCAATGTCACCAATAAACTCAGTCTTAAATACTTCTTTATAAAATAAAAACGCGGCTTCGGTAGTACGATTAAAGTTTAGATACACACTTACTTTTGCCATAGGTATATTTGCTTATACTTATATACTCATAAGTGTACTCTAGTTAGATGTGAGTTCAATGTAATAACAAAAAAACCTGCGCGTTGGCGCAGGTTTTTTGTTACTTAGCTCCGGCAGCTTTGACCTTGGCGGTCAAGCGAGACTTCTTACGAGAAGCGGTGTTGTCTTTGATAACACCTCGCTTGGCTGCTTTGTCGATAGCCTTGTATGCAAGTGGCAAAAGTTCTTTTGCCTTCTTAGCATCTCCGGCTACAACAGCCTTGTTTACATCTTTAACCACATCACTCATCACGCTCTTGCGGCGAATGTTGAAGATATGCTTCTTTTTTGACTGGCGATTAGCCTTTTCTGCTCCTTTGGTTATCGGCATATGATTTATTTAACGTGGGAGCACTATACGGTATTAAGAATAAAAAAGCAAGGCGTTTTCTTTATGCCGAGTAGTTGTGTACAATAAATGCCATGATTCGTTCACTCAAAGGCCAGATTGCTCAATTGGGCGTAAACAGCCTAGTGGTTTCAGTTCAAGATATTGGGTATTTGGTGTATACCCCGACTGTCCGCAAGCAATACCTGCCTGATTCTGAAATATTCCTCCACACCCACCTAGCCGTTCGCGAAACAGCACTAGATCTCTACGGCTTTGAGACTATTGATGAGCTAACCTTCTTTGAACTGCTTTTAAGTGTCCCAAAGATTGGACCGAAGTCTGCTCTCCAAATCCTCTGCCAAGCAGACGTTCCTCTACTGGCGAGCTCAATCCTAGAACAAGACCCGGACCATTTATCTAAAATGTCCGGCATCGGCAAGAAGACCGCCCAAAATTTGGTCAACCATCTAGCCGGCAAGATTGATGATATGAACCTGGTAGAAGCCTCACGCAATACGCCAGTAGCTCAACTATCACAGACTCAAATCGACGCTATCGACGCCCTCATTACCCTCGGTTACGACCCTCAAGAAGCACGTTCGTATGTAATCCGCCAGGATACTACTACCGACACCAAGACTTTGGTGCAGACTGTTCTCAAGCAAATACCCATCCCTTAGAGCCAAACCACAAAACCCCATATACTTTGCTGCTTCCCTCACTCAAACATTCACCGTATATTCCATACGTCTCATGTTTTCGTTTAGTCGCGCCTCGTATCTGGAGGTTTGTGAGTTGGCTCTTAATAAAATAAGAAGCCCACAGTTATTATGTTTTGGCAAAAAGAATGATTGTCCGTATACTATATATGTATATGGCTCAATTATTTTCCCTCCTCAAACAGCTTATTCCGAAGTCATTTTTAAATATTGTTCGTCCGCCGTATCACTACGCCTTGGCGTATTTAGCCGATGTTCGCTACAAGCACCCTTCTAGGGAAATAACAGTGATTGGCATCACTGGCACCAAAGGGAAATCAACAGTAACTGAAATACTTACTCGTATTCTCGAGACCGAGGGTCACACGGTGGCGTCTCTTTCCACTATTCAATTTAAAATTGCTGACAAAATTGAACGCAATCTCTTTAAGATGACCATGCCGGGGCGGTTTTTTGTACAGCGTTTTTTGCGCCGAGCAGTAATGGCTGGATGTACGCACGCAATTATAGAAATCACTTCCGAAGGCGCCAAGCAATACCGTCATCAATTTCTAGAACTAGACGCGCTGGTGTTTACCAACCTTACCCCTGAGCATATCGAATCACACGGTTCATTTGAAAAATACAAACAAGCTAAACTCGCCATCGCCAAGCGAGTAGCAACTTCTACCAAACGACCTCGCTTCCTAGTGGCTAATGTCGACGACGAACATGGTACGGCCTTTTTAAACTTTGACGTTGAAAACGTTTTACCTTATTCCCTTAAAGACCTTTCGTTGTATTCCCTACACAAAGACAGTGTGAGTTTAGTTTTTGGTGATGTCACCATCCGTGTGCCACTAATTGGACTCTTTAATGTCTATAACATTCTAGCGGCCATTACCCTCGCGCGGTCATTTGGTATTTCTTTTACCACCATCGACAAAGCCCTTCGTACTCTGCCACCAGTAGCAGGACGAGTGGAACACTTCACTACCAGTAAAGATGCCGCGAAGCACATAACAGCAGTGGTAGACTACGCTCATACTCCAGACTCTCTTGAGAAGCTTTACCAATCATTTCCTGATACCTACAAAGTCTGCGTCTTGGGCAACACTGGTGGTGGACGAGACAGTTGGAAACGACCAGAAATGGGTGCAATTGCGGAACGCTACTGTGACCAAATTATTTTAACCAACGAAGATCCTTACGATGAAAATCCCCGCCTCATCGTCGAGCAAATGGCTAAAGGAATTCAAAATAAAGAGAAGCTAGAAATCATCATGGACCGCCGCCAAGCGATTGCGACAGCATTTGCTGAAGCACCAGAAAATGCGTATGTGCTCATCTCAGGTAAAGGGACCGACCCATACATCATGGGGCC
This sequence comes from Candidatus Kaiserbacteria bacterium RIFCSPLOWO2_01_FULL_45_25, assembly GCA_001781415.1. Lineage (GTDB taxonomy): Bacteria > Patescibacteriota > Minisyncoccia > Phycocordibacterales > UBA918 > OLB19. Next base: position 260,814 of record MFLT01000008.1, read on the forward strand.
ACATGGTACCAAGACGGTTTGGAGTGACGCGGAAGTAGTAAAAGAAGAGTTAGCTAACCTTACAGACCAATCACACTAACCGTCCATCCTTCTCCCTTGGCTACTAGGACAGGTTCCAATACCTGTCCTTCTTTGGTATACAACTCACCTCTAACCATATTGCCCGCACTCACAATCGCTACACCATTCCAAAGGGATTGGATTTTTAGCATGGCTTTTTGCTGGTCTTTTAAAATTTGGGAGTCACCAAACCAAGCATGTGAGATTGGGTGTACAACAAACGGAACCTCAGCATTAGTAAGTAATCTTCGGACCGCTAATGGGTCAGCACTAGAGAAGCAGAATAATATCCGAGGCACATCAGACGGGAGTTCATTTTGACTAGCTAGCGGTCCAGGTACAAAATCAAATACTTGCTGTAGTTCTGATACTCGCCCGCCCATTCCTAGCAACTGAAACAATTTACCAAAGTACATCGGAACGTATTCACCCTGTGGTACCAAGTATTGTTTATCTACCTGCCAAGCTTGTTTAGAAACACCATCATAAATAGTGGCTCGTAGTGCGGTATCAGTTGGCGTTAGTTTAGCTCGCCCACTATCAATCAGCATCACCTCAGCGTCGCTAGTTTGAAACCGTAGCCGCCTAGCCAAAGTGTCTGCTGACTGATTGGCGTCGCTGAAGCGTGAGCCTTCTGGCAAAATAATATGCGTAACGTTATTTGCCAGAGCAGCCTCAATTGCTTCACCGAGTAATTCTTCACGTTCGATTATTTCATCTGATGAGCGAATAATTTGATTATTAAATTTGGTATCTACGACAGCAATTTTGTAGTCGGCGGGAGTTGCTTCGCCAAACGGTACTTCCACAAATCCACTGATGATTAATGTCGCCAACATCCCTACCCCAAGCACCAGTCTCTTAGGGCTGGCAATATTTCGATAGCTATACCACAACGCCACTCCAATCAAGACAGCCACAATTGTCAGTAGGTATAGTCCGCCAAATTTGGCGATAAGGATGAGGAGTTTGTGCTCAGCCAAAATATAACCAAGCTGCCCATAACTAAAAGCGGCCGTATAAAATCCATTTGGCCCTATAGTCATCACAGAAAATATTTGTGCGGCCATAACTTCGCCTATAAGCCAAAGAAATGGTAGGGCAAGTAGCGCAAGAGCCTCAAACTTTTTATGTACCAAAAAATACCAGAGCCAGCCAGCGGCAAACGCTCCTCCCACCCCCAAGAACACCGCTCCACAAATCCAGTACAAAGCGATAGCCCAAAAACCAGCCAGCGGCAAACTAAAGAAAAACCAATCAAGTGGCCAGATACTCCAACCCCAAGCTAAAGCAATCAAACTCTTAATTGTCCAAGCGGCAAAGCCTCCCCAAAGTACTTCCCTAGGAACCTTGGCCAAGCTAGTTGCGTACAGAAAGGCAACCACTCCAAGCACCCCCGTTAGCCAAAGTGTTGGTAGAACAAATGGCGTACCGAGAAATACACCAGCTAAGGCGTACCAACCAATCACTCTCACTGAGTTAGACATGCTCTTAATGATACAACACTATCCCACAGGCTACTGAGACATTCAGTGACTCTTTGATGCCAAGCATCGGTATCTCAACCACCCTATCTACAGCCGCCAGAATTTCTGGTGGCAGTCCCTTTGTTTCACTACCAAGTACATACACCACGTCAGCTGGTACCACGAAGTTTGTTAGTGATATAGAGTTGGGTGCTTGCTCAATCGCCACCACTGTACTCCCCGCAGCTTGGAGCTTGGCAATGGTAGCCACTACGTCTGTTGTTACTTCTGAGGGAATGGACTCTTCAGCGCCAAGAGCGGTCTTATGGATTTCTGGCACCACTCGACCAAATCTATCCTTGGGAGACGGAGTCACACCAGCGAGCCACACCTTGGCCACGCCAGCAGCGTCACAGGTACGGAAGATAGCGCCAACATTATAGTGGCTGCGAATATCACACAAAATCACTTGCTTCATGCATGGTACACTACCAGAGAATCTATGTTGAATCCATTTCCTATTCAATTCTTGGCTCTCCTAGCCTACCTAGTTTTACGGGTTATTACCGGGCTGGTCTTTTTTATCCTTGGCTATCGTCACTTTAGAGCTCGCAAAGAACTCACCCAAATTCTGACCCTTCCCCTCTTCCCGTTTGGAGTTATTACAACAACCGTATTTATATTAACTGAGCTGGTGGTGGGAACCTTGTTTATTCTTGGTCTATATACCCAAATCGCAGCGCTACTGGTAATTGCCATGTCACTAAAGATGATTGTGTTGCGTCCAATATTTAGCCATGTAAGCATTCCATCACGACTAATGTACTTACTTTTATTCGCTATTGGTTGTTCGTTATTTATTACTGGCGCCGGCGCCTTTGCGTTTGATTTGCCCATTTAATATGGTATAGTGCTGCAACAAATTTGAGCTGATACTCAGCCTTATTTGGAACAAAACGCCTTAGCCAGCAACGGTACGCGTGGACAGTGTCCCACACTATCCACCCTTGTTAAGGAGGGTACACTTAAAGCATATGCGCCTTAGCCAGCAACGGCACGCGTGGACAGTGTCCCACACTATCCACCCTTGTTAAGGAGGGTACACTTAAAGCACATGCGCCTATAGCTCAGCCGGTAGAGCAGCTCCCTTTTAAGGAGAAGGTCCCAGGTTCGATCCCTGGTGGGCGCACAGAAGCAAATACAAAAAGACCATCCGCCTGGATGGTCTTTTTGTATTTAGAAAGAAAACTACTTTTCTTTCGTGCTTCTGTGCGAGACGGAGACATGTTTTATTCCCTTCCTAGGAATAAAACGGTCGAGTCGGGGTCGAGAGTACTTATGAACGTAGTGAATTAGTAACTCGTGACCACAAGTGCCTCTGTGCGAACCGCAGTGATGCCGAAGGCGAGCGAGGTGGGGCCGAGAACACTTAGTAGATTTGGAGCGGAGCGAACAAATATACTTAGTGATTCGTGGCCACAGACCTAACTGCCTTCAAGGGGTGTGTTTTATTTTGTACGCCCACCAGGTGCAGCTTTTCGTTAGAAAAGCGTTGCACGGATCGAAAAGCTTTTGAGCTAGATTGAGCAAAGCGAAAATATAGTCAAAAGGTGTACAGCCCCTGTTAAGGCGAGATACCCCCGGTGGCTCAAGAGGTCGCGAACACTTAGTAGATTTGGAGTCGAAGACGAACAAATATACTTAGTGATTCGTGACCACAGAAAAAAGTCGAGACTTATTACTAACTCGTGACCACAATTAAAACACTGCCACCCTTGCCTCTTAACTAAATTTATGTCATAGTATTTATCATTCGTTCTTAACCCAACCGGAGGCATTCATGTTCTTTCCCCCAATTAACGGACTGGTGATCTTTACCCCCAACCAGGGTCACGGACACCACGGTGTCATCTGCCACACCGAAAGAGATTTGGTGTTTATCTACGGCTTTCATCAAGGTAAAACCTTCGAGGTGAAAAGCGGTTCCTATCTCCCTTTCACCAAGGATAACTACCGGGAGATGTGCGACCAAAACTACTGGCCTGGCCTTAAGGTCATGGCTCCAAACCAGCACATCTACACCGTGACCGACGGTCGAAGGGACGCGTTTCGTTTTGACTACGAAATCACCACCGACTTCTTCGTACCATTCACAAGCTACCAACCCTGGCTACCACTCCGTTGGTTCACCCCTTGCGGCCACGCCAAAGACGGCTTTCACTGAGCTCGTCAGCGCATCAATCAAAAAGCGGCCTTCTCAGGTCGCTTTTTCTATTTCATTTAAATTACAGCGTGAGCACCCACTCCTCAAGCGCAATATCCAAATCCCGCTTCCCTCTATGTCCCTCATGATAAAGAGTTAGCAACTGTCTAGACTTCTGTTCTACCAATTCAAGCGGAAAGGTACGGAGCGCACTCTTGGCTTTTTTATACGGGTAGTCTTTCATTCCCGCTTCTTCTGGAGTACGAGTCAGTGCTGCCAACCGAATCGACTTAAGCTGCCACCAAAATGTACCGATGATTTCTTCAGCCGCTAGGTTGTTTTGCTTGGCTTCCTGATACAAGAGCCAAAGATTACGCTTATCACGAAGCGCGAGTGCGTCCGCCATCACAAAGGGATTAAATTTAGCCGTCGCTGATTTTTTATACTCGTCTACCACTGATGCATGCTTGGTAATTTTCTTTTTCTCAGCTGCCAACATGTCTCCTTCAATCACAACGAATGTATGCACCGACTCTCCAATTACCTCAAGGGCAGCCATAAAATCCTCTTGAAAAATTGGATTTGAAGCTGGAGACTCAAGGAGATAAACCTCGCTTGGAGCAAATAGTGAGACACTTGAACCAAGAGCCAGCAATTGCCCAGGCTCGTACGTTTCAGCCTCTATCCGCAGACACTCTGCCCCTACCGGCAAGACTGCATCAATGGCTAAGTGGGCATGTTGCCGTACTTTTATCTGATCTGTTCCGTAAAATACTTGAAGCATGTGGTTCTTATTTTTTATCCTCTAGGTCAGCCCAATTAGGGCCAACTGCTACGTCAACTTTTATTGGGACACCAAAGTTCTCTTTTCCTATCAAAACTCCTTCCATAAGACCAACCAAGACGGGAATTTCTTTATCCAACAATTCATTTTTAATTTCAAATACCAATTCATCGTGCACCTGGAGTAACATTCGAATGTCACCCAACTTCTGACTATCTTTAAGATACCCATACACCTCATTCATCGCGATACGCATCACATCAGCGGCCGTGCCTTGAATAGGGGCGTTAATGGCCATACGCTCTGCTTGGGCTCGTATGAATGGGGCGTTGGAGCTAATGCCTGGGAAATGACGACGACGACCGAAGAGAGTTTCGGTGTAGCCATTATCCCTCGCATATTGTTTGGTCTCTTCGAGGTATTCAGCTAAGCGAGTGAAGGTGTTGAAGTACGCATTTAAGAATTGTTGTGCTTCTTCGCGTGACGTATCTCCCCCGAGATTAGCTCGAAGCGCATTAACTCCCATTCCATAGAGGATACCGAAGTTAATTACCTTGGCTTTGCGACGCATTTCACTAGTCACCTCGCTCGGGTCAACTCCGAACACTCGCACCGCTACTCCGGTATGAACATCTTCCCCACGATTAAAGATATCAATGAGCTTCTCATCGTGAGACATGATAGCAGCGATGCGCAGTTCAATCTGCGAATAGTCGATACCGACCATGGTGTAGCCTTTATCAGCCACAAATGCACGTCTAATAGCGATACTCTCTTTGGTACGCACTGGAATATTCTGCAAGTTTGGATCCCGTGACCCCATGCGACCAGTCGTGGTTCCTGTCTGCAGGAAAGTGGTGCGAATTCGACCATCTTCACTGACCTGGAGCGGCAACGTATCGGCGTAAGTTGAGACTAATTTTTGTAGTTCACGGTAGCGCAACAATAACGGAATGATTGGATGCTCGTCACGCAATTTCTCCAACTCTGATTCTTTGGTAGAACGCTGACCACCGGCTGTCTTCTTTTGATTCTTTGGCTTTAGTGCCAGCGCATCAAATAAAATCTCTCCGAGTTGTTTTGGTGAATTGATATTAAACTCCATCCCCGCCTGCTCATAAATAGACAACTTCAAAGCGTCTAACTCTGTATGCATTTCAGCTGCCAAAGTCTTTAGGTAGGGTACATCAAGAGCGATACCGGTTTTGTTTATAGTGGCTATGGCCTCCTGTAGAGGCTTCTCAATTTTTTCATAGACATATTTAAGTCCAGCCTCAGCTTCAATTTTTGCTAGAAGCTTGGCTTTAATTTCTGCAAAGTTGCTGGTCTCAAGATACGCTCGTCCATAATCAATGATGTCTTCAAAAGTGGGGTTGGTCCGCTCACTTTCAAGTAGCCAAAGTAAGATGCCGGTTTCGTGTACCTCCTCATTACTAATACCAGCTGTACTAGCTTCAATTACCGCCTCGGGTGAAAGCTGGAGTGCAGTCCGAACGCGAGTACCGAGAGTGCGGAATCCAAGCTCACTAAAGAGTGTGATGATTCTTTCTGGATCAGCTTCTTCGCGCCAGCTTTGAGCTGGTAATTCAAAGGTCACTGGCACATCCTCGCGAATAGTAGCTAGCATTTTTGAGAAACGAGCTTCCTCCTCTCCTTCTTTAAGTAGCTTCACAATGCGCGGCTTGATACCAGCCTCCAAGAAGGCCTCTTCACCCTTCTTTAGTTTTTTATAAATAGCATCGATGCCGCCAAACCCAACAATGAGTTCGGTCGCAGTCTTTTCACCAATACCAACAATCCCTGGGATGTTATCTGAGGTATCACCTCTGAGTCCCTTGTAGTCTGGTACCAACTTTGGCCCAAAACCAAAACGCTCTTTAACCGCGGCTTCGTCATACATGATAGTGTCTTTGATTCCCTTCTTAAGGGTGTATACCTGCACTCGCTTACCATCCACACACTGCATGGTGTCCATGTCACCCGAGGCAATAATAACCTCTAAATCTTTTTGGTTTTTAGTTTGAAAGGCAATGGTACCGAGGAGGTCGTCTGCTTCAAATCCAACCATTTCATAAATAGGAATACCAAAAGCAGCAAAGATGTCGCGAGAGCGAATAATTTGTGAGACTAAAGTGTCGTCAGTTTTTTCTCGTTTTCCTTTGTAGTCAGCAAAAGCATCGTGGCGGTAAGTTGGTTCCGGTAAGTCAAAACACGCCACCATGTAATCAGGTTGGAAGTCTTCAACAATTTTTAAAACCATCGACACCACTCCATAAAGAGCGCCAGTTGGTTCGCCTGAGGGAGCAGTAAAGTCTGGAAGAGCGTGGTACGCTCGGTGCAAAATCGCGTGCGCATCAAGAAGGATTAGTCTTTTTTTGGTAGTTTTGGAAGTCACACTACCAGTATACTTATTTTTCGATAGCTCTGCACTAAAGAGGGCTCGGGTGCTAATTAATTTAGTTTTAATTATTTACTTTTATGCAACTATTTATTCATAATTCTATGTATCACGAATGATACATAGAAAATAAGTCTTTTTAATTAGTGTTTGAGGTAAGAGATGTTATTTACCTTGATGGTAGGTTATTTGCCGCACCTCTAAGTCAGGCGTGGTGAAGGATAGAAAATGAGTGTTCTCTGGCAAAGCCTCATAAATTCTCTCGGCCCACTCAATACAAATAAGGGTCTTTGGTTGCTGCATAATTTCAGCCAAACGCAGTGGGCGCAGTTCGTCTTTATCTTCTATTCGATACGCATCCATGTGGATGAGAGTTGAGAAAGGTGCGCCAGGCGCAGTCTCATATCCTTTCATGATAGTAAAAGTGGGACTAGTGACCACATCTATCACCCCAAGGAGTTTAGCTAGAATCTGGACGAAGGTCGTCTTACCCGCGCCTAGGTCACCCGTAATACCAACAACCACTGAGCCAGAAACTTCAGATTTAGAAATTTCATTTAAAAACTGTTCGGCAAAAAGAGCGAGTTCCTCTAAAGTATTTATAGTGTGTGTCTTTTCCATAGACGTATTGTACAGATTTCTAAAATAAAAACAGCCACACATGACGAGCATGGTGGCTGAGTTTGGTCTGGGCCGCTGGATTCACTTCTCACAGCCTTTCACGAGGGCCGTGGCCGCGGTCCGGAAGGAAGACCATTCTTCCTTGGCGGCCTCTTTGTAGAGCGCTTTGCACTCCTTGCGCTTGTCGGCCGCGACGGCCTTTGCGCCTTTCTGGTTCCCGGACGCCACGTTCGCAGCGTCATCTTCATAACTCCATATTGCAGCGGCCGCAAGCGCCGGCCCTGCAAAAGGAATCGCCACGAGTCCGACTCCGGTGGCGACTGCACCGCCGCCCAGCACCTTGGTCCGGGTGCTGATGCCGTCGTTTTTTGCGTTGCCGGTCAAGGACATGCCGGCGCAGCCAGGCAGAAAGATGGCGGCTACCAAAATGATGGCAGAGAGTTTGAGGGTTCGCATGATTGTGTCCTTTCGAAGAACAGTTTGAACAAGGGTGGGAGGAGAAATTACCAATACTAATTATACATACTTTTCCAGAAAAAGCAAGTATCTTCCCCATCTGATGGGAATATTACTATGCTTCGCGTGATACAATGAAGCGAATATGGTTCAATTTAATGATTCATTTGCTAACTCTCGTATCGAAATACTACGGCGAGATGAGGAGGAAAAACTGGTGCAGGCGCTCGCCCCACAGTATGGTTTTGAGTACATAAATCTCAAGGGATATACCATTAATCCTGAAGCCTTGGGTATGTGCCCAGAAAAGAAGGCTAGGGCGGCCAAACTAGTGGTCTTTGACATGACCCACAAGTCTCTTTCGGTGGCCGTCCAAACCCCAAACAACCCAGTCACCTTGCAGCTCCTTGAAGAACTTCAAAATGACCGTCGTGACCTTCATGTATTTATGTGTTCTCTGGGTAGTCTTGAACATGCCTGGAAGCGCTATGCCGACTTAATCGCCTCAAACGCTGAAAAGCGTGGGGTGTTTGATATTAGTTCAGAAGACATCATCAACTTTAGTAAACTTATTACTAAAAAGGACGATGTGTCTGCCCAGATGGCCAAAATCAGCACCATGAATAACTCGCGGCGGATTACCGAGACTCTTGAGCTGATGCTGGCTGGTGCCCTTGGTCTGCGAGCATCAGACATTCACATTGAACCAGAACAAAACGTTATCCGGATGCGGTACCGTCTTGATGGTGTGCTTCACGATGTGTTTGATATTGACCGCTATATTTATGAACGTTTGATGTCTCGCCTCAAACTCCTTTCAGGGATGACCCTAAACCAAAAGAATGAAGCTCAAGATGGACGCTTTACCTTTGAGGTGGGCGAACAAGAAATTGACGTACGTGCCTCTATCATTCCTGGTGCCTCAGGTGAATCAATTGTAATGCGTCTTTTGGATGCTGGAGTGGCTGGCTTTACGCTTGATAAAATTAAGCTAAACACTAGACTGCAAGAAATTATGGTTAACGAGCTCAAGAAGCCAAATGGCTTGATTGTAACCACTGGTCCAACTGGCTCTGGAAAGACTACCGCTCTCTACGCTTTCTTGCGCGAGACCCACAAAGAAGGAGTTAAGATTATTACTATTGAAAACCCAGTTGAATACAAAATTGAAGGTATCGTTCAAACCCAAACTAGTGATGAATATACTTTCTCATCTGGACTCAGAGCCATTCTCCGCCAAGACCCTGACGTGATTTTGATTGGAGAAATCCGTGACCGTGAAGTAGCGGAAACAGCCTTACACGCTGCCCAGACTGGACACTTGGTATTCTCTACCCTACACGCTAACAACGCGGCGGCAGCCTTCCCTCGTCTGATTGACCTAGGGGTTGATCCACGTGTACTTGGAACCTCTATCAATATTATTCTCGGACAACGTTTGGTGCGTGTATTATGTGAAGAGTGTAAGGCTGCCTACCCAGCTTCTCCAGCCGAAGTACAGACTATTAAACAAATCCTCGACTCACACCCAGGACACATCGAAGTAACTGAACCATTAACCCTATACAAAGCTGTTGGCTGTCCTGTCTGTCGAAACACTGGCTATAAAGGTCGCCTAGGAATCTTTGAAGCCATCATGATGGATGAAGCGGTTGAAGAAGCGGTTATCCGTGACCCGCGCGAACACATCATTCTTGAAGCGGCGGCTCCCCAACAAATCCCAACCATGCTACAAGACGGTATGGAAAAAGTTATCACCGGCGTCACTTCACTTGATGAACTTGAGCGGGTGATTGAAATCCCCCTTACCACCAAACTCCAGGCCGCTACTACCGAACCGGACGACGATACCGACGCCTTCTTGTCTCACATTGTTACCTAGAGCTCTCGGTAGTCTGAAATACAAAAAACAGCTGGTCAAGCTGTTTTTTAATACATCTATGCTATAGTCGATTTAACATCGTTCTTGAGGGGAAAAAATTCCAGAATATAACTCTCTAAGCAAGCTTCCGCATTGAAAGTGAACACCGCGCTAAGAGAAATTTTGCAGCACCCTCACTCGAAGTGAGAGCCACAAAAACCTCGCAACGTGCTCAGGTTGCTTAGAGAGTTATCCTCTGGAATATAAGGTGCGTAAGTTTGCCGTTGCCGGCTACTTGGAGAACGTTTTACATTTTCTATACTAGCACACTTATAATTTTTTGTCAATACTTTCTCAAGCAGTTTCTTCTCTGTTCCCTCTTTATATATAAATTTACCCTTATTTGTATGGGTATTATCGAATTTGCACCACTTTCCAATAATAATTTGGTAGAATAACGTTATGCAAAAACCAGTTACTCGTGAAGAAGGCGGCAACCTTGATCAGACCCTACGCCCCCAGACTTGGGAGCAGTATATTGGTCAAACCAAAATCAAAGAGAACCTCCGTATCCTACTTACCGCCGCTCGTGAGCGAGGACACGCCGCCGAACATATTCTCCTCTACGGACCACCTGGACTTGGTAAGACCACTCTGGCTCACCTCATCTCAAAGACCCTTGGTACCAACATGCGCACCACCTCCGGACCAGCTATCGAGCGAGTCGGAGACTTGGCCGCCATCCTCACCAACCTCTCACCAGGCGATGTGCTCTTTATTGATGAAATCCACCGCCTCTCCAAGAGTATTGAAGAGGTCCTCTATCCAGCTATGGAGTCTGGGGTACTTGATATCATTATTGGTAAAGGACCATCAGCTCGTACGGTGCAGCTGGATTTGCCACCATTCACCTTAGTGGCGGCTACTACTCGCATCTCAATGCTGTCTGCCCCCCTTCGCTCTCGCTTCTCTGGCGGGACGTTCCGTCTAGAGTTTTATGATGAAAGTGAAATTGCCGCTATCCTTACTCATTCGGCTGAACTCCTTGGTGTAGCGGCTGATGCCACTATCATGCGCAGTGTCGCGAGTCGCTGCCGGGCCACTCCTCGTACCGCCAACTACCTACTTAAGCGTTGCCGAGACATGGCACAGCTAGATGGTGGCGTTTTAACTAACGACATTGTGCTTAAGACGTTTAACTTACTCGAAATAGACAACCTAGGCCTTGGTCGACCAGACCGGGCTGTGCTTGAAGCCATCATACATAAATTTAATGGTGGACCAGTTGGTCTCAATACCATAGCGGCCGCGACTGGCGAAGAACAATCAACTATCGAGGATGTCATTGAGCCCTACTTGATTCGCCTTGGCTTACTTGAGCGAACGCCCCGTGGGCGCATAACCACCGCTGAAGCAGTCGCCCACATCGAAAACCACCTAGCCACACTCTCATAATCTCTAAACAATATGTCTGGACATAACAAATGGTCAAAAATTAAGCATAAGAAAGCCGCCACCGACGCGCAGCGCAGTCGTCTCTTTTCTAGACACTCTCGTGCCATCGCAATGGAGTCACGTGGCGCCGGCGGTGATGTTAACTCCCCTGGCTTAGCAGCCGCCATTGAGCGTGCCAAGAAAGATTCGATGCCTAAAGAAAATATTGACCGGGCTGTCGCCAAGGGTAAAGATGCTGATGGAGCAGCTTTACAGGAAATATTATTTGAAGCCTTTGGTCCTGGCGGCACCGCCCTTCTCATCACCACCGTTACCGACAACAACAATCGCACTGCGCCGGAACTAAAAAATATATTTACTAAGGCCGGTTACCATCTTGGTGCACCCGGCTCTGCTGCCTGGGCTTTTACCAAAACTGCTGACGGTTACTTACCAAACACTCCGCTTGAGTTATCAGATGAAGACGGCGAAAAATTAGCCTCTCTAATTGAGCGCTTAGAAGAGCATGATGATGTTCAAGATATCTACACTACTGCTGATGATCCTAGTCACGGGGAGTAATTATGAAAGTTCTCGCTATTGATCCTGGATACGACCGTCTTGGAATTGCCGTTTTAGAAAATAGCCAGAAAGGTGAGGTTCTTCATCACTCTTCATGTTTTGAAACTGATAAAAAAGCCGACTTGTCTGATAGGCTGTTGGCGCTCGGGACTCACATCGAAGAACTCATCATTAAACATTCTCCTTCCGCTGTAGCTATTGAGACACTTTTCTTTAACAAAAACATCACTACCGCTATTGGAGTTGCCCAAGCTCGAGGGGTAATTATGTTTTTGGCTCGTAAACACCACTGTGTAGTCTATGAATTTGGGCCGTCAGAAATAAAAGTAGCTACAACCGGGTACGGCAAGAGTGATAAGGCGGCAGTAATTCAAATGGTGAAGCGGTTGGTAAAAGGAGCGCCAGAAACAGCCTTAGATGACGAATATGACGCCATTGCGGTTGGAGTCACCTGTCTTGCACACCATGCATAACGTGGTAGAATCCGAAGCGTCGTATAAATAGTTTGAATTTTTTCTGTAACTCTGTTACAACATACCGTAAATAAATGAATGTATGATAATTTTTAGACACAATGATGAGGAAGAGGAACTAGAAACCCCTGATGATGAGGAAGCGGCTTTGGCTGACGATCTTCTTGATGAGGTGGGTGACGATGCAGTTGCCGCTGAAGACGACATGGAGGGATTTGGTCTTTTGACCGAAGAAGATGTTCCAGATGATGATGAAAAAGAGAAAGATGATGAGGACGAAGAAGAGGCAACTCTAGACGAAGATGCTGAGGATGTAGATTTTGATACTTTTGACGATATAGATGAGATGTAATTCTTAAAAATTTAAGAATTACGCCAACAAAACCCGCAACCTAATGGTTGCGGGTTTTGTTACATTTACACCAACTGTGCGTATAAGCTAAGAAGGAGTTTATAGCACACCACCATTCATTAATTGTCTTAGAGCCTGCCCACAAACCTCCAGATGCGAGGCGCAACCAAACGAGAACATGAGGCGTATCGGTTATACGGTGAATGTTTGAGTGAGGGAAGCAACAAAGTATATGGGGTTTGCGGGCAGGCACTAAACAAATCGTGGTAATATAGGCTATATATAGGTATATTTATGAAACAAAAATCTTGGTTTAGAAGGAACATTAAGGACATAGCAATTGATTTTTCAATTATCCTCTTTGCGGGAGGTATTATTTTGGCGGCGGGAGTGCTTTTTTGGGTATCTACCCTTGAAATTCCTGACTTATCAGCTTTTGAAGAGCGCCGAGTTCTGCAATCGACTAAAATCTACGACCGCACCGGCGAAGTCCTTCTCTACGACCTACACCAGGATGTTCGTCGTACAGTAGTACCATTTGAAAACATCTCTCGTCATCTCAAAAACGCTACTGTCGCTATTGAAGATGATAACTTCTATAACCACTACGGAATTGAACCACTTTCAATTATCCGAGCAGTTGTTGCCAACTTCCAAAAAGGAGATCTTCTTGGCGGGCAAGGTGGTTCTACCATCACCCAACAAGTAATCAAGAACTCCATCCTCCAAAAAGAGAAGACGGTGACTCGTAAAGTAAAAGAATGGATTTTGGCTATTAAGCTAGAAAGAATTTTATCTAAGGATGAAATTCTTTCCATTTACCTAAACGAGTCTCCTTATGGTGGAACTGTATATGGTGTTGAAGAAGCATCACAATCATTCTTTGGTAAGAGTGCGGCTGATGTCACACTTGCAGAAGCGGCTTACTTGGCTTCTCTACCTCAACTCCCAACCTTCTACTCTCCATACGGCAACAACAAAGCCTCACTTGATGAGCGTAAGAATCTTGTATTGCAGCGCATGTTAGTAAAAGGCTTTATTACTGAGGAAGAATATAACGAAGCTAAAGACGCAACTGTAGAATTTCAACCACAAGCTTTAACTGGCATTCGAGCACCACACTTTGTGATGTTTATTCGTGAATATCTAGCTGAAAAATATGGTGAGGAAGCATTGGCTGAGAAAGGTCTCAAGGTAATTACCACCCTAGATTGGGAACTGCAAAAAGAAGCGGAGCGTATATTGTTTGAGCGAGGTGCCGCCAACGTTGATAAATTCAAAGCGGATAATGCTGGTATGATTGCCACCGACCCAAAGACCGGCGACCTCTTGGTAATGGTTGGGTCACGTGATTATTTTAGTGAAGAAATTGACGGTAACTTCAACGTTACTTTAGCAGAAAGACAACCAGGTTCTTCAATTAAACCGTTTATCTACGCCACAGCCTTTAGTAAGGGATTCCTGCCAGACACGGTAGTATTTGATGTACGTACTCAATTCTCACCAGCCTGCCCGGCAGACAGCTTCAGCTCTGAATCACCTTGTTATTCACCAAACAACTACAACAACAAGTTCTTGGGTCCAATTAGTCTACGAAACGCCCTGGCTCAATCTCTCAACATTCCAGCTGTAAAAACCCTTTACTTGGCTGGAGTAAAAGATAGTCTTAAACTCGCTGCTGACATGGGTATCACTAGTCTTACTGACCCAGAACGCTACGGACTCACTTTGGTACTTGGTGGTGGTGAAGTAAAACTTATTGATATGACGTACGCTTATGGAGTATTTGCCAACAAGGGTGTCCGGGCTGAGCCACGCAGCATTCTCCGTATTGAAGATAACCGCGGAAATGTAGTTGAAGAAAACCAAGTTCAAACTCAAAAAGTGCTTGATGAAAATGTGGCCTTAATGATTAGTGATGTGTTGTCTGACAACGTGGCCAGAACACCACTTTGGGGTGCTAATTCCTTAGTAAACTTCCCCAACCGATCCGTAGCTTCAAAAACTGGTAGTACTAACAACCTTCGTGATGCTTGGCTAATGGGTTATGCCCCAAATATTGCGGTTGGAACCTGGGTTGGTAATAACAACAACTCACCAATGGGTGGTGGACTATCTGGTTTAATCGTCACCCCAATGTGGCGTGAATTTATGGATATAGCACTAGCTAAACTTCCAGAAGAAAGTTTTGAACAACCAACCATTAATCGAGTTGGAGTAAAACCAATTATTCGCGGTGAATATATAGACACCTCAAGTTTATTGTCACAAATTGAAAGTGGTGAAGAGATTGATATTTCCTCAGTCTACCAAAACATTCACTCCATCCTTCATTATGTAGATAAAAACAACCCACTTGGTCCAGACCCTGTAAACCCGTCTAGCGACCAACAGTACCAAAACTGGGAATATGCCGTACAGCTCTGGAAAAACCAAACCTACGGCATTCCGGCCGCTTCAGGAGAAGCTACAGAGGAGAGTGAGGACTAAAATAATTTTAAAGAACGGTTTGGGGCGAACTCTTCGCTCCTAGCCGTTTTTTTAATTCTGAAAGTAACTCAGGGTGTTTAAATTTAAGCTCTTGCTTAATTACACTCGGCGCATTTATTGCTAAAACACGAGTACTAACTGTATAGGAAATTTGGTTTTCTTTAAGAGTGATATTAGTAAGTTCACCAATAACTCTAATTGCCTCTAATTCAACGGTTTTTTGAGGTGCTTGGAGGGTTTTACGGTACTTCTCAAATAAATCTTTAACCGCCACAATTTCACCGCGACGTTTAAACATATAACTAACGATTCATTGGCATTACTAAATAGCGTAGTGAAGTATCAGAGGCGCCAGTAATTACGAGTGGACGGCCAATACCAGCAAAATTAAGAATGATACTTTCATCAGTAATATGTGATAGTGGTTCAATTACATATTGTTGATTAAAATTAAGTGAGAGTTCATCTCCTTCAACAACCGCGTTGATGGTATCTGTGATATGTCCCACTTCATTATTTTGAGAAGAAATAGTGACTGTTTTATCAGTAACAGTTAATGATACTTGCATGAACTTATTTAAAAAGACTGAAGTCTTTTTAAAAGCATTTTGGAGGTCGTTTTTGAGTAAGGTGGCTTTAGTTACATATTCCTTTGGAATAATTTGTTCATAATCAGGAAATGAACCAGACACTAAACGGGAAGTTATATATACACCCTCAGTAGTAAATGAAAGGGCACATTGATTTTCCGTCACCACTAATAATGGGTCTGTTTGTAATAAGTCACAAATACGAGCTAATTCAATTGCATTCTTTTGTGGCACTAAAAATGAGTGTTGGAGAATTACTCCTTTTTGTGGAACGGTTTTTTCCATTAATCTAAATGAGTCTGTAGAAACAAAAGTAAGTGAGTGTTCTTTCTTTTGTTGAATGAATACACTACCAAGTTCAGGTTTAATTGAAGATTGTGAAGCGGCAAAGGCTGAGGTTTTTATACCTAGCGCAAAAAGAGAGCGATTTAATTGAATACCCTCTCCTTCAAGATGATGGATATTTGGAAACTCATCAGCACTAATTGATTTAATTGAGGTATTGGTTTGTTTTGATTCAATTAACAAAACCCCATCTTCAGTTCTAAGTGTTACATCAGATTGACTGATGTATTGAATACTTTGGAGTAGGGTAGCAGCTGGGATAGCGATAGTACCAACTTCTTGAATTCTACCAGGAAGCTCAACTTCAATACTAAGTTCTAGGTTTGTCGCCTTACACACAATTTTATCCTCCGTCACAATTATGAGTACACACTGAAGTACTGGCAGTGTTACATGTTTAGTACTTATTTTTGTGATTAACTCAAGTGATTTAATAAGTTGTGCGTGGGGGACTATTATTTCCATATTTAAACTATTTTACTCTCTATTATTAGGGTTGTGGAAGTGTGCATATCCTAATTATATGTTGTATTAATTGATTTTTATAGGTGGTCTATTTCCTATCCTAGTTGGGATTTCCTGGGGGTAGTGGTTAATTACTTGGGGAGAACTGTCATCGATTTAATTATGTACGGTTCTTACCTTCATTTCTCCCCAACTCGGAATGATCTCCCTCCCCAATTTCACCCACTTCCTCTGCTACTTATACACGATTTATTATACGTTATCCTCAGGTATTTTCAGAATAAAAAATGAGTACCGTGAGGTACTCATTTTTTTATCTTAGACTCTACTTTAAGAGCATGCGAATTTGGGAAATCTCTTCTTCAAGCTCAGAGTTTGATTTTAATTCAGCCTTTATCTTTTCACAGGAGTGAATGACAGTGGTATGGTCGCGACCGCCAAGTTTTTTACCAATAGCAGGATAAGAAACTTGGAAATCCTCACGAAGAATATACATAATAATCTGTCGCGGCTTCACAATCTCCTTTCGACGAGTCTTTTCATAGATACTAGCTTGATCAACATCGAAGTATCTAGCCACTTTATCTACCACATCAGATACCGCCAAAGTTTTGCGCGGCCTTGAACTGTTTTTAATAATAGCCTTCACTTCATCAAGTGATAGAGTGCGTCCTAAGAGTTGGGACTGACACATAATAGTGTTTAAAGCTCCCTCCAGTTCACGGATATTACCTTCAATTGAGTGAGCGAGGTGCTCCACCACGTCATCAGATAAATTAATACTGTTTTGAGCGGCTTTGGCTTTAAGGATGGCGGCTCTAGATTCTAAGTCTGGTGCTGGAATATCAACAATCATTCCTTGAGCAAAACGAGATTGGAGTCGTTCTTCTAATCCTGAGAGAAGGGCTGGATGGATGTCACTAGAAAAGACAATCTGTTTGTTGGTGTCGTGTAGGGCGTTAAAGAGATGGAAGAGTTCTTCTTGAGTTTTTTCTTTGCTGGCCAAGAATTGTACGTCGTCCATGATTAATACATCATATTGACGGTACTTATCCTTAAAACTATTAGCGGTACCACTTTGAAGTGAGTTGAAGTAATCAACTGCAAATCGTTCACTGGTTACATAAAATACTTTCTTTCCCTGTTTCTTTACTTGGTTACCAACCGCTTGAATAAGGTGAGTCTTACCATGACCGGTCTTGCCGTAGATAAAGAGTGGATTGTAGGCAATTCCAGGCTTTTCACTGACTGTCTTGGCAGCAGCGTGAGCCAATGCGTTATAAGGACCAATAACAAAGTTCTCAAAAGAGTATTTTGGATTAAGGTTGTCACTTTTGTTGATGTAGTACTCTTCAAGTGGAAGGGCAGCATTAACAGTTTGGGTCTTACTTCCCTCACTACGTCTATCACTGCGTTGTACTACCTCGTATTCTACACTTCGCACATAGGGAGAAATATCTCGAAGAGTCTTCAATATCATTGATTGAAATTTGTCTTGCAACCAATCTCGAACAAATACACTAGGAACCGCCAAAGTAGCGGTTCCGTCTTCTAGTGAGAGAATATATGTATCACGGAACCAAGTTTTGAAGTTGGCTGGAGTAATAGAAAGCTCAATCTTTACTAATGCATCATCCCAAAGCTTTTTTACATCAATGTGTTCGGTTCGAACTATGCTGTTGGTAGTAGAAGGGTGTGAGATAGGATTCATAACATTGCAAACAATCTATACAGTAACAAGCATTATACTCTCCTTCTCTGACCTGTAAAATTTCTCTGTCAAAATAAGTAAATATGAACCTCTTTCAAACATAAAAAAACGCAACTGTGAATAACCTGTGTATAAATTATTCTCTCTAACTTTAGATTTAAATAAGAACTAGGAAATATATACATTATGTGAGTGACAGTATCTTCAAGTAAAAATCATAGTTAAGGTGCTTGACATGTCCAGATAAGTATCCCACTATATGTATGGAGGTCATGTTCATTGACTCAACCATCCCCAACCCTACCCTTTTGGAGGTTATCGTGATCAAGTCTTTCAAGACCAGCGTCGCCTGCATCATCGTCCTGATGTTTGCAGTATTTTCAACCAACTTTGCGCATGCGCAAAAAGTGGGACCGATTGGCGTCAAGTACGCTACGTTGCCTTTAAAGCATCAGGTGGTTCTACCCCTTTCTGGCGGTCGGTACTACGGCGATGCTGTCAGACCCAACGTGGAAACGTTGGATGAATTCAAACGGCTCACCAAAGGCGGCCTGTTTTCCAAAGGACCCACCATCTACCTCGACCTGTCCAATATGTGTAAATGGACGGACGTCAGCGGTGTTGGCAATGGAAGGGTCTTTACCTTCTGGGCTCACTACTACATATACGATGAAAACAAGCGGGCTCGGATTTACAGGGTGGCCTTGCCCGATAACGAATATGGTTGGTTGTCCCGTCGGGCGGTAAACGTCAAGCCCCTGCCCCAGTGCTCAATTGAAGGTGTTCAGGTCACCATCACCTTCAAGCGCACAAAGCAGGAAATAGAAGAGATCACAGAGATCCTGAAGGACCAGGTTGCCCAAAAATGACCTGCTCTACACCACCCCCCTCGCGCCAACCCCTGTTGGCGCTTTTTTATTACCCGGCTTATCGTCTCTGAGCCCCCTATTGAATTATTACTACATTCATGTATAGTTGTGCGGTATGAGTAAAAGAACCTATCAACCAAGTAAGCAAAAGCGTGCAACCACGCACGGTTTCTTGGTTAGAAGTGCGAGCACGTCTGGCGCCAAAGTAATTCAAGCTAGACGACGAAAAGGACGAGCCCAACTAACGGTAAAAAAAGCTCAATAGGAGCTTTTTTTCGTTATAGAGGTATACTTTAGTGGTATTTGAGGTATATGTTAAAAAAGACAGAAAGACTAAACCGAGCTGCTTTCTCAATCTACTTTGCTAGTGGTAAGCGTACTCATGGTACGTATTTAACTGTTATTACTGCACCAGCTGAGGCTCTCCTTTCTGCGGTGGTGGTCGGTAAAAAGGTCTCCAAAAAATCACCAACCAGAAATTCTATCAAACGGCGTATTTATGCCCAGGTGGAGGCCTTAACCAAAAAGACCGGGTACACTGGAGTAGTTATTGTTATAACAAAACCAGAGGTGGTTAAGCTGTCTCGAAAGGACTTCCAGGCGGCTGTGCTGGAGGAACTTGGACGAGTTATAAAATAAGGGTAGAATACCAGACATGTTTAATTATATTTGGCACACATTTTTCTTTGACCCAGTCTACAACGGCCTGGTGTTTTTTATTGACGTAATGCCGGGAGGAGACGTTGGGTTGGCTATTATTGCTATTGTGGTGGTGGTTAAGACTATTCTCCTCCCTCTTTCAATTAAAGCCGCCAAGACGCAGCGAGTGATGCGAGAGATTGAACCAAAACTCAAGGAGATTCGCGAAACCTTAAAAGACAAGCGACAAGAGCAGGGTGAAGCTATGTTGAAGTTGTATCGTGAAGCTGGTATTAGTCCATTTGCTAGTATCTTCCTCATCTTCTTACAAATTCCAATTGTAATTGCCCTTTACTTTTCTGTTTATACTGGAGGTGGAATTGCCCTCCCAGCTATTAATACCGACATACTATACTCGTTTGTTTGGATACCGGAGCTGGTCAATATGAATTTCTTAGGAATGCTTGATATTACAGGCAAAAGCCTGGTCCTCGCCTTCTTGGCCGGTGTGACTCAGTTCTACCAAGTTAAGATGGCTATGCCGGCCCTGCCTCCACGTGATCCAAACGCTGCTCCAAACTTCAAAGAGGACTTCGGACGCAATATGCAAATGCAGATGCGTTACGTGATGCCGGTGATTATCTTCTTTGTGGCCTATTACATCTCAGCAGCTATTGCCCTCTATTTCTTTGTTAGTAACCTAGTAGCTGTATTACAAGAGGTTTACATCAAGAAGCATCGATAGAAATTATATGAACAAAATAAAACTCTTCGTAATTTACATTTACGAAGAGTTTTATTTTTGTGGGCTGTCTAAGCTCCACCTCTGGTTCCACGATCATCAGCCCTAGGGTTGGGTGGATTTGGGGTGAAACATCTAGCGGTAAAATCTCCACTTTGGGTGTACTCAGATCCGGCTGGACACTGAGCGCGCGCTGCCTCACAATCAGCGGTCCCGGTTTGTCTATTTTGTCCGCACCTAAGATTTGTCGTTGTTCCGTATGAGCAGGTAACTCTACTGGTGTTTGTTCCAGACTGCACAATTTGACCATTGGTACTTGAGGTGCAAGCGGTTCTAGCTGCTAAACAAGATGGTTCGTCTGCGCACTGTGTGACCACGTTGCCCTCCCCTCTGGCTACTCCTGGTAAAGGAGCTTGCCCAGAGTCTGTTGGTGTGTCTCTAACTGGTCGGCCGGGTGATTGTGCGGCTGGTGCAAGGAATAGACTCATAGCACGCAGTTGGGGGTTGATAGTTTCAAGGATAACTACGGCTGAAATAACAATAAGGAGACCAATTAATGCTCCTTGAATATCACTTTTGGCGTCAGCCTTTGATGTGACCACATCAGAGAGTACGTACTTAACTCCAGCAATAATAATCTTAATCACTGCCAATAAAGCAGCAATACTGATAGATAAAATATACAGGGCATTAATATACTGCCCAATACTGGCAGTATTGGCGTCAACTCCAGGGATGCCAACCAAGACTCTAAATGGAGGCGGTGGGGTTTGGGCAAAAACAATCGCCGGAGTGACGGCAACTATAAAAGTGACAACTGAAAGAATTCTATAATTCATACATCCAAAGGGTGTTATCAAGCTTGTTTATAAAGTATAACACTTCCCCAGTGTCGTTAAGGTCTAGATTAATAATATCGATTTGACGACCACTTTCTTCCAAGGTGTCAAACAATAATTCACCAGTGAGTGAATTACCGTCCAAGAGCCATACAGAGTCAGCGAAGGTTATTTCACCAGCGTACCAGTCCTCCTGGTTACGTAGGTTGGTCTTGCTGCCATCTTGAGCGCAGATAAAGACTCCCTCATCAGCAGCTCCTGTACACTTTTCCACCAAAACGGCAGAATCTAGTGATTCTTTAACCCCAAAGGAGTGATCAAAAAAGTAACTCTTTAGTCGCCGTCCCTCAATAACGTTGTAGAGGGTGATGTTGCCACTCTTGAGTGCTGTAAGGCCAAGTCCTTGGACTGGTAGACGGGTTAGAGTGTCGCCAGAAATTTCATAAAGTTGACCTTCAAGAGCCGTGGCTGGCTTTGGATAGACTAAATGTGAATCACCTCTCTCCTTCCCCCACTCTACTTTTGCTTCAAGGAATGGAAGAGTAAAAAGTAGTGCTGAACTATTGCTTTGTAGGTTGTAAGTTACAGCACTGCTGGTGTCAGCCTCACGACTGAGGATATAGAGTTCTTCATTATTATTAAAGGCAACATCAAGGGCTGTTCCCTCGTAAGATTTAGTGATACTGACAGTTGATGTCGATATGGTACCAACAGTTAATGGTGTTGACTTTGAAGCGCTGGCACTACGCATAGCGTAATAACGGCCAGTGTTTGAGATTTCAGCGGCAATAGTTTGGGGGAAAGTGGTGGCAGAAACTCGCAGTGTCTCCCCACTCTCAGTATTGATAGTGTAGACATGTCCAGTGCCCATCTCTACGTAATATATCAAGGCTGGGGTGGTGGTACTGAGTTGAACTTCTCTAAAACCGGCGACTGGGCCAGTGGTGAGTTGGCGAAGACGTCCTGCATCCACATTTACTACTGGGGATTCCTCAATCACAACTGGTGGGACGACGATGTCACCTTCTGTCACCTCCCCTTCAGTGCCAAGATTGGCAAAAATATCATCAGTGGTTGCGGGTGCACCGTAGACCAGTAAATATACCCAAACTCCTAAGAGTAGTAGGATTACTGCTAGACCACCAATAATAAAGAATTTTTTATTCATAGTACTAGAAGTTTAATTTAAACTGACCACGCACTCCTTGTAGTAATGAATTCAAATCACGGACGTGAAAATCAATTGTTGAAGCTGAAAAAGTTTGGTTTTCGGCAGTTAAGGTTATTTCGTATGGGTTAGTATTTGGATTTTGTACTACAACGTTGTTGATCTTCCATTCAACCAAATCAGGGTTATTGTAAGTTTCTATGTCGAGGTTGAATGGCTCAGCCTGCATAGTGACACTATCACCAGTTAAGTTAAGTGAAGTAACAGAACGATTACTTAGTCCGTAAAGAGAACTCTTTTCATAAAAATGTAGACTTGGTGAGACTGATGGTATTGAGACAGTACGACGAGCTAAGATTTCACCAGTTAAAGTACTAACCTCAAGTCCGATCAAGAATTCACTTCCTGGTGGGGTGGTGATAGAGGTTTTGTTTTTGCCACGTTGGGCTCCACCGCCAATTACGGTGTTGTTCATGCGCCATGTGTAGAGGAGATTATTAGAATCAACAGCACTGTTACTCAAAACCGCCGTTAGATTTACGGCACTGCCGACACTTGGGACTGACCGCCCAAGATAAAAATATGGGGTTTTGGTTTGGGCTTCAACAATAATATCTAAATACCGCGGAGTGACAGTTTGTTTGATGATTTGGGTGCGGCCAGTACTAAAAGTCACAACCGCCTCGATGATAGTTGGCTGCCCACCGTCTTTAGAGCGTAGGTTGATGGTTCGTAGATTGGCTGCTTCAGTCAGTACTTCCCCATCCACTCGCCAAGTGATGTTAGTTACTCGATCAATTGAAGAATAGTCATCCAATGAGGAAGTAAAGGAAGTGTTTGGTTCTGGGTAAGCGGGAGTGGTTTTGATTGATATTCCAGGTTCGGTAATACTGGTACCAATTTGGGCGTAGGTGACAGAAATTGGTAAAAACAGGAATATAAAAATACTGACTAGTAGGTGCTTCATACAGTAATCATAACAAATTTAATTTCATAATTACTGCTTAGGGTGGTTATTTTGGGTATTTCCAAACCACCGCCACGAAGACCAAAAACCAAGGAAATAGGTTCAGAAGTGGGGTGGCGTAGCCAATTAGAGCCAACAAAAATGTCACATATTTTGTACCAGAATTTTCTCCAGACAGTGGCTGTATTAAAGACATCATATATTGGATGCTGGCTGCACACAAAGTGACAAAACCAATAGCAAAAGCAATCATATAACACAATATAAAAGCACCTGCCCCTATGTCGCTAACACTAATTGCTGTACCAGATATTAACCAAGCGCCTCCTTCAACCGCTCGTTCAACTGCCCATCCCATAGCGCTGGTAATCCAACTACTACTAACAGCGGCGTCGCCAATTCCTAAAACCCCAAGAAAAACTATACTCATTAACGCAAACATCACCTGTATCGTCCATAAAGTCATTCCCCAAGCTACAATAGAACCACTAACTGTTGTAGACCTGGCGTATTTTATAGCCTTATTGACAGTTCGCTTCGAAAATAACTTCTTGCGGAGCGACGATGCAATCTGGTTTTTGGCTGACTCTGACTGCTCCGGTTTATGGTACTCTGGCTCATTGACTGCCGGCTGCGCTGCTCGCTCTGCTTGGGTCCGCCTGGTTGGATTTTGTGAACTTAGTAGTCTTGGATCAGCGTTGGCATCAGAAAATTCCTCATTATTTAAATACTGAAAGTCGGTGTTTAGGCCTGGTCGTTCTACTTTTTTGGTATTACGAACCTGGTATTGGTAGGTATTTGGAGATTGCCCTTGGGCAGGTTTTCTTTGCGGGAGCGCCATATACGCATAAGTATACTACATGCGTGAACTCTGGTATTCCTCACGGGCTTTTTTGATTTGTAGGAGTTGGGCTGGGTCGGAGGTGATAATTTGGTTTTCAGTATATGAGCCAAGAATTCTAATGGCCACATGTTTCATTCCGACGAAGAATATCCCCTCCCCCACGTTTGATTCTAGAAGTAGGAACTTCTCCTCATCAGTTAAGTTAAAGGTTTTTTGAATGTTATCAATAGCGGTTGGTGATTGTTTCATCAAAAACTGCATTGATGAGTTGGTAATCATCGGTACACCATATGGAGAACGCAAAAAGTCATCCACGTCTTGGGTAATAGTAGCAATACCGAGGTAATACTTTCTTCCTCGCTTAGCCATACTAAAGAGGAATGAAGCGGTATCTTCAGATTTCATCATCCACCAAGCCTCGTCGATAACTAAGAGGCGCTTAACCATTCGTCTTCGCACTGACCCCCAGATAAAGTTTGTGATGATGTACATGGCAATGGTTTTGAGCTCATCTTCCATGTCTCGTAGCGAGAACACCACAAATTTTTGGTTAATATCAACGTTGGTTGGTTGATTCATAAAACCAGACCAAGTACCAGAAGTGTACTTTTGTAGTCTGGTAATGAGTGAGGCACTACCGTCCATACCAGCTAGCACCATCTCAAAGTCTGAGAGAAGTGGCGGTTCTTGGCTACCAAAATCTGAATCACCGGTAATGTCCTTCAAAGCGTAAGTTTCTTGAATGGCGAGGTCTAGTACTGTCTCTTCTTCTGGACTGAGTCCCCCAAGCATTAAACGGAAAAGACCAATTAGTTCAATAATGTGACTACGAAGAATGTCGCGGGGATTTTCGTCTGGAAGTGGTGGTGGGAGGTCAAACGGATTAATGTGGTGATCAGAAGAAAGTGAAATATTAAAGAATCTTCCACCGGTGGCTTCAGCTAGATATTCGTATTCTCGTTCTGGGTCAAGCACAATCACTTCAGTTCCAAACATTAGTGAGCGCAAAATCTCGAGCTTTAGAGCGTATGACTTACCGGCTCCAGAAGTAGCAAAGGTTACCGAGTTGTAGTTGGTAAGAGAAAATCTATCAAAGAGCACCAAAGATGAATTGTGGCGGTTAACGCCATAGAGAACACCAGTATCTGAGGTGAGGTCAAAAGAAGTGAACGGGAAGAAGCTAGAAAGTGGAGAAGAGTTAAATTTACTATGTACCAAGAGCTCATCAGTCGCGAGTGGTAAAGTGCTTTGTATACCCTGCTCTTGCTGGAAGAGGGCCGGCTTAATGTAGACGAGGCGAGCATCGAGAATTCCCTTAATGTCGTTCTCGGCTTTGTTGAGAGCGGCGTCATTTTCACCATAGATGGTGATGTATAGTCCAACATCAAATAGTTTCTCTTCAGACTGTTGTAGCTTGTCGCGGAGCTCTTCAAGGTTGCGGTAAGCAGCTTCTAGTTGTGGGTCGCGCACTTCTCCCTTCTCGGCTTTGATGTTTATTTGGCTTTGTACCTCCGCTACTTTCTTCTGGAACTTCTTTAAAGTTTCAGAAGTATCAATAGGGTGAATAACAATTGAAATATCTAGCTCTTTCTCAAGGTTGAGAATTGGTTCCATCCAACCTTCAGTAAGGTAGCGAGGGTAGGCCACAGCGTAATACACCCGAGCACTCATACCACTGATGTTGATACTGCGCGGTCCAATATTGATGGCTGAAGGAGCAATAACATCAGTTAGTGTCAGTAGCTGATCACTAACAGATGGTGCGCCCTCTGGCGTCTGGTTGTTTTTTGGTTGTAGAAAATCAAAAAGTGCCATAAATAGATACTTAGGTGTTAAATACTGGAGCCGCCCCAGTTGGATCAGTTGGATTATAAATATGGTAGTACAGCTCAACCAAATCTTCAGACTTCAAAGGGATAGTGCGCACACCAATTCGAGATAGACCTTGTTCGACCACTGATACCCGTTGTTCTAGTTGGATACGGTGCTCCTCAAACTGCCTATCGGCAGGAGTGGCTTGTTGGCCTGGTGAGAAGAACGAAGTAATTCCTTTGCTGATGTTTATGGCAGCTGGGGTGTAAGGTACCACTACAAAGAAACTTTTACTCATCACATCAACTTCGGAAGTAAAGGTGCGGATAAAGTCCATATACTCGCGTAGTTGAATACGCATTAAGTCATTGTCTTGCAGGCTTTCGCGAGTAGCCAGTAGGGCTAGGTACGGTTCTATGTTTAGACGTCGTGATTGCACGTAGATTTGTAGTGAGAAATCTAGAGTGTTCAAGAAGCTTTGAAAGTGATGCAAAATAGCTTGTTGTTCATCACCAGACTTGAGAGCAAAGTTAATTGAAGAAGCCAAAAGTACCGAACACATTTGTCCGCTTTTGAGGATAACGACACCATCTTTGATATCTTTGATGGCAACAAAATCTTGTGATGAAGGAGTGGCTTTTGGCATACTATTCTTTTTTTTGTAAAGCTTCTAAT
>MFLT01000008.1:287675-299145 GCA_001781415.1 Candidatus Kaiserbacteria bacterium RIFCSPLOWO2_01_FULL_45_25
GCTTCTAATTCTAGGCGACGAGCCAAAGAAGCAATGTTCTTTGGGGTATTTTGGGTAGTGGTGTTGGGTAGCGGTGCGTCTGGGATTTGGGAAGGGGTGAAATTATACTTGTGAACTTGATCTTGTTTTTGCTTCCAGAGGTAAAGTTTGGTCCCACCCAAGTAACCGATGATGGCTTCAAGAAAGAATGAAAACGGACGGTTATTGACTGGATAAAAAGCCAAAGCGCCAGCCAGTAGAGCTAGTGGTAAACCAAAGATAACAAAGATGATAAACGGTGTCGTAAAAAATAACACCACTCCCATCCCTACCCCACCACCGAGGTAGAGGAACTGACGCCAGGTAAGTGGACCAAAGATTTTGTCTTCAATCTCAATAAATTGTGGAACTTCAAATCGCATGTTTCTATTATACACGCTTCGCCTTAGCACAAGACAGAAAATGAAGGAAACTTGTCCCCAAGCAAAAACCTCCGATGGGAGGTTTTTGTAATCCTTATTTATTTTCGTCAATGATATTAGATTGACTACTTGTGTACGTATCCTCGGTAGTACTGCTATAGCCAATCTGTTTGCCGTCGCTGGCCATAGTACGTACGGGATTGATTTGGTGGAGAGACTTTTCAATTTCTGCTAAGTCTTCCTGTATTGACAAAGATGGAGGTGTGACTCGAGCTGGAGTTTCTTCAAAGGCCATAGCACTAATGTCTTCATGAAGTTTTCTTATGTCATCAGGAAGAGCGGTGTGCATTGCAGAGACTAGTACTCCAGCCGTTCCCTTTTCAATTGCACATTCAGCGACTATAAACTCAATAAACTCATTTCTAGTAAGAAAGAATAAGAGATAGAGAGCAAAACCATTTTCTAAAGCCAGTGTTTTGTTCTCATCAAGTTCGTGATATTCACTGAAGGTGTCTGTTACAACTCTAGGTAAATTAGAAAGCACATACTCTCTGTATAATTCTGGCAGTTGCTCAAGTCTTTGTTGTAAATCAATGGTAGACATAGGTTTTATTTATCTTCCTTTTGTTCAGCTCCTATCCCAGCGTCCTTCATTTGTTCAGCCAAGATACGTAAGTTTTCTTTCTTTGATTTGTCTTTTATGGCGGCAGTACCATCAACACCGTAAGTTTTACGTAAGTTGCCAACTGATTCGCGACTTTGTGTTCCAAAAGAATGAGCAATTGGAGCGGCAATCATACCACCACCAAGCACAGAAGCTCCGGAAACCAATACCCCAGCTCCAACCATTCCTGCAGCGGTTCCAGCTCCATACATTCCTGCACCCGTACCCGCAATATTTGTAATACGTGAGGTCATGAAGTTGGCTTCACTTTCTCGACGTTTGATAAAGGCCAACTGTTTCTCATAAGTTACCGATGCTTCAGCAGATTCCAAAGCTTCGCTTTGAGCTCTTAGCAAATCGGCTTTTTTCTTTTCAATGCTATTTTCGGCTTTTTTCAAGTCAGACTCTAATTTAGCAAGACCTTCTTCAGTAATGTTATTTCTATCAACTCCATCAAGTGCGTCTTTAGCTTTTTGTTTAGCAACAGCAGCGGCGTTAAGTTCAGTAGTTTCTTTGAATAGTTTAGAGTTTGGATTAGCCCGCATTTCCTCAATAATTTTATTGACCTTCTTCTCCACTTTAGTATCGGTATATTGCCCCTTTTCATTTTTCTCCACTTTGGTCTCACCAAGTGACTTGGCAAATTCTGCATCCGCTTTTGCCTTTGCATCAATTCGTGATTGGTAGCCACCCTTAGTGCCAGTTCCAACACCAAGATTCTTACCAAGGTCTCCAACTTGGCGTACATCAAAGGAAGTGTTACCAACTGCTCGAGAGGCCTTAAGTATTCCTGCTCCAATCATGCTGTTAGCAGCCCGTTGTTTGGCACCATCAGTATTAGCATAACGTTGTGCCCCATACCCAACTGAACGTTGTAGAGCAATAGCGGCAGCGCCAGCAGTGCCACCACCCACAATCTTTTTGGTTCGACTGCTAAATCTACCTGCCGCTTGTCGACCCATAGAGACGGCACTGTCGGCCCCGTGTGCTCCCATCTTTTGGGCGACCACTAGTGAAGCAACGAGAAAAGCAGCTGTCATAAAGAAGAATGGAATTACTGCTCCAAAGTTGTTCCCCACTGTACTGGTTTGTCCAGAAAATACAGCGCCATAACTACCAGTATTCATTCCATTTGCTCCTTGCATACTGACCAGAACTTGGTTGGCAAAGTACAGCATGAGTAGGTACGCTGGTGCAAAAAAGGCTCGACTCATAAATTTCTTCCAGTAGTCATGTGAGACCGAAGCCATGCCTGGGAATACCCAGCCCAAGAACATAACTGGTGACAGAATCATGTAGATGATAAGCACAATGTAGCGAATAATCAGCATGATGCCTCCAGCCATAAATACAAAAGCCAGGATGATGTATAGGAACATCGTGCTAAAGATGTAGGTATAGCCAACAGAGCTTCCAGCAATATCATTCAAATCAGATCCTGGGCTGAATAGGTCATTAAATCCAAGAATATTCATGAATGATGAAGAAACGGAATGGGTACCATTTTGGATTGGAAAAGCCGCTGCGATTTGAGCCGCTGCAATATTTGAGAAATCAATTACAAACTTAGTGATGAAAAGACTGAAGTTTACCAAGAGAGCAGCTAGTATCAGTGAAATTAGCATGCTGCGGGCTTGAGAGTCATCACTTCTAAGAATCATCTTGAGTCCGATGTATACCAAACCAAAGATAAAGGTAAGGTTAAAGACATCTCGGACTACAGTCCAAAGGATATTAACGGAATACCCAGTACCAGATTCAAGGAAGTTGTGTCCAAAACCAACTACATAGTGAGTTACAGCGTAATTGAGTGTTTGTCCCCCAATCCAAGCGAAGAAACCAAAGACGGCGTTGATAACGCTCCAGAGGGTTTCTTGCAAGAAAGTGGCTTGAGCTAAAGCTAAGTGAGGTACAAACAAAACCACCAAGACTGCTGCAATGAGAGTGTTGTGTAGTAGGCTGGTTTTGTAGAGTTTGTTCATAACAATGTAACGGGATTGGACTGGTCTCTTTAATCGTTGGCGGTGTTGGCTTCAATAGCGTCTAGGGTGGCTTGGGCTTCATCGGCACGGCGGCGAGCTTCTGGGTCTGGTTCGATTGGTACCTCTCTAGTATATCGCTTCCAGTTATTAATTTGGGCATCGACAATGGCATCACTATGTAGCTCGAGTCTAGCGTATTCTTGAGCAATAGCTTGGCGCTCACGACGAGTAATTTCAGTATCCCCAGCTGGGTCTGGTAGACGAGCTTGGCGAGCCAGCAGGTCTTCCAGTGCTGCAATGTTCTCAACAAGAACTGGGAGTAAGCGAAGAATGTTATCAGCTTCATCCAGAGCCGCCGCTTTACGAAGTGGGTGAGCTGGACTGCTGGTAGCTGCAAATTCTAGAAGTAACGGATAAGCAGCTCTTGCTTCTTCACGATACCGTCGTTCAGTAGCTAAGGCGTCTTCCATGTCCATAACGAACTCTTCTTGGTCAATGGTGTTTTCTAAGGCCACGTCACCTAAGTATGAGCCGGACGCATAGCCTTCATAGGTCTGTCCAGTTCCACCAGATAGACCAAGTAATCCAGCGGCACCAGTGATAGCGGTTTTGGTAAGTTGACTAAATAGTGCGGCAAGGATTTCTTGAATTTCATCAGCTTCGATTAGTACATGCCCGCCGACTTCTAGTTGGAAGCTAAGGGCTTCTTGAATGGCCTTTCCAGGGGTTGAGATAACACAGTTTTTCATAGTGCCTTGGCCGCCTATCGCCTCACAAATTCGACTTGATAAGAAACCACTACCGTAATTCAACAATGTCGATTCACGTTTTTTGGCCTGCTCAATTTTTGCATCAGCTAAACGTGCTGAAGTTAAGTATTGTCCGTAAGCGGTGTAGGTCTCTGGCTTGGTGGTGATCTTTAACCAAGCATCCCAGCCACCATCGCCAAAGTTCCCTGCCATAAAGCTCTCGATGTTTTCAAGGGCACCTGAAAGAGTACAACTAGGAGCAGTACGAGTTGATTTGACAGTAGCGAGGGCAATTCGAACATCAAGTCTAAATGGATCACATAAGAAGGACAGGTCAGCCATTTGCTCTAGGAATAGTCCCAGTGTCTCGTCAGCGGTGTTGAGTAGGAATCTATCTAGGTCTTGAACGAAAGCAGGGCTACCTTCAAACCCAGTGTTAATCCAATTAATGATACTTGAAACCATGTTGGAAAGAGTCTGTTTAGCCATGGCCCACATCAAACCGTCGAGGGTTAGCTCTTTATAATTAAGGGTGGTCTGTAATCCAGCCGAAACACCAGTTGAGGCAGCGGTTGAACCAGTGGTGGCAGAGGTAACTGTAGAGTTGGCGTCACTGATTGGCACTGAGACCACACTACCAGAAGCCAGGGCGTGGGCCTTCTTTATCTCATTGAAAGGTTGTGGAGTATAGGTGGTAACAAAGGCTACAATCAGGAGAATTAGCCCGGTTGTGATTTTCTGTACGATATTGTGAAAAGAATTCATAAAATGTCTGTTACCTATTAGTTAGAACCACTATAATCCACGAATAATAAAGCCGAATCGTTACGTTGAAATTCTTTAGCGTACGGTAAAACTGCCTGGTACATGTTTTCCATGGCATACACCAGTCCAGCCGCATCGTCTTCATAACGTTGCAAGCGAACCAGACTGACCATCGGATCAGTAATAGCGCCCTGCATCGCTAAAATATCAAAATACAACGCTTGATAGACGTTGATGAGGTCTAGGTGCATCTTGGCTAACTGTGGTGGAACTACTAATGTCTGGACTTGTTCAGACATGTTTTTGTAGGCAGTTGCGATAATACCTAACTCTTCCGCAGCCTCGGGGTTGTTGGTTTTTAGGAGTTCGTCAAGCACTTCAAGCTCAGGACGAGTCCCAGTCTTGCCGTAGGTGAGGATAATGTCAGCGTGGGCGTTGGTGTAAGTACGTACTGCCTGACCTGATGAATCAGTGCCTACTTCAATACTTCTAACGTCAATTATCTTGTCTTTGGCTAGGGCGGTTAGGTCATTAATTGAATCACTCAAAACTTGTTCTTTTGTACGGCCAATTCCGTCATACCCCTTCATTCGAACGATATCTTGAAAAAAGTTAACTCCAAATTGTTCGGTTATTGTCTCTGGGACAAAAGGGGTGGTGGTACTAGTGACCTTACGAATGGTTTGTGAAGGCGTAATAAACGTCTCACGCCAGTCTTCAATACCATCACTGTTGGTGTCTTGTACTGAAATAGCTACTCGAGTTGGAGCAGCGGCCACTGTCGCCACACTCGGAGTCGGTACTGAGAGGGTGGGTTTAGTGAAAGAACTAATGGTATATGCACCGGCAACGATAGCAAAGCCTACGGCAAAAGCGCCAATGACTCTATTTTTAGATTGGTCATCCATTCATTTATTATAGCAGTTAAACAGAGAGTCCTTCCCTGCCTGTGTATATATCTGTGTATGAGTCGTGTACTAAGTGTGAGACAACTGTGGATTACAGTGTGGATAGATTTTTGGTTAACAATAGCCAGGTGTTGAGTGAGACATCCTCCCCGCGAATAGTTAGCGATAGGTCAAGTTTAGTAAATACTTTTTCTAAATCATCACGCTTGAATTTTTCGGTTAGGTTAGCCAGCAGTTGTTTTCTCTTCTTGCCCAGACCAAGATGGAGAATTTCAAAGAAAAGCGCCGTGTCTACTTGATTAAAGTGGTCACGATTGATGTTTTTTATGGTTAAAATTGCCGAATCAACATTAGGAATGGGGTGAAAATGCCCTCGACCTACAGTTTTGCTGTAAACTGGCTCACCGAAAGCTTTTACTGAGAGTGATAACAAAGATTCTTTTTTGGCGCGAGCAATACGTACAGCCAGCTCTTTTTGGATCAAAAAGGTCAAAGTAGTAGGCTGTATGTCTGTCTCCAAGAGCGAACGAAGCAAAAACCCCGATAAATAATAGGGAATATTGGCCACTACCTTAAAACCATGGTCGGCTAGACCAAGATGGTGAGGAGTAATTTCCCTAGCATCGCCATGATGAATGGTTAATTGACCACTTTTAATCTGCTCAGCAAAGGTACTTTGTAGTGATTCAATGGCTCTGATATCAGCTTCAACCGCGATAACACGCGCTCCAGTAGCCAAAAGAGCCCGGGTCAACATCCCGGTGCCTGGTCCAATTTCAAGAACCAGGTCCCCTGCCCCAACTTCAGCTGCGGTCGCCATCCAACCAGGCACAATGTCGCTAGTTAGAAAGTTTTGCCCCAAAGAGCGTTTATGAGCGAATTTTTCTGGTGTTTCGCCTTCTGTGTCGACGGGCTTCCCTCTTAGTTTCCCGTAGTGTTTAGTCATAACTTCGAGCATACCGACCTAACTCTAAAAGAGCAAGGCCTAATAGACTTCTTCCAAAAGTGTCATATCTAAACTGGTTTCACAATTTTGTCTCTCTCGCCGTATGTCTATATACGGCTCGGTCGAAAAATTTTTCCAACCAGTACACCTCTGCTCACTTTTGAAAGAAGTCTAATCGAGCCAGACAGTTGCCTCGTAGCCAGAGGTGCCGCCACGGTCGTTCGGATTTCCTCCCTCGATGTATTTGGTACTAATGTCATTTAAGAATGACGAAGGGAGATTCACTCGTTGGCTACCATATATGGTACGAAGGTGGGCGTACGTCAAAAATAGTTTTTTGGCTGCTCTAGTAATGGCTACATAAAACAGGCGTCGCTCCTCTTCGTGATCAATACCGGTATCATCGAGACGTTCGTGTGGGAACAGTCCTTCTTCCAGTCCACTAATAAATACGTATGGAAACTCAAGCCCTTTAGCGGAGTGAATGGTCATGAGGCGCACAGCGTCTTGTTCTTCTTTGTCTTTTAGTTCGTCTTGGTCACTTTGTAGTGCCGCTGTTTCGATGAGAGCTTCGACGGCTGCTTCTGGTGACATATCGTCGTATCGACGTCCAAGTGTTACGAGTTCTTGTAGGTTCTCAAGACGCGACAAGTCTTCTTCGGTGCCACTTTTCTTTAGTTCAACTTCAATACCAGTCCGTTTAATAATAAATTTAAGAGTTTCAGATAATGGTTTGGTGCGAGCTTCGTCAGCAATGTCCATCATCATTTGGTCAAAACGTTCAACTTTCTCAAGGGTTGCTCCCTTGAGTTCAGAGCGATTTCCTTCAACCACTTTGAGCATAGTGACCTTACCGATGCCGCGTGGTGGTTCGTTAATTACCCGCACCAAATCAGCGTTACTACCAGGGTTTAGAGCTAAACGCAGGTAAGACAATACGTCCTTAATTTCCTTGCGTTCATAGAACTTGGTACCAAGAAGTTGGTAGGCTACTTGGTAATTTAGGAAAGCTTCCTCCAGTACTCGTGATTGGAAATTGGTGCGATATAAGACGGCAATATCAGTTGGGTTGGCACCGCCTTCAATTAGTGATTTAGCAGTTAAGGCAATGTACTCAGCTTCATCTTGCCCAGTCATGGCAGCGTAAAGAGTAATCTTCTCCCCTTCTTCATTGCTGGTAAATACTTCTTTAGCGACACGATTTTTATTTTTCTCAATGATTTCGTTTGAAGCGGCGATGATGGTTTTTGTTGAGCGATAATTCTCTTCAAGCAAAATAGTTTGGGCACCAGGAAATTCTCGTTCAAACTGCAAAACGTTTTTGATATCAGCGCCGCGCCATGAGTAGATGTTTTGGTCGATGTCCCCCACCACACAGACGTTGGCTTTTTCACCAGCCAAAATTTTGGCTATAGAAAACTGCACGGCGTTGGTGTCTTGGTACTCATCAACATGGATGTACTTAAAACGTTTTTGCAAAGTCTCGCGCACCACCGGATTATTTTTAAGTAGACCTAGAGTTCGAATGAGCAGGTCGTCAAAATCTAGGGCGTGCTCAGCATGCAGAATAGTTTCATAGTGCTCCCAGACATTGGCCGCCACTTGATCAGGAAAAGAACTGGCAGATAGTTTGTACTCAGGAGCCGTAATAGCGTCACCTTTAGCTCGGGAGATTTTACTTAGGATTTTCTTCGGTTCAAATTCTTTAGGGCTATAGCCAGCCTTTTCAACCGCTGACTTTACGGCGCGCAAAGTGTCAGCTCGGTCGTAAATCGTAAAGTGCCGAGGCAGACCAAGCTGTTCGTGGAACTCTCGCAAAATCCGCACCCCAAGGGCGTGAAAAGTCGTCACAACCGGCAGTGAGTCTATGGCGGCTCGTTCACTCGGAGGGTACTTTTTAATTAACGCCTCTACTCGCTCGCGCATTTCTTTGGCGGCTTTGTTAGTAAAAGTGACAGCCAGAATATTGTATGGGGCGGTGCCATGGTGAATGATATGGACAATCCGATGAGTAATTACACGGGTTTTTCCAGATCCGGCACCGGCCAATACTAGGAGTGGTCCCTCAGTATGGATAACTGCGTCGCGCTGTTTACTGTTTAAACTTTCAAGGTATGGGAACGTGATCATATATATGTATTGGAGAACACTATACCATGTCCGTTTAAACTACCTGTTTCTGACCTGGGTCCAAACCACAAAGCATTTTAACTGTAATGTCAATACCTATTTTTCGGCCTCAAATAAGGTTTAAAACTACCATTTTTCCTTTCCAGTACAAATGTGTATTCGTCAATTGCGCTTAAGGGTGGGTTTAGTAGAATTGCTGTATACCAAAAAAGGTAGAGAGTTCACTAGAGAGTCGCAAGACGTAACCCCTTACGCCTCCCAACTACAGCGTTATGGGCACCCATGATTTTTCTCCGTCGTACGTTAAGTACGCCTGCAAAAAATCATTTGCCCATGCCTTGTATTTGGGCAGGTGTGAGGGGTTACTACAGACCTCTTTTTATTTCCGAAATTTTCCGTAGCGGTTGCAGGAGCGGCGAGTCCATAAAAAACTTCGTATAAAACCCACAGCAGAAGATTCTGATTCCAGTGTACATTCAAACGTATCCAGTCAGATGACATATCAGGCCGACACTATTTCTCCGCAGAGAGCTTTTCTAGAATATCTCGCAGTGTTGCTCATTATTATTATTCCAATCTCGGTGCAAGCTGGGATTTTTGGCGGGGCTGATACTGCAGAAGCTAAAGACACTACCCTTTCAAATATTAATAATAGTAATTCTGCTATCGATATTTCAATTTTATCGGCGGGACAAAATCCTAATCCTCAAGGTGCACTTGGCGGTGCTGAGGTGTTAGTAAACGAAGATACTCTTGTATCTTCTGGCCCAGTTGGCGCGGATGTAATTGCTAGTACCAAGGCCTCTTCTGGCGAGATTAGTGTATACACCGTTCGTAGTGGTGATACCCTATCACACATCGCTGAGATGTATGGTGTGACTACTAACACTATCCTTTGGGCCAACGACCTGCCGCGAGCTACCAGTATCCGCGAAGGCCAAACTCTAATTATTTTGCCGATTGCTGGTGTGCGTCACACGGTTGTGAAGGGAGACACTATTAACTCACTAGCCAAGAAGTATGACGGCGATGCGGAAGAAATTATTTCATACAATGAACTTGATGCCGAGAGTGGCCTGGTGGTAGGTTCTATTATTGTGATTCCTGGTGGAGCTATCCATACTGCGCCTGCTGTGTCTGCTCAACCAGTTCGTACCTCAGGTTCAACCTCAGTCTCGGGTGGTGGTTGGCTTTCTCATCCTGTACCAGGTGCTATTAAGACCCAGGGTATCCATGGTTATAACGCTATCGACTTAGCTTCGGGAGCTGGAACATCAATCAGAGCGGCCGCTGGTGGAGAGGTTATTGTTTCAAAGAGTTCAGGCTGGAATGGTGGATACGGACAATATATTGTAGTTAAACACTCAAATGGTGCCCAAACTCTCTATGCTCACCTTTCACAAAACCATGTTGGAGTTGGAGCGTACGTCAGTCAGGGAGAGGTCATTGGGGCGATGGGTAACACTGGCCGCTCAACTGGCACTCATCTCCACTTCGAAGTGCGCGGGGCAAGTAATCCATTCTAAGTAGCTTACATAAATTAAAAGACTCGCACTGTAAGTGCGAGTCTTTTAATTTTGGATGCGATACTGTAGTGCCTCTAGTACGTGCTTGGTTTCTATTTCAGCACTTTCATCTAGATCGGCAATGGTGCGGGAAACTTTGATAAGTCGGTGGTAACTACGTGGTGAGAGATTGAGTTTGGCTGATGATAGTTTTAATAAATCAGACACTGCGGGGCTGAGGGTAATGGTGTGATCAATATCTCGACTTGTCATTTCAGCGTTGGTGGCAATTCCTCGCTCACGAAAACGTGTGGCCTGGGTAGTTCTGGCCTTCATGATGGCCGTTCTGGCGCGATTAGTTTCGCCCTCAGCTCGTTTGAGGTTGGCGAGAGTTTCATAATCAATGTGTGGCACTTCAATCCATAAATCAATTCGGTCTAGAATTGGACCGGAGATCTTGCCTTTGTAGGTTTCCTGCATGGCTCTAGCCAAGTTAACGGTACCGTCTTCTGCTCCGCGATAGGGATTCATGGCGGCCACCAAGATAAAATCAGCTGGAAAAAGCGCAGTGCCTTGGATGCGCGAGATACTCACCACCCTGTCTTCCAGTGGTTGGCGCAGTGCATCTAGTGAACGCCTGTCAAACTCTGGAAACTCATCCATGAATAGCACCCCTTTATGAGCAAGGGTCACTTCTCCTGGTTTGGGGTGGGCGCCACCACCAACTAGGGCTGTGTGCGACGCGGTGTGATGTGGAGTACGAAACGGCGGTGTGCTGGTGATTTCGGAGGTGTAACCACAAAGTGAATAGATGGCTGTGACCGCCAGCATGTCCTCTCGTCCGAGCGGAGGAAGTAGTCCTTGAAAGGCGCGAGCTAGCATAGTCTTTCCGGTGCCGGGTGGTCCAACGAGTAATATGTTGTGACGGCCGGCGGCAGCAATAGTGAGTGCTCGTTTGGCACTTTCTTGACCCTTAATATCTTCGAGCACCACAGAGCTATCACTCCAAATATTTTCCTCAACTACTGTCAGTGGTTGAGGAGTGAGTTTGGTGTGGTCTGGTCGACTGTTATCTAAATGAGATAAAACAGATTGTAAATTCTTGGCCGGATAAATAGTGATGCCATCAATTAAGGCGGCTTCGGTAGCGTTATCAGCTGGAATAATTATTTCTTTATAGCCATTTTCTTTGGCGGCCATGACCATGTTTAGTACCCCTCGTACTGAACGTACACTACCGTCTAAACCTAGCTCCCCAACCAATAGTACATTTTCTGGCACCGTTACTTCGCCAGCGGCTGATAAATAGGCGACAGCAATTGGCAGGTCAAAGAGCGGTCCCTCCTTTTTTAAATCAGCTGGTGATAGTGAGATGGTAATCTTTTGATTTTTGCTTTTTGGTGATTCAAAGCCAGAGTGT
>MFLT01000009.1:0-35833 GCA_001781415.1 Candidatus Kaiserbacteria bacterium RIFCSPLOWO2_01_FULL_45_25
AAACACCTGTCACTTGTGACAGGTGTTTTATTGTACGTAATCGGCAGCTATATGCCTCCAATCTTTACCGCTTTGATGACAGAACCATATTTCATAGTTTAGTTTGAACTCACACTAAGGTGTAAGGGTATTCAACAAAACTCCCTCTGGGGAGTTTTGTTTTTTAAAATGTGTGATACTATCAAATTTGAGAACTTCACCCGCAAGGGAGGGAAGGGCTCGCAAGCTAGGCGACTTCACCGTCACCTCATCTTTGTTCCAGTACTGAAGGAGAATACCGATGAAACGTTCCCTCATCTCGCTGGCGGTGTTGCAGGCGACTGCACATGCCAAGTCCACGGAAACGCTGGCCGAAGCGGCCGGCTGGTTGAAGCCCATCATCACCAAGGAAATGAAGGCGGGCACGCAGTCCATGCTGGCCGACGACCGCAAGCCGGTGCACATCCAGGCCGACAAGAAGCCGCGCTACATCAAGAAGATCAGCGGCCGCGAGGACCTGAACCCGGTGAGCCTGGCCGACAAGCGTCCGATCCACATCGGCGGCGGTTGCAGCGACATCGACCATGGTGGCGGCTCCGGCGGCATCAAGTGCCGTCCCGAAGGCATCACGAAGCAGCATCCGGCCCAGTTCGGCCAGCAGCAGGTCATCGCTGCGTCGGTGGCCTTCGCCTGACCACGCGAAGTGGTCAAAGGCAACCCTTCGTCCCACTCGTAGTGATACGAGTGGCCCATAACGCCGCATCCGAAGGATACAGCAACATGAAACACGAACTCGCTCTCGCTTAAGACCACCGCCCTCGGCCCAGAAACAGAGGAGACTCTGGTTCTCGAATAAACAAAAGCCTGTAGCCAGGCAGCTCGCATAGACATGCGAGCTTTTTCTTTGTTCAAATATTGTTAATGCTAATTAACCAACTTTTATGTATCACACGTGATACATAAAAGTTGGTTACTCTTATTTGAATAAGATAATTATTCAGTAGAACTTGATACTTTTGACAAGAACCTTTTTCGAATTTATAATGCAGGCATGGTGAACAAAAAACATAAAGAAACAACTCAGGATGACGTAGAACTCACCAGCGAAGACACTGAAATACACGAACCTGAGCTTGAAGAATTAGAGGAAAAACAAAACGGATTTAACAACACCCTGCGCGACAAACTAAAGGTTTGCGAGGCAGAAAAACGAGAAATTTTAGAAGAATCACAGCGTACTAAAGCAGACTTCCTTAATGCCAAAAGACGACTGGAGGAAGAACGAAAGCGAGACCGCGAACGAGGGACTATCTCACACATCGAGGACTTGATTCCACTTTGCGATAGTTTCCAGGTGGCCATGAGTAACAAAGAAGTATGGGAAAAGGCAGATGAGAACTGGCGGAAGGGAATTGAGGGTATCTACTCACAACTCCAAAACATTCTATCTAGCAATCAAGTATCGGTAATTAATCCAATACACACCACCTTCAATCCGCACCAGCACGAAGCACTCTCGACCATCCCAGTCACCGACGAAAAAGAAGATCATATGGTAATGGCTGTGATTCAGATGGGTTACGAATTAAAGAAGACAGACAATACCACCGAAATCATTCGTCCCGCTCGAGTTATCATTGGAACCTTTGAAAAGTAATTTAATCTCTTAGTACTTAACGAATAGAAGCATATGGCTAAAATTTTAGGAATTGACCTTGGAACAACCAACTCAGCAATGGCTATTATTGAGGCTGGTGAACCAACTATTATCGAAAACACAGAAGGCAACCGTACCACTCCGTCTATCGTTGCTATCTCAAAGACCGGTGAGCGCCTCGCTGGCCAAATCGCCAAGCGCCAAGCGGTAACCAACCCGACCAACACCATCTACGGCATCAAGCGCTTCATGGGTCACACCTATGAGGAAGAAGCGGTCCAGAAGGACAAAGCGATTGTGCCGTATGAAGTGAAGAAGGGTGCAGACGGCGGAGCGGTAGTAGTGATGGGAGACAAAGAATACCGTCCTGAAGAAGTTTCAGCGATGATTCTCTCAAAGCTCAAGGCAGACGCAGAAGCCAAGCTTGGTGAGAAAATCACTGAGGCAGTTATTACTGTACCAGCTTACTTCAACGACTCACAACGAAAGGCCACTCAAGACGCCGGACGTATTGCTGGACTTGATGTAAAGCGCATCATTAACGAACCAACCGCTGCCGCTCTCGCTTACGGTTTTAATAAAAAGAAGGATGAGAAGATTGTTGTCTACGACTTCGGAGGTGGAACCTTTGACGTTTCAGTCCTAGAGGTGGGAGACGATGTTATTGAAGTTCAATCATCAGACGGAGATGCTCACATGGGAGGACGTGATATCGACCAAGGTATTGTACGTTTCCTCATTGATGAATTTAAGAAGTCTGAAGGTATCGACCTCGGCAAGGACAAGCTAGCCCTACAGCGCCTAGACGAAGCAGCTGAAAAGGCTAAGCACGAACTATCAACGACTACTGAAACT
This sequence comes from Candidatus Kaiserbacteria bacterium RIFCSPLOWO2_01_FULL_45_25, assembly GCA_001781415.1. Classification (GTDB taxonomy): domain Bacteria; phylum Patescibacteriota; class Minisyncoccia; order Phycocordibacterales; family UBA918; genus OLB19. Next base: position 2,492 of record MFLT01000009.1, read on the forward strand.
GAAATCAACATACCGTTTATTTCATCTGATGCTAACGGTCCAAAGCACCTTCTCATCAAACTAACTCGCGCTAAGCTCGAAGAGCTAGCTCATGAGTTTGTTGATAAGTCTATCGAAATTACCAAGCGAGCACTAGAAGCCTCAGGTCTCAAGAAGGAAGAGATTGATGAAATCATTCTTGTTGGTGGACAGACTCGTATGCCAGCTATCGTGGCGGCTGTAAAGGCACTCTTTGGTAAAGAACCAAACAAGTCTATCAACCCAGACGAAGTGGTAGCCCTCGGTGCTGCTATTCAAGCTGGTATCTTCCAAGGAGATGTCCAAGACATCACCCTAGTAGACGTTATCCCTCTTTCACTCGGTATCGAAACCATGGGAGGCGTAAACACCAAGCTCATCGAAAAGAACACTCACATCCCAACCAAGAAACAACAAGTGTTCTCAACTGCCGCCGATAACCAAACCTCAACCGAAATTCACATCGTCCAAGGTGAACGACCAATGGCGGGAGACAACAAGTCTCTTGGTAAGTTTGTGCTTGATGGAATTCCACCAGCACCACGCGGTGTACCACAGGTTGAAGTAACCTTTGATGTGGATAGTAACGGTGTACTTAAAGTTACCGCTAAGGATAAATCAACTGGCAAGGAACAATCAATCCGTATCGAAGCTAGTTCAGGACTCACTGAAGCTGATATCGAACGTATGCAAAAGGAGGCAGAAGATCATGCTGCCGAAGATGAAAAGAAGAAGGCGCTTATCGAATCTCGCAACGTCGCTGAACAACTTATCTACACGGCTGAGAAATCTCTCAAGGATCACGGTGACCAAATCCCAGCTGAGACCAAGACTGAAATTGAAGGCAAGGTAACTGAACTGAAGTCTGTCCGCGAGAAAGAAGATAAGGCAGCAATCGACACAGCGACTGAAGCCCTTTCAACTTCACTCCAGAAAATCGGCGAAATTATGCAGAAAGCCGCTGAGGCGAAGTCACAACCAGCAGATGGCGGTGGAGAAACAGTCCGAGACGCAGAAGTGAAAGACGAGCCGGGTGAAAACAAGGCCTAACCTGCAGCTTTTGCAGTTAAGCGCCATCTGTGCCATAATCGGCCAAAAGCAGCATAATATTGCAGTATGAAAGACTATTACCAAATACTCGGACTCCAGAAGGGAGCCTCAAAAGACGAGGTTAAAAAGGCTTTTCGTAAGCTCGCCGCTCAGTATCACCCAGACAAAAAGACGGGTAACGAAGAGAAGTATAAGGAGATTACTGAGGCCTATGCCGTCCTAGGAGACGATAAGAAGAAGGCTGAGTACGATACCTACGGCCATGCCTTTAATGGCGGTGGCGGAGGACAAGCCGGTGGCTTTGGTGGTTTCAACTGGGCAGACTTTGCTGGACAACAAGGTTTCAATGGCCAAGGGTTTGAATTTGATATCAGTGATATCTTTGAGAACTTTGGCTTTGGAGGACAGGCTCGTCAGAATCGCGGCCGAGACATCTCAATTGAAATCAACTTAAGTTTCAAAGAAGCTGTCTTTGGTAGTACTCGCAAAGTACTCGTAACCAAGAACTCAACTTGTGTTGAGTGTAAGGGAACTGGCGGCAAGCCAGAAGCTGGCACCACAACCTGTACTACCTGTAACGGTCAAGGAAAGGTGCGTGAGACTCGCCAGAGTATCATGGGTAGCTTCACCACTGTACGCGAATGTAACGTCTGTATGGGACGTGGTCAGGTACCAAAGGAACGCTGTGGTCATTGCGCCGGAGCCGGTATCAAACGTGCTCAAGAAGAAATTGAAATCAAGGTACCGTCTGGTATCGAGAATGGGGAAGTGATTCGTATGACTGGTCGTGGTGAGGCTATCACCGCAGGCCAGCCAGGAGATCTCTATGTAAAGATTCATGTCGAGACTCACAACACCATCAAGCGCGATGGTACCACTCTCTTTACCACTCTCCCAATCAAGCTTACTGATGCACTACTTGGTGGTGATTACAAAATCGAAACTCTTGATGGCGTCATTGAACTAAAAGTTCCGGCCGGCGTATCACATGGCGAACTCCTACGCGTCAAAGAGCGCGGAGTCCCAACCGAACGTGGCCGCGGCGACTTCATGGTCCGCATCAATATCGAAATGCCAAAGAAGATGAGCCGCAAAGCTCAGAAATTGGTAGAAGAACTACGAGAAGAGGGAATCTAACTGACTTCAAAATTAAAACCGGCCAGGACAAAGTCCTGGCCAGTTTTGCTTTTCGTATTAGTTATCCCACACCACCCTCATATGCACAATAAAAAGGGACTATAATAATAGGAATACTCACAAAGTATTCCATTTATGGACAGCACGACTATTATTCACTTCCTGTCTGAATCAGCCTACCTTCTGGTAGTATTTGGAGTTTTTCTTATCTTTGCTATTTCTAAGGGAAGACAGTTTCTAATCAATATAATTTGCGGCCTATATTTCGCTCTTTTGATTACAGTCCATTTTCCATACTACGATGTACTACTAAAAGAAATAACCCACAGTTCAGTAGTTGCCGCAGTAAAGCTAATTGTTTTTGCTGTCATTACTATTCTTGCTACTTATCTCTTTAAGCGATTAATGCCGAGTGAATACCAGGAAGGGAAGTTTGAAAGTTTTCACAAAAAAATTGTTCTCTCGCTTGCTGCCACCATACTAGTAATGAGCTTTAGTTTTAATGTGCTACCAGTAACCGAATTCCTAACCCCAGGCACACCAATTCAATCTTTATTTGCCCCACAACATTTATTCTTCTGGTGGCTTATAGCACCACTAGCTGTGATGTACTGGAACTAACTACCGACCTTCATGAATCAAGGAAAACCACACCTTATGGTGTGGTTTTTTACTGTTGTTGTTGCAAAATCCTCCGTCCGCTTTGCGGCGGGGGGGGTGAGTGCAACATATAAATACGCGTCGTCGGAGGACGACACCTATGCAGCAAAGAATACCTGGCTCACCCCCAATTGTATGGACTTTTCCATACAATTGGGGGGTGATATTCTTTACTTTTAGTCAAATCTATGCTATAGTATAGGTGTGTCTGCTAGTGCAGACTTGTTCATCACAACCCACAACCAAAGGAGCTAATCCATGTACACAGAACCTACCAATTTTTTGGGGGTTCTGGTTGCAGGACTCTTGAAGATTGCCTTTCCACTATTACCAGACGTTCTGGTGATGCAAATAATGGCATTGCCTGCCGTTGTTCACCTTGGAATTCTGGCAGCAGGACTTCAAGTTGTTGCTTACATCCTTTACATTAGGGATGATGAGATTGACCCCAATCCTACAACATGGTTTATGTTTGCCTATGGCACTGGCTTACTTGCAATCATGGAGTGGGACAGCGATGCAACACCTGCTGAGCTTTTTTTGCCAACAGTCTGCGCACTCTTCTCGATCTATGTGTCGCTGAGATGCTGGATAAGAGCAAGAAAAGCTGATCCAAGTAGACTGTGGCCTAGGGGATGGTGGCCGGATGATTTCTGGGAGAAGGTTTCCTTCACCCTCGACATCATCATTACGGTCATCTACGTAGCAGCGTGGATATTGGGCGAAAGCTCGATTTTGACGAAAGAACAAAGGTATTGGGCAGTGCTCACATCTTTGTTCCTGTCGAACATCTCAACCTTTATCCAGTTCTATCCCATGCTTCACGAAACCCACCTCCATCCGGAGAGAGAGAATTCGAAGCCTTGGACAATCTGGGCGGCTGCCTATGGAACACTGGCACTAGTGACTTATCTCACCCACGGTGAGGTTTGGCATCACCTTATGTTCTACCCACTGAGTAGCTGCTTCTTGCACTTGCTCATGGGTTGGCTGGCCAGACCAAGCAGACTCAAAGACAGGGTTCCTGTCCACGCGTAAATACCACGCACAGACACTTCGGATTCCCAATCCGAAGTGTTTTTTATTTATATAAACTAAGTTATAATTCCCGAGACTAAAATATGACAGCAGTTCCAAATTTTAAAACAGAATGGCAGGGCCCAATAATCATTATAGGTTTCGGATCAATTGGCAAAGGAACACTCCCTCTGATTTGTCGCCACTTAGAATTTAGTAACAACAAAATTCATATTTTCGACCCAAGCATTTTAAATAAAAGTATTGCTGAACAATACCAGGCAAATTTTATTAACACTGCTCTTACTGCAGAGAACTACCAAGACCTCTTAGGAAATATTATAGATAATGACGATGAGCAATCACTAATCGTTAATTTGTCTGTGGATGTAGCTACAAAGGAAATCATCAAATTTGCTCAGGCCAAGAATGCTCTATACGTAGACACCTCAATTGATCCTTGGGCGGGATTCTATTTTAATGACAACCTTTCACTTAGTGAGCGCTCAAACTATGCACTTAGAGAATCACTACTTGAATTAAGAACCACTAACCCTAGCCAAACAACGGCCGTTTCTTGTTGTGGAGCCAATCCGGGAATGGTATCTTGGTTTGTTAAACAAGCACTATTGAACCTAGCCAAAGACCTTGGCCACGAGATAACAAAGCCGGCTACAAAAGCCGAGTGGGCAAACTTGATGATGACCCTAGGTGTTAAAGGTATACACATAGCGGAACGTGACACGCAAAAATCCAATGTAGTTAGAGAACCTGGTCAGTTTATAAATACCTGGTCTGTTGAAGGATTAATGTTTGAAAGCACACAACCAGCAGAATTGGGATGGGGTACACACGAAAAGACCATGCCAGAAGCCGCTGGTGTTCATGACTATGGGTGCAAAGCCGCTATATACATTGATAAACCAGCAGCCACTGTTAAAGTAGATACTTGGACCCCAAGCACTGGCAACCACTTTGCCTTTTTAATCACACACAACGAAGCAATCTCTATTGCTGACTACTTCACTGTTAAAGATGGGGAAGAAGTTATTTATCGTCCAACCTGCCACTATGCATACAGACCAACCGATCTAACGGTAGATTCTTTAGATGAATTGTTTAACAATAACAATGGCGTACCACAAACAAACTTAAAGATTCTTACCGAAGATGAAATTACAGAAGGTAACGATGAACTTGGCGTTCTACTTTACGGACACGATAAAAATGCCTATTGGTATGGATCTCAACTTACCATCGAAGAGACTCGTGAACTGATACCCCACCAAAATGCTACAGGACTTCAGGTTGCTTCGGCGGTTTTGACTGGAATCATTTGGGCTATTAACAACCCTCAAGCTGGTCTTGTTGAAGTTGATGAAATTGACTTTGAAGATTGTTTAAAAACACAAATGCCATATCTTGGAAAGGTTGCGGGTTACTACACTGACTGGAACCCTCTAAAGTCAGCTGGAAAAGATATCTCAACATTAGACAAAGAGGATCCATGGCAATTTAAAAATATTTTACTTCAATAACTTATAAACAGTTATTGAAAACTGGTAGCCGAACCAGAAATAATAAAATGTTAAACTGATGTTAATGAAGAGACAGTCAGTTATATGATGAGTCCTAAACAACTTATAATTGTATTATTTTTGTTATTGACGATATTGTCTATCGCTTCTATTTATTACCGTTACATTATCCTGGAAGACTTTGAATATGAAACGGTAGATATTTCTGAAGTTGAAATGTAAGGTTGCAATAGATATTCAATAATAAATAGAACACAAAATATGAATCCATTAATCAAAGAAGTAGCTGAATTCTGTGAATGGGCACCAGCTACTTTTTTGTTTATATCTAAAAACGTAGAGGGGCCACTAATTTATTACTCTCATATTGTGCCCGTTCTATTTTCTCTACCTTTAGCATTTATTATCATTGCCAGAGATTACAAAAATCGACTTAATCAATACTTTTTTCTAGCAGTTTTTCTATTTTCAATATGGTCTTTTTCTGACCTAATTCTATGGGCAAATCCAGATCCGAAGATAATCATGTTCTTCTGGTCTCTACTAAATTTACTTGAGCCATTTATTTATGTATCAATATTTTTATTTGTCTATACACTTCTATTTAAAAAGGAAATTTCAACCGTTATTTTAGCCAGTCTTTTTTTAATTACTTCACCCGTCGTTATCTTTCTCGCTACCAGCCTTGAGATTGAATCTTTCAACCTCACAAATTGTTGGAGAGAGGTGACAGAAGGCCCTTTAGTTTTCTATAGTTACATCATTCAATTGATAATTTCTTTACTGGTTATACTTTTTACTTTCATATATTTAAAAAGTACCACTGAAACCAAAGCTCAAAAAAGAATGTCAATCATTGGCGTCCTGGGGTCTCTATTATTCTTGGCATTTTTTTCATCTGGAAACATCATTGGAAGCATTACAGAGAGTTGGGGAGTAGCGCCACTATATGGACTTTTTGGCATGCCGATAATGGTGGCCTTCCTTGCATTTTTGATTACAAAATACCGAATGTTTAAAGTTCAGATGCTTACTGCTCAATTTTTGGTCAGCACTCTTGGAATACTAATTATTGGAATTTTGTTTGTTCAAACCGTTGAGAGAGTTAGGCTTATTGCCATTCTCACATTTATACTGACGGTAATTCTGGGTACTGTTCTTATTAGAAGTATCAAAAGAGACCTTGAACAAAAAAGTGAAATTGAAAAGCTGGCTCACAAACTAGAAAAAGCTAATGTCCGTCTACAACAGATGGATAAGCTGAAGTCTGAATTCGTTTCTATTGCTTCACACCAACTTCGCAGTCCAATTACAGCTATCTCTGGCTACGCCTCTCTTATGAACGAAGGCAGTTACGGCGAAGTACCAAGCAAAATGAAAGAGCCAATTGAACGTATAGTACAATCTGCTCGAATGATGGCTACTTCAATTGAGGACTATTTGAACGTCTCACGCATCGAAGCAGGGAATATGAAGTACAATTTTACTGACTTCAACCTAAACGACGAAGTGGAGCACATTTGTGATGACTTACGAGCTGAAGCACTAAAACGAAGTTTGGTTCTATTATTTAGAAAGCGCGTAGACGGACAAGGTATTGTTAAAGCGGACATTGGTAAGGTACAACAAATCATCCACAATCTCATAAACAACTCTATCAAGTACACACAGAAGGGTGCCATTACCGTATACGTACATGACGACATTAAGAATAAAAAAGTCTTTGTGGACATTATTGATACTGGAATTGGAATGAGTGCAGAAACTCTTGCCGGTATTTTCCAAAAATTCGAACGTGGGGACAAGGCCAATACTGTAAACGTAACCGGAACTGGACTTGGTCTCTATGTGGCCCAAAAGATGGCTGAAGCTATGAGCGGCACTATTAGCGCCCACTCAGACGGGGAAGGACAAGGTTCACGCTTCACTCTCGAACTTCCATTGTTTTTGTAAAAGCACCTATACCCAAGCTGAAGCATGGGTGTGACGAACTGGTAGCTAAAAAAGACCGCCAGGAACACCGTTCCGGGCGGCCTTTTTTTATAGTGTATAATTTGCTACATTGTAGCTATATATATTTATGAATATCAATACTGACCCAGCGAAAATTGAAGATATTTTGACTCGTTCTGTCGAGGAGATTTTACCGAGCAAAGATGAATTTCGAACCGTACTTCAGTCTGGTAAGCGCCTTCGTATCTACATCGGCACTGATGCTACCGGCTCATCCCTCCACCTTGGGCACGCCACCAACTACATGATCCTCGAAAAGCTCCGTCAGCTCGGACACGAGGTTATTTTCCTAATTGGCGACTTCACGTCACGTATCGGTGACCCAACAGACAAGAACGATTCAGCGCGTAAGCAACTAACTCGTGAGGAAGTGGTGGAAAACACAACAACCTGGCTCAAACAAGTTGCCCCTGTTATTGATATCAATAACGCCGAGAATCCAGTAGTTCTTAAGTACAACCACGACTGGCTAGCCGCTTTGACCTTTGAAGACATCATCAATCTCTCATCAAACTTCACTGTCCAACAAATGATTGAGCGAGACATGTTCCAAAAGCGTATCGCTAGTGGCAAGCCACTGTACATGCACGAACTGTTCTATCCACTGATGCAAGGCTACGACTCGGTAGCCATGGACGTCGATGTAGAGATGTGTGGTACAGACCAAAAGTTCAACGCACTCGCTGGCCGGACACTACTGCGCAAACTAAAAGATAAAGAGAAGTTTGTCTTCATTACTCGTCTACTTGAAAACCCAATCACTGGTGAGAAGATGATGTCTAAGTCACTAGGCACTGGTGTCTTCTTGGACTTTGACGCCAACCGTATGTACGGTGCACTAATGGCACAGGCCGATGAAAACATGCGTCAGCTATTTGAAGACTGTACGTGGCTTACTATTCCAGAGATTGATACTCTCCTGAGTGAGCTTGGACCGCGCGACGCCAAGATGCGCCTCGCGTTTACCATCACCGAAATTTATCATGGTTCTGAAGCCGCCAAGGTAGCCGAAGATGCCTTTGTAAAAACTTTCCAAAACAAAGAAGTCCCAGATGATATACCAGAGATGCATCCAGCCCCAGAATCCAGCATCGTTGATATCTTGGTTGAGACCAGTATCGCGACCAGCAAGAGTGATGCCAGGAGAGCTATCGAACAGGGTGCTGTGAAGCTTGATGGACGAAAGGTAGACATCGCAGAAGCTGACCGACCAATCGGAACTATTACGACCAAGGTCATCCTCCAAAAAGGGAAGCGACACTTTATTGCACTTATCTAGTATTTATGAAAAAACGAATTTTAACTGGCCTTCAAGCCTCAGGCACACTCCATATCGGGAACTACTTTGGTGCCCTAAAGCCACTCGTGGACCTAACGAACCAAGACGATAACGAAGTGCTACTTATGGTGGCAGACTACCACGCCATCACTTCACTTAAAGATGCAACAGAACTAAAGACCAACATCTACAACATCGTCCGCGACTACCTAGCCGCTGGAGTGGACCCGAAGAAAGTTATTCTGTTTCGTCAGTCAGACAACCAGGACCATATGGAACTCGGGTGGATTTTTAACTGTCTCGTTACCGTACCATTCTTGATGCAAGCACACTCATACAAAGACAAGGTAGCCAAAGGACTTGAGCCAAACGCCGGCCTTTTTACCTATCCGATGCTCATGGCGGCGGACATCGCTCTCTATAACACTGACATCGTGCCAGTTGGGGAAGACCAACGGCAGCACATAGAATACACACGCGAAGCTGTAACCAAGTTCAACAACGCCTATGGTAAGACCTTAAAGGAGCCGAAGGAGCTCGTAGTAGCTGGAGTGGGTATCGTACCTGGTACAGACGGACAAAAGATGAGTAAAAGTTACAAAAACACCATTCCACTCTTTGGCACACGAGAAGAAATCCAAAAGGCGGTGATGAGTATTGTGACTGATTCTTCAGGTGACCGACCACTCAATGTCTACAACATCCATCACGTCATCTACCGTGCGCTCGGCAAGAGTCAGGACGAACTTGATGCGCTGTATCACGAACACGCTGGAAAGTACAAAGCACTCAAAGACATCTTGGTGGACGACATCGAAACCGTCATCGGACCAATGCGGGCCAAACGAGAACTAATAACAGACGACGAAATCCGCGCGGTACTAGCGGACGGAGCCATCCGCGCCAAAGCTATCTCAAACCCGATGATTGAGAAGATCCGCAAAGCAGTTGGTATAGCCTTATAAAAAATTAGCAAACCCCGGTGCGCAAGCGCACCGGGGTTTTGTCACGGCTCAAAGATGATCGTCCGTGGTCGGTCGATGAGTTTCGAAAGGAATCCCATCGTGTTTGAGTGGTACAGACTCTGCAGTTCCAAGCAGCGGTTTTCCCAATCCTCCGGCAAGAGGACGGCATCATGGAGCAGTGGCGGATGGTCAATTGGCAAATTGAGTGACTTCAGCCAATCCGCAAACCCATCCACCAAGAGTTGAAATTCATAAACCCGCAACTGCTCGGAAGTGAAGGATTTTGTGACCGGTGGGTGTCTTTTGGAAGAGTACTGACAGGCGGCATTGAAGAGTTCACAAATCTCAAAGTCCTCTGCAATCCCGACGAGAACATATTGATAGCCATCAAATACCGGGTAAAGGTAGGCCGCTCGCAAGCCACGAATCTTCCGAAGATTTTCCGCCAGCCGCTTGGCGGCGTACGGGGAAATAGTCGGGAAATAATTACGGGATGTCAGCATCGCTTTCTCCTAGGTTTTGGTTGATTGGGTGATGTACCAAGGTACAAGCTACCGACAACCATACCACATTAAAATTATTTTTCTAGTCCTACGTAACGGTCCTATCTTGGACCCTGATGCTAATTAAATTATTTAAATCATTCAGTTTTCTGCAACTATTTATTCATAATTCTATGTATCACAAGTGATACATAGAATTACGCCTATTCTCAGTCTTTTTAATTAGCATCGAAGTAATCTGCGTAATCTTGACGGAGAGCACAAGCACTTATACAATCGTGTTAAGCCTATGAAGCAGCTGACACTGCTGAGGTGAGGGAAGAAAAGTGAGTAAACGAGCGTAGCGACTATTACGAACTTTCGTCCCGATTTGCTTTTTCCTTAAGCAAATCGCTGGACGCCGGAACTTTGTAGTACTACTAAACTCACCAGTAGAACCCTCCGTCTTTTGCACGATACGCACATCCAAAAAGAGTCCTGCCATATGGCAGGGAAGTAGGGTGGCACCGCGGCATCACAACCGCCCCTATATTATTCAACTAATAATATAATTCGGGCGGAAAAACTTAAGTGAGTTTTACGTTCCCATACATTTTATGGAAAGAACACTTATTGCAAAGCTCAATGCTCACAAAGGAGCTGAAGTAACCATTCAAGGTTGGATTGATGTAAAACGAGACCAAGGGAAGATGGCTTTCTTTGATTTTCGAGACCGATCTGGCAAGGTCCAGGGTGTGGTTTTTGGTAAGCCTGAAGTGCTAGAGGTAGCGAAGACTACTCGCGAAGAGTGTGTGGTTGAAATAACCGGCATCGTCAATGCGCGTCCAGAAAAAATGATTAACGCCGGAATCCAGAATGGAGACATCGAACTTGAAATCACCGGTATAAAAGTATTAAACGAGGCAGCGGTATTGCCGTTTCCTATCAATGAAGACACTCGAACTATTGATGAATCAATTCGTCTCAAGTATCGCTACTTAGACTTGCGTAATGAACGCATGCAAAAGAATATTCGCGTGCGTCACTCAATTCAAAAGTTTGTTCGTGACTACTTGACCGAGCAAGATTTTGTGGAAGTAGAGACGCCGCTTCTATCAGCCCCAACACCAGAAGGCTCTCGCTCATTTGTTGTGCCTTCTAGACTTAGTCCTGGTACATTCTACTCACTTCCACAATCACCACAGCAATACAAGCAGCTTCTAATGGTGGGTGGCTTTGAACGATATTTCCAATTTGCTCGTTGTATGCGAGACGAGGATACTCGTGGTGACCGTCAGCCTGAGTTCACTCAGCTGGACATGGAGCTGTCGTTTGTGAAAGAAGAAGATGTAATGAGTCTAAATGAAGCTATCCTCATTGAACTTGTGAAGAAGTTTTATCCTGAAAAGCGCATCCAGCAAGTACCATTCCCACGGATGACGTATCACGAAGCAATGGAAAAATATGGCAACGACCGACCGGATATCCGTGAAGACAAAAACGACCCGAACCTCCTCGCTTTCCTTTGGGTAACTGATTTCCCAGCCTTTGAACGAACCGGGGAGGATAACGTGGACGGAACAGGTGAGTGGACTTTCACTCACAACCCATTTGCCCGACCAAAAGATGAGTGCTTAGCAGATTTTCTCGCTGAGAAGAATATTGAGGGTATCATCAGTACTCAATACGACATCACCCTGAACGGGTTTGAAATCGGTGGGGGAAGTATCCGTAACCACAAGTCTGAATGGCAAAGAAAGACCTTTGAAATCATGGGCTATGATGCAGCTCGGATTGAATCAAACTTTGGTCATATGCTAACCGCTCTAGACTTCGGCGCACCACCACACGGTGGAATTGCTTGGGGGTTTGATCGTCTGGTAATGCTGCTCGAAAACGAACCAAACATTCGCGAAGTAATTGCCTTTGCTAAGACAGGAGAAGGAAGAGACCTGATGATGGACGCTCCGGCAAACGTGAGCGCCCAGCAAATGAAGGAATTGGGAATTAAGATGTAACGTCCCAAACAAGACACAAAGGGCCACCCTTCGCAGCTGCGAAGGGTGGCCCTTTGTTTTTGGTCATATTTACAATTCACCAGTAAAGACGTAGTGTACTACCTAGCCTAGCCTTCTGGCTTTGTCCTTTCACAACTTCCTTTAGGGGACCGACATGTCTACTTGCCGCTTCTGCTCTCTGTTCCGTTTCTGGTCGAAATTTCTCACAGCCCTTTTGCTGCTTGTAGCAGGCAGTCAGTTTTCAGTTTGGGTAAATAACCACCAAGTTGAACCCAAGTACCAAGAGCCGCTTTCAGCAAAGCAACAAGCCATGAAGGATGCGTACCTGGCAGCACGCTTGGTACCAGAAATCCTCGTTACCAAAGACGGCACCAAGCTTTACTACAACTCCAAGAGCCACCAAGCTGAAGTCAAAAAACCAGCCTGGCTGGGCGACTCCGGAGAAATAGTCCTGACAGTTTTCGAAAAGTGGGACATTGCCAGAGAAGGCATTGTGACAGAAAAAATCTTTGGCCTGGAAACAAAATCCATAACCGTAGCTGATTTCAAAATCTACATTGAGCTTGCGTCGTTTTTGTCTGCCTGTGGTCTTTTGCTTGGTATGGCAACCTCGCTATCTCGACGGGATAGCAAAAGTCCTCTGTATGTGTTTTATATCGGATTTGGTCTTTGCTTGGTATCCTTCTATTTCTTTTTGGGTACAAATACCTTTCTGATGGCCACATTAGCCTTCACCATAAATCTCGCTATCGGTCTGCTTCTATGGCCAACTTGGTCACTCATCGATTGGGTAGCTGGTTGGATGAATACCACCACCTCAGAAGAATCAGCCTGACCCCACCGCCACCGCGACAAATCGTCACGAGTGGCGGTTTGTTTTTTATTTTTAGACTGAATTTGGCAAAATGGTATACTTGCTTTCATATGCTTAAAATTTCCACCACACCCAAGAGTCTGACTGAAGCGCCGAAGAAATATTGTCGTCTGGTCCTCACTGATAAACCAACTTCCGTTCATCGCTTTGTCGAAGCAGCTGATGGCGTAACTGAATACCGCATGGGAGCAGGGAAGCCGACGTCTATGACCGTGCGCACTTTCCGTACCTTGGTGCGCTCATTTGTCCAAGCTGCTAAAAGTCACCAAGTAGAATTCCTCGCCATTGATATCGAGAGTGTACGATTTAAGACACTTGAAAGTGAAGGTGGTGCATGGCTGACTTCAACCCTCGTAGAGAACCTCCTCCTTGCTGACTACGAATTCACTACTTACAAAACCAAAAAAGATAAGTCTAATAAATTAACTGAAGTACTTCTTTGTGGCAAGTTATCGGCTGAAGAAACCACCGGTCTTAAGCGTGGACTTATCGTAGGAGAATATACTAACAAAGCCCGAGACATCGCCAACACCCCGGCCTGTGACATGACTCCAACTGATCTCGCAGAAGCAGCCAAAAGCCTCGCTAAAGGGACCAAAATGACCGTTACGGTACTTGGTGAAAAAGAGCTCAAAAAGCTCAAAATGGGGGCATTATTGGCCGTTGGACAGGGTACCAAGAGCGAGACAAAGCTCATTATTGCTGAATACTGGGGAGCAGGTAAGCCGACCGCCAAAAGCGCTAAGTCTTTGGCGCCAATTGTGCTCGTCGGGAAGGGTATTACTTACGACACTGGCGGACTCAATGTGAAGCCAAGTGGCAGTATGCATGACATGCACCTTGATATGTCTGGCGGGTCTTCGGTCCTCGCTACCATCGCTGCTGCAGCCAAGATGGGGCTCAAGAAGAACATAGTGGCTCTTGTGCCATCTGCGGAAAATGCCATCTCAGCTGAAGCCATGCGCGCGGGGGATATTGTGACAGCTATGAATGGCAAGACTATCGAGGTCCTTCATACGGACGCAGAAGGACGAATGGTCCTCGCCGATGCCCTCACATATAGTGAACGATACAGTCCACGCGCCATCATTGATGTTGCTACACTAACTGGTGCCGCTCTAGCAGCCCTCGGACAGCAGGCGAGTGCCATCATGTCTAAAGACGACGCCATGGTAGCCACTCTACAGAAGCTCGGAGAGAAAAGTGGTGACTTAGTTTGGCCACTACCACTCTGGGATGAATACAAGCAGTACATCAAGAGTAGTCGAGCAGACATCAGTAACATCGCTACTAATTTCTCACGCTTTGGCGGCACCATTGAAGGCGGAACCTTCTTGTCTTACTTTGCACCAAAAAATGTGCCTTGGACTCATATCGACATCGCACCACGTATGGAGAGTATCTCTGGCGATAAACTCGCTAAGGGCTCAACCGGCGAACCAGTTCGTCTCCTTATCTCATACGTCGAACAAGCTTAAGTTAATAAACACCACCAGTCCGCAAGGACTGGTGGTGTTTTGTATTAGTTATAGATAAAACTAACATGGTATGATTTCAGTAATATGCAACCGCAACTTGCAAGTAATTTTTCTGTAAAAACCTCAGTCTTTGAGGGGCCGCTTGAGCTACTCTTGGACCTAGTCGAGAAACGAAAGCTCCTTATCAATGACATCTCGCTTGCATCAGTAACTGATGAATACATGCGACACGTTAGTGAGATGCAAGAAATGTCTCTCCCGAATACCGCACAGTTTATTGCGCTCGCGGCCACACTGCTGTTGGTAAAATCTAAATCCTTACTTCCAGTCCTTGAACTCACTGAAGAGGAAGAGGGGACCATTGAGGACCTGGAGGAGCGTCTACGTAAATACCAAGTCATACGTGACGCGGCAGTAGTAATTCAAAACAGCTACGGCAAGACCATGCTCTATACAGCGCAGTTCACGCCACCGACCGTTAAAGTCTTTGTGCCAGACAGCTACTGTGACTTAAACGCCCTGCGAGAAGCCATGGACTCTGTCCTGGCTGACCTCCCAAAGAAAGAAGCGCCTGCCAAAGCAGCTATCAAAGTCGTGATTTCACTGGAGGAGATGATGCATAAACTAGAAGACCGCATCAAAAAGAATCTCTTGGTTAAGTTTTCTGATATGAATGCCGGCGAAACGGAGCGAAAAGTAGTTATTGTTGGGTTTTTGGCCATTCTTGAACTGTTTAAGCAAGGGAATCTCCTCGTGCGCCAAGGTGAACGCTATGCAGACATTGAAATTGAACTAGACCATGGACAAACGCCGAGCTACTACTAATACAAATTATTAACCAAAAAGCGGGTATACTGCGTAATCAGGCCGTATATTGTGTGTTAGAATGTCCGTAATGCCAATAGACGTACTCATTGAAGGACTTCTTTTCTATAAATCTGCTCCCCAAAAGAAGCAGACGATTTTGAAGTTGTTTGGAATTACTGAAGCCGAACTTGCTACTGCTACCGAGACACTTCGTACTAGACTCACATCAGGTGCTACCCGACTTCTAGAAACTGAAGAAGATTTACACCTAGTAACCTGTGCTGAGCTAGCGCCAATAATAGAAGCGATGCGTAAAAGTGAACTTAAAGCTGATATTGGTAAAGCTGGAGCTGAAACTCTCGCCATTATTTTGTATCAAGAACCAATCTCTCGGGCTGAGATAGACAAAATTCGTGGCGTTAACTCATCCTTTATTTTGCGTAACCTGTTAATTCGCGGACTTATTGAACGTAACCAAAATAAAACCACCAACAGTTTCCAATTTAAAATCAGTCCACAACTTCTGTCACACTTAGGTGTTACTCATAAACACGAACTACCAGACTTTGCTAAGGTTGTTGATGCGCTCGAAAAGTTTAACGAGGCAGTAACAACTACTGATCTATGATTGAAGAGGAACGGTATATCATAGAAGGACCAGATGAAGACACAAACGAAGTGGAGGCAGCTGCCACTGGGCGTTTTCCGGTGCGTACACAGCTAGTGTTACTGGCTTCATTTATGATTTTGTTGTTTGCTGGGGTGGTCGTACCAAAAACCCTATCCTTACTTTCTGGGGATGCTCATCAGGCCGAAGTAGGCGGCAGTACTGAGGTGGTGACCGAAGCCAGCAATGTTAATCCGAAAATAATAGATAACATTTCATTGCGCGCTGACGCAGTGTATGTTTGGGATGTAATCGGACAACGAGCACTCTACGAAGAAAATCCAGACAAAGTCCTGCCACTGGCTTCTATCACCAAACTCATGACGGCACTCGTAGCTTATGAGCTCGTACCAGACGATACTCCAGTCACTATCTCACGCGCGGCAGCAGCCCAGCAAAGTGGTGGTAGTTTGATGGCTGGTGAGACGTTTGCCGTTAAGGAACTAGCTGACTTCGCACTCATCTCTTCATATAACAGCGCTGCTTATACCCTCGCTGGCTCAGTTGGGGAACTCCTTGGAGAAGGAGACGCCATGGCGCAGTTTATCGCCGCGATGAATATCCAAGCTGATGAACTAAACCTCAACACCCTTGAGTACAAAAACCCTACTGGTTTGGATATTTCAACCACCGAAGCGGGGGCAGTTGGCAGTGCTCGCGATACTACACACTTGATGGAATACATCTTGTTAAATTATCCAGAGATTCTTACTCCGACAGTGACTGAACACACTAGACTCTACAACACCGCTGGTGATTTTCACGAAGCTTTTAATACCAACTCTATTTTGGCTGATATTCCAAACCTGCTAGGCTCAAAGACTGGTTACACTGACCTCGCTGGTGGCAACCTAACCATTGCATTTGACGCTGGGTTTAATCGGCCTATTATTGTGACAGTGCTTGGTTCAACCCACAGCGAACGATTTAGCGATGTAAAAAAAATCGTCGCCGCGGTCCAAGACTCTATGATTTCTGAATAATATGGAAACACTCATCATCAAACTTCTATTCCCAGCCATCTTGGCTTTTTGTATCGGTATCTTGATTACACCTTTAGTGACCTATCACTTATATAAATTTAAAGCCTGGAAGAAAGAAGGGGGGAAGACCGCTATCGGTGGACACGTTGCCGCTGAATTTAATCGCCTCAAAGGAGACGAAGAAACCAAGACACCGCGCATGGGTGGCATTGTAATTTGGGGAAGTACTTTCATCACTATTACGGTTTTGTATCTACTCACCCTCACTAGTGACAATACATTTTTTAACGACTTATTTTTCCTTAGTCGGTCTCAGACCTGGATTCCATTTGCCACTCTACTCATTGGTGCCATGTTTGGTCTCTTAAATGATTTTTATGATATCGAGCATGGGGGCAGGGGAGTTCGTCTCTCAGTGCGTCTAGTGCTAATTACAATTCTCTCAGCTTTTATTGGTTGGTGGTTTTATGCCAAGCTTGGAGTAGACAGCATTGGCATTCCTTTCGGCGAGCCGCTTTATGTTGGCGTATTTCTAATTCCGTTTTTCATTCTCCTCACCAACGCCCTCTATGCTAGTGGGGTGATTGACGGTATCGACGGTTTATCTGGCGGAGTCTTTGCCACCATCTTCTCAGCCTATGGTGGGGTAGCCTTTATGCAATCACAGTACGACCTGGCCGCCTTTTGTCTTATGCTCACTGGTTCAATCTTGGCGTTCCTTTGGTTTAATATTCCACCAGCCCGCTTCTGGATGACCGAGACCGGCTCAATGGCACTTACTCTCACCCTAGCGGTAGTAGTACTAACTACCGACGACCTGGTCGGCGGACACGGCATCGCACTCTTGCCGATAATTGGATTTTTGCTGGTCATTACTGTTCTGTCTAACGTCATCCAAATTGGGTACCGCAAACTAACTGGCAAAAAATTCTTTCGAATTGCACCACTGCATCATCACTTTGAAGCCATCGGTTGGCCCTCTCATAAGGTCACAATGCGCTACTGGGTTATTAGTATGATTTGCGCAGTAATCGGACTAGTGTTTACAGCGCTCATCATATGACCAGCCGCTCTCCTAAATCCATCGACTCACTCCTCTTGATACTGGTTTGTATACTGGTAGTTGGTGGCTTTTTTATTTTCTCTTCAGCTTCGCTTGGACTACTAGCTCGCAGTGGTGCCAGCTTCAGCTCAGTGGCGTTTAGCCAATTCTTCTTTGGAATTGTTGGTGGGGGAATCGCCATGCTGGTGGCTAGTAACATCTTCTACCGAAATTGGCGCCAGTATGCTTTTTATATTTATGTAGCTACCGCTCTATTCACCTTGGCTGTGTTTATTCCCGGTCTTGGTATGACCCACGGCGGCGCCACCAGATGGCTTGACCTTGGCTTTACCACCATACAACCATCAGAGTTATTTAAAATTGGTTTTGTGATTTATGTGGCTACACTACTATCTGGCACTCATCGCCAAATCGAAACCTTACGCTATGGCGTAGTGCCATTTATAGCTGTCATTGCAGCCACTGGACTAATTGTCCTTTCGCTACCAGACACCGACACCTTCCTCATCATGGTTATGGCTGGGGTGGCGATGTTTGTGACGGCTGGCGCAAAATGGAAGCACATCTTAGCAATGGCTGGAGCCGGTTTTATATTGCTAATGGCGATTGCCTTTATGCGCCCTTACGTAATGGACCGCATCACCACCTTTATGCATCCAGAAAGTGATCCCTTGGGTAGCGGCTACCAAATTCAACAATCCCTCATTGCAATTGGATCAGGCGGCTGGTTTGGACGTGGTTATGGCCAGAGTATCCAAAAATTTGAATATTTACCTGAGCCAATCGGTGACTCTGTTTTTGCCGTATACGCTGAGGAGTTCGGGTTTGTTGGTTCCTTTGCCTTGGTACTCATTCTGGCTTTCTTTACCTTTAGAGGCTTTAAGATTGCCACCCAATCAAACGACTTATTTGGCATGCTGCTCGTGGTTGGATTTATGACTCTCATTGTGGCTCAGGCCTTTCTCAACATCGCGGCCATGGCCGGCATTGCACCACTTTCTGGTCTACCACTACCGTTTATCAGTCACGGAGGGACAGCGCTCATGACTACCTTGGGCATGCTCGGTATTGTGCTTAATGTGTCGAAATATCAAAACTCGACAATTCGTACGTGATACACTGTAGGGAAGTATGCGGATTTTATTTGTAGGCGGCGGCACCGGCGGACACTTCTACCCACTAATTGCAGTGGCTGAGGTGCTAGTAAATAGTGAAAAGCGTCCCGAACTTTACTACATGGGACCAAATCCGTACCAGCCAGAGTTATTAACTGAGCACAATATTAAATACGTCTCTTGCCCGGCTGGTAAGTTGCGTCTTTATTTTTCTATCCAAAATTTCTTCGATTTATTTAGAAACTTTTTTGGTTTGTTTGTGGCGATTTGGAAGCTCTACATCATTTACCCAGACGTAGTATTCAGTAAAGGCGGATACACTAGTGTACCGGTCTTACTTGCTGCTCGCTTCCTGCGCATCCCAGTAGTCATACATGAATCAGACGCTGTCCCAGGTCGAGCCAACCTCATGGCCAAAAAGTTTGCAGAGTACATAGCCATCTCATACCCAGATGCGGCACAGTATTTTGATGCGAGTCGCACTGCCTTAACTGGTATCCCAATCCGCAAATCAGTGAAGCGGATTTCCGACGACCCTTTTGCCGAGCTTGGTATCCCAAATGACCTGCCACTCATTTATGTAACCGGCGGATCACTCGGCGCTGAACGAGTAAACAACATCATCCTCCGTTCTCTAGACGAACTTCTGCCATACTACCGAATCTTTCATCAAGTCGGACCAAATCGCAAAGAAGCGACAGTACAAACCGCCAAAACTCTCATCAGTAATCCCGAACTCCAAGACCGCTACTATGTAGCTGAAGTACTTGATAGCAAAATGGTAAATGCCCTTTTGAGTGCTGCGACATTAGTAGTTACTCGCGCTGGCAGCACTACACTTTTTGAAATTGCCCTTCATGGCCGTCCATCTGTCATTATCCCAATTCCTGAAGATGTCAGTCGTGATCAACGCAGTAATGCCTATGCTTACGCCCGCAGTGGGGGAGCCAGTGTGGTAGAAGAACACAACCTCACCGAAACCTTGCTAAGCGCCGAAATTACCTCTATTATTGGCAATCCAGAGAAGTGGCAGACAATGAGTCAGGCCGCCACAGCCTTTGCAGCCGCTGATGCCGCTGAGAAAATCTCAGATATTTTACTCTATATTGGAGAGCAACATAAATCCTAACTTTCATGATAATCACCAGAATTCCCCCAAGTCCAACCGGAAAACTACACATCGGTACGGCTCGTACCGCGCTTTTTAACTACCTTTTTGCCAAGAAAAATGGTGGCAAGATGGTCTTTCGTAGTGAAGACACAGACAAAGCCCGTAGTACCAAAGAATCCGAAGCGGAAATCATGTCTGGACTACAGTGGCTTGGTATCACCTGGGATAATGAGGGAGAGATTGTCAGACAATCAGAGCGAGCGCCCATCTACCGCGAATATCTAGAAAAAATCATCGCTAACGGCGGAGCTTATGTCTCTCGTGAAGAAAGTAAAAATACTCCAGGGGAAATGGTGGAGGTGGTTCGTCTCAAGAATCCCAACAAGGTCCTAACTTTCAACGACCTTATTCGTGGCGACATTACTTTTGATACCACCGAACTCGGCGACATTGTTATCGCTCGCAATCTAGACGACGCTCTCTATCACTTCACCGTAGTGGTTGATGACTATTTAATGGGTGTCACTCACGTCATTCGTGGTGAGGACCACATCTCAAATACTCCACGCCAAATTCTTATTCAAGAAGCGCTTGGTATCGAGCGTCCAATCTACGCTCATTTGCCACTCATTTTGGCTCCAGATCGTTCAAAGATGTCTAAGCGACACGGCGCTGTTTCAATTGAGTCATACCGCGAGCTAGGTTACACCAAAGACGCGATTTTGAACTACCTAGCACTCCTCGGCTGGAATCCAGGTACTGACCAAGAACTCTTTACACTCGCTGAGTTAGTAGAAAAATTTGAAGTAACCCAAATCCAAAAGAGTGGGGCAGTCTTTGATATCAAAAAATTCAACTGGTTCAATAAAGAATACCTGAGGCGAATGTCTGCCGAAGAATTTATGACTTATCTTGACCTCTCTACCGCCGAAGGTTTGCCAAAGTATTTTGACATCACTTCTGATTCATTTACTCGTCTACTTCCAACCATCCAAGAACGCATCAGTATCCGCCAAGAAGCTATTGATGAAATCAAAGCCGGTGAGTATGACTTTGTATTTGTTAGTCCAACCGAATACACTACTGATATGCTGAAGTGGAAGAACGACCCAGATGCTTCAGCAGCCCTGCCACGTCTAGAAAAGGCCGCTGAATTGCTTAAGACAGCTGATTTCAGTACCCCAGATACCATCAAGGCTGCCCTTTGGGGATACGCTGAAGAAGTAGGGAAGGGAGAGCTCTTTTCGCCACTCCGTATCGCGCTTTCTGGCAAAGCTCAGTCACCTGACCCATTTACAATTGCTTATATTGTTGGTTTAGAGGAAACCCTCCGCCGAATCGCCACTGCTTGTGATAAAATAAAGGGGTAATGTTACAAAAACCCTTTGTTTCTTTCTTAATTGGCATTCTAGTACTGCCTTTTTTTTCGTATGTGGTTCCATACGCTTTCGCTCAGTCCATCTCAGAGATAGACCGTCTCCAGCAAGACATTGCTGACCGCGGCTCACGGCTAGCTGAAATCGAAAAGGAAATTGCTAAGTTTGAAGCAGACCTCAAAGTAGTAGGGGCAGAAAAACAGACTCTCCAAAAAGCCATCAACCAGCTTGTGCTCGAGCGCAAAAAAGTTACTGCCGAAATTGCTCGTACCGAAAATCTCATCAGTTCAACTGACCTTGAGATCAACAAACTTATTTTAGAAATATCCAAAACCGAAAAAAATATTGACCAGATTGAATCTGCTATCGCAGAGATTATTCGCACCCAATATCGTGAGGGGGAAGTGACGATGGTTGAGCTGCTACTCAATCACAACCAACTCTCAGACTTCTGGAGTACTTTTGAAGCGCACGAAACAGTACGCAACAGTATGTCTTTCAAGGTAGCTGAGCTCAGCTCACTACAACGCCTCCTTGATGATAAGCGGAAGGAAAACACCGACAAGCGTTCAGAGTTAGTATCACTACAATCCCAGTACAAAGACCAAAACAGCGTCCTCACTAGCAACCAAGCTGAGCAGTCTGACTTGCTAGCCGTCACAAAAAATGAAGAAAAAAACTACCAACGACTCTTGGCCGAGAAGCAAGAAGCCCGCGACCAAATCATTAAAGACCTGCGAGACTTCGAGGCTAAGCTGCAGTTTATTCTTGATCCAAATACCATCCCAACCGCTGGTACCGCTGTCTTTGCTTGGCCACTTAAGAACGTCATTGTGACGCAGTGGTTTGGTGGTTCTGAATTTGCGAAGCGTAATCCGGGTATTTACGGCGGACGAGCGTACCATCCAGGTATCGACATGGGCACACCACGGGGTACTTCTATCCACGCTCCACTCTCTGGTACTGTACGCGCCACCGGCAATACCGACCTAGTGCCAGGTTGTTACTCATGGGGTAAATGGACTCTTATAGACCACGCCAACGGCCTCTCAACCCTCTATGCTCACCAAGACGTCATTAGTGTGACGCCAGGCCAAAAGGTCACGACTGGAGAAATCATCGGCTACTCTGGAAATACCGGCTACTCAACTGGTCCACACCTTCACTTCACAGTGTATGTAAAGGAAGGAGTAACAGTGCGCCAATTCAATGAAATCAAAACTGTCACTAGTTGCGGTCCAGCCTCTACACCAGTAGCGGCTACCGATGCCTATGTCGACCCAGCTCTCTACCTGCCACCATTATAAAAGCAAGGACAAGGACATATAAACCCCGCCAAAAGCGGTGGTTTTTATATACATTGTATTTTTGCCGTTTCGTGGTACTGTTTTGACAGCGTTCTTTTTACAACATTCACTCAAACACCAAGGAGTTAGCATGTTCAATGCGGTAATGAATATTTTCTGCCTGCTGGTAATTGTCAGTGCGCATGAGTACGGACACTATTACTTTGCAAGTAAATACGGAGTATTTGTTCAAAACTTTTCTGTTGGACTGGGATGGGAAATATTTGGATTCACCAACAAGAAGGGGACAAGATTTTCTTTCAGAGCAATTCCGTTTGGAGGCTATGTTCAGTTCGGAAACGAGGACAGTGAGGACCCTTTAAAATTTCTCACAAAGTGGCAGAGAATCAAGATTTATTTTGGTGGCCCTTTAGCCAACTTACTGCTCTGCATCCTTGCCGCTTTACTATTAACCACCTCTGGTTTCCTTAGTGAATTTCCATGGTACCTTCAGCTGCTTATGGTGACCATAGGAACAGTGGCGGTGTTCATCTTTGCTGTGCCGGCTACTGTTTATGCGGTCTTCAAAATTTTCACAAGTCCTGTTAAGAGCATGGAGAATGTCTCAGGACCAATCGGGATTATTTCGGGACAATCATCAGAAGCAGCGGCTTCAAGTAGCCTGGGTGACAGCCTGCCACTTGAGCTGCTGGTAATCATCTGGACACTATCATTAGCCGTTGGGTCCTTTAATCTAATCCCGCTATCAATTCTTGACGGCGGGCAAATTTTCAAGGAGGTATTTTCCAAACACACAACTCTAATAAAAATCTGGAGATGGTCTAGCGGGGCACTGCTAATGACTTTATTCGTCTATGTGTTCGGTACGGACATCTTCAAGTTTTTTACCAGAGATTAAATCTGCTGAGGCAGACAAATCTAAGAATCGGCCACAACAAGCCCGCACGACACCAGTCGGCGGGCTTTTTCTTTAAGTAAAAATATTTTAATGTCGCACAATATTTTGGCATAGGGAAGTCGGGGTGGTAGGTAAGGGAGGTGCAGTTAGTGTTAAATGGGTTTAATCGCGAGCCACGATAAGTATCTGACACTCGGCCAGGACCAAGAAATTTTTCAGCTAGTTAAATTTACATACTAGTGTACTTGAAGACAAAATAATTTTGTAAAAAATAATTTGAAAATATTTTGTAAATTTAAAATTAATTAAAATAAAATAGTCCAATCGATTGGACTATTTACGCGAGGGTTAGGTCTAATTATCTCTTGAACAAGAAATCGCCTCATGAGCGATTTTACACGATACATCTATCGGCTCGCGCACTGATTTGAGATGACCTGACCTACGTCTCAATTTGACTCACGAGCCTCATAATCGATCCTAGAGCGTCGGATTATATGAGTCGAGACTTATATTGGCCCAAAGCGCAAAATTGGCCGTAGAGGTGTACAAGGACTCGAGACCCGATGTAAGTCATGCAGTAAGTCAGACGGAAAGAAATAAAAAAGCCAGAAATAAATCCGGGCCAGAAAAATCTAAACAGAGAAGAAGTTAAGCAGGTACATACATAATTGGTACATAACTGTACCAGCGGGTCTAAAATCAAAATAAAGCCCTAGGGAAGTGGTTCTGCGCAGTTTAAGTAAATAACCTTATATTACTATATGTGTATTGTCGCAAAAGATATATTGTGCGACATCTATCAATCCATTAAACTAAGCTTCAATAAAGGCACCTCCTAGCAGTTCCCTAATCACGTGGTCATACCGGGCGCTGTTATCGGTCAAGTACACATTGCGAGTACTTCCCTCTGATAGCTTAGATTTTATTTCTTCATGACGCTCTAGGTAGTCGGCGAGTTTAGTTGGAATAATTTCATCTTGAGAAATTATTTTGAGCTCTGGTAGCGCAGCTCGTAGTCCATCCTTTAGTAAACTGTAATGCGTACATCCCAAAATCACAGCATCCACCTCCCCTACTCCCCGGACTGTGGCCACGAGTGACCCAAGCGCCGCTTCAGCTTCGCCAAGTTCAATCAATGGCACCAGCTCTGGCGTCGCACGTGAAGTTATCAAAGGAGCGTCAGTCAACTTAGCCAGCTCGCGTTCATACTTACCTGAAGCAACTGTTCTTTTGGTACCGACCAAAAGCGCATGTTTGATGTCGCCACTCACGAGCTCCTCCACAGTTGGAATAATCACCCCAAGTACTCGATGATCTGGGTATTCTGTTTTTAGAAAACCATCCTGTAGCCTACGCAACGTTTCTGCTGATGCAGTATTACAAGCAACAATCACCAGCAAGCAGTCCCGGTCAAAGAGGTGCTTAATCCCCGCTTTGGTTAGTGTAAATATTTCTTCTTCACTTTTGTCTCCATACGGCAAGTTAGCGGTGTCACCATAAAACTCGTAGTCATACTGCGGCAAAGCCTTAGCTACCGCTTTAAGCGCAATCAGGCCACCGAGGCCAGAATCAAAAAAACCGATTTTCATAAATTTATACTAGCATGATTGGAGTACAAAACGACACGGCGCATATTACGCCGTGTCAGATGTCGTCAGTCCCCCAACCCATGGAATCAAGCACATTGAACTCACTGACGTCAATTGCCACTTCACCGGGATACGCCCGAGTAGTAGCAGCAGCAGTGGGATAACAGTGGAAACAATACGTGAAGTCACAACGTATTGTATGACGATCTTCGTTTTTGTAGTAGTGGAAGATTTCACCCCCTTCACACAGTTCACAGCCGATTTTCACTCTCGTGTTCATACCATACCTCTCTTTCTAAAAAGCTGAACTACTTTAAGTGTAGCGCTACTTCCCCAGCTTTACCAATGAGTTATACTCTGTTTTTGTGACCTGGAAGGCAGATAGCCGGTTCCCTGCCCGCAGCAAAATCATATCTTTAAAACGCCCATCTGCCCGAATAATGGCCAAAGGCACCAACTTATTAAACTTAGCCACAAAACGCACCTTTGGCCCGAGCCAGCGCGGTGCGTCTTTATTGGACTTCGAGTCATAGTATTTACTCTTCTTGTCAAACTGGGTAGGGTCTACTTCAGCCGGAGACACTATCTCCATCTCCCCCACCACTCCCACCTCCTTGCAGCTAGAATGATAAAACAGTGCCTTATCTCCTGACTTCATAATGTCCCGGAAAGAATTCCGTACTTGGTAGTTTCGGACACCATCCCAGACCTGCTCCCCCACCCTTTTGAGGTCATCAATGCTGAATTCTTGCGGCTCACTCTTTAATAACCAATACTTCATAATTTTGCTCTAGTATAACAAAAAATGCGGTATAATTTAGCTAGAGGTTATTACATACTAGTTAAACAATTTCTATGATGTTAAACGAATCACAACGAATGATGGTACAAACGAAGGGTGTTGTTGTTGGTAGAATTCTTATTGGCTTGCTATTTTTGGCCTCAGGTTTGGGTATGCTTTTGACTCAAACTCCAACTGGTGTCGCTGCTTACTTTGCATCACTAAGTTTGCCGATGCCAGTTCTATTGGCTTGGTTGGTAATTTTACTTAAGGTGGTAGCTGGTGGTCTAATGGTGCTTGGTAAGCACGTTGGTAATGCTGCCTGCGCTCTAATTGTTTTTACTTTCCTTACTATCTTGATTGCTCACCGAGACTTTGCTGATGTAAACCTATTCAAGAACCTCGCTATCATTGGCGGTCTCTTGTATGTGATGGCTTTCGGAGCTGGACGCTGGAGTACAAACTAAGTCCAACTTAAATGTTTTAAAACACCCCGCAAAAAGCGGGGTGTTTTATTTACTCAATACCCAATCGATTGAAGTATTAAGTAAACCTTTCGGTTAACCGAAAGGTTTTATTCTAGTCGGCTATTCAATTTAAATGGAATAGCTGTCTCTTAAAAGCAAAACCTTCGAGTCGATTAGAAGGTTTTGGTTAAAGTAACTCCCCAATTTTGAAAAAGAAAACACCCTCTCGCGAGGGTGTTTTCTTTTGGAGAATTAGATATTCATAGCCAGTGACTGGTTCCAACAAGGAGCCGAGGCACTCCATGGCTGTGTACCCTGTGTCTCATAGAGATGTCGGGCATACGCCATGTTGTCATAAATATCTTCAAGATCGAGTCGCATAGCAGCGGCTGCTTTTTCATGGTAGCGCTTGTTAATTTGCATAACACCGGTATCTGCCGGGTCTACCACTCCTTTGAGCACACTACCATCTGCGAGTGTATGACGGAACGTCGATTCACAACGTGCCACCTGAACCATCACTGGAATATCTTCGAAGTAAGATCGAACAATTTGTTCGGTATCATTTATTGATACGGCAACAGTATTCTCTACTACGGCCCCAGTACTTACAATTTGTCCATATGAAGTTTCAGAAGGAACAGTCGAGCTGATTGACGTCATCGCCACAATCGCAAGTATTACGGTCGATAAAATAAGCCTATTGTCTTAACTAACAAATATCAGCGGCAAAGCTGACAACCGAAAGATGATAGCACGGAATTCGGATTTAATAAACTATAGCATCTTTTTGACTTACTGTCAATGTTAATGACCATTAATTTACCTATTCTAGGTATATTTAAAGCCATATTTTGACTTCAGAGCGATGTTTGACATTACCTATTTATAGTTGTATTCTGGTTTTGCTGTAAGTCCAAACCCTACCCTACTTCACATGATTGTCATGTTGAGAGAGACTGGAATTTGGCTGGCAAAGGAGTTCTTTATGCAAAATCCCTTCGGTAGCGTGCTGAAAGCCTGTCTGAGGCACAACATTCCGGCCGATCTCTGGTACACAGGCAACAACAACGGCGTCACCCAAGTGGCCCAAGCCCGCTTCGTTGAGACAAAAATCAACGGTATCAGGCTCATGCTGCAGCCTGGACACAACCTCAAACACTTCAAGGTCTGGGAACCAGGCGACGCCAGCGGTAAAGTGCTGCACTTCAGCGACAATCCGGAGCTGCAGAGCCTGAATGCTGGCTATCGACAGGTCACCGGGATTGTCGGCAACATGGCCGAGTTTCAGAAGTTCTGCAATCACTTCGTGGTCATTCCCAGCTTGGCCCTCTACGTACCTACCCTGGCCGAGCTGAGTCAGACCTGGTCTAGCATGAAGTACGGCAAACTCGACCACTCCGAGCACTTTCAGCAGGTTCTTGATATGGCGAAGCATGTCGTCGAAGTCTCCAATTGGGAATACTGACCAGCTGGCCGCCCACCCCAGCCCTACCTGCAACAAACAGGTAGGGCTTTTCTAATACAAAACCGCGGCACCTTCGGTGTCGCGGTTTTTAAAATAAAGCTACTTCCCTTCTTTTTGTTGCAAATAGGCCATCGCACCGTATAGTCCAGCCTCATCATTTAGGGTTCCAACTGTAATAAAAGGACACTCCACAAAACCATCAAGTACTTCTACTGTATACTTCCGGACAGCTTCAATTGGAATCTTGGGATCACCTTGAATCATTGATCCACCAAGTACAATTACTTCTGGCGACCAGTAAAGAGTTGTGTTGCGAAGGCCTTGAGCTAGATATTCAGCCAGTTCGTCCCAGACGGTATCCTCCTGGGGAATTTCTTTTGGCTTCATCCCGACTCTAGCTTCTAGACCTGTCCCAGAGACAAGGTTCTCCAAAGTCGGAGTAATGTCATCACCAAGGATAGTACGGTCAATATCGAGCACTTGGTGTCCCGGCTCAAACCCAGAGGTAGCGTCATCAATTTGTCCACGTTCAATCTTTACCCCTCCTACTCCAGTACTGACCGTATGGTAAGCAATAATATCCATTCCCTTCCCGGCTCCATAAACAGCTTCGCCAAGTCCAGCTAAGGCGGTGTCGTTTTCTAAGTAAACGGGTACGTTGTATGTCTTATGCAAAAGTGACTTTAGTGGCTGACGGGCCCACCCACTTAAAATACCGTCGTTTTCAATTCCTGATTTGTCTTCCATGAGCATGCCGCGAATACCACCAGCCATAGCTGTGATTGGAGTGGTTGGTTTCATTTCATCAATAACTTTTGTAAGCGCCGCCAAGCCAGCCTTAAAAGACTTTGGTGTGGCAAAAGACTTTATATTTTCAAGCGTTACAAAATCATCGGTCAGAGCGACCCGAGAATTTGTTCCACCAATATCAAATACTAAATAACTCATAGGCTAAGAATCTCTTTGGTTTTAGTTTTGTAGAGCTCAACATTTGGCTGATTAAAGGCATCAACGTTAAGAATTTTGGCCACATACATCACTTCACGTAAACGCATTGCCATAAAGAGGCCAAGTGAATACGGTAGTGATTCCTCAAAGATAGTGGCCCGGTATGGCAATTGTTTTTCTTGGTAGGCTCCGACTACCCCACCATACAAAGCAGTAGCCACTTCTTGCATTGTGTAACCATTGAGCGCCGCGGCCATTTTGTTACCACGAGCAATCTTTACATCTATAATCTCATCATCAAAAGTTACAAAGTCTGTAACAGTGTCTGGCACTCCACTCATGTAGAGCTGGCCTGTTGAGTGAAGCTCAACTGGTGTTGATACGGTTGGCACCATGGCGTGGATAAGAGTCTTGCCCGCCAAATCCACTTCTTTACCAAGACTTTCTGCAAATAATTGTCGGTACCACTTCCCTACCTGTTCGAGTCGTGGTTCAAAGGCAAAGAAATTGTAGTGATGGTACTTAAGCTTATGATAGACAGCGATTCGCGCTGCACTCTCAGCTACTAGTGATTCAAAACGTTCTTCCCCAGCATCTAGATAACCTTCTATGAACTCATCAACATCATGTCCAAGGAGCGTAAGTGGCACTAGACCAACCATGGTGGCTACTGAATATCTCCCACCAATCACTTCTGGCATGGTAAATATATGAGCGCCTTGCTTCTTACCGTATTTCAAAAGTTCCGTTCCAGGATTACCAATGAAGATAGTCTGTCCGTAGATAGCTGCACCATAAACTTCCTTAAGAGCATCAAGTAGCACCGCGGCGTTGGCAATAGTCTCAGTGGTTCCACCAGACTTACTAATAACACAAACGGCAATCCTAGAAACTTTCTTTTCCGCTACCACTGATTTGATAACTGCATCAATCCGAGCCGCTGAGACAGTATCAAGAACTGAGAGCTTCACTGCTCCAGTATCAAGTACGCTATGAATAGCTTCTAGGCCTAGGCTAGAACCACCGATACCGACCAAGACTACATGGGTAACACCCTTAAACTGCTTCTTAAGAGCCGCGAGTTCTTCATGAAGTGCAAACTCTTTACAGTGGTAAAGAGAATACTCAGGCACAGTGGTAGTACCAGCGGTAGCAGACGCGGCAATCTCGGCTCTATAGGCAGCGAGCTTTTTGATGTTTCCATTAATAGCGTTTTCGGTCACCCTCTTGTCGTCGAAATAGGAAATGAACATAGATATCAATTTAAACTTGGCGGATATTGGAACAAGGTACGTTCTTCAAAATATATTTGTAAGCTTCATCTACTGAATCAGTCACGTGGAATAGCTCCAAATCTTCTTTGCTAATAGTTTTGTATTTTTTTAGCAAATCTTTTTCAAAGAAACGAATAAGCGGCTCCCAGAAGTCTCGTCCGTAAAGAATGACCGGTAGCTTCTCGATTTTTTTGGTTTGGATTAAAGTGATGATTTCGAATAATTCATCTAGTGTTCCAAAACCACCTGGGAAATATACGTAAACTTCAGAAGCAAAGGTTAGCATTACCTTACGAGAGAAAAAGAAGTCGAAATTAAGAGACTCAGTAGTGTAGGGGTTTAGCTTCTGCTCAAAGGGCAATTGAATATTGAGACCAATAGAATTGCCGCCCACCTTAAAGGCACCGACGTTTGATGCCTCCATGATACCCGGGCCACCACCTGAGATGATGGTAAAGCCTTTTTTAGCTAGCTTAGCCGCTAGCTCTTCAGCGGCTTTGTAGTATGGATCGTTTGGTTGCAAACGAGCACTACCCCAGAAGGTGGCAGCCAAACCATATTTACGAAGCACTTCAAAGCCCTGAACGAACTCCGACATAATTCTAAATACGCGCCAAGACTGAACCGCGCCGTCGTTATTCTGAGCATTCGGATCCAATAATTCATTTACCACTCGACAATGCTCCACTTCCTTTTTAGCAGATTTCTTACCTCCAAAAATATTTCTAACCATATCTATCATATTGTAACATCCGATGTGTCCCACGGAATTTCAAATTGAGAAAATTCGGGGAGAAGCTTCTTGTCGTAGAGAAGTCTTGAAGCTACTTCGCCATGTGACAGTGCGCCCGTAAGGGCGTTGTGCGGTTCTGGTTCATCTGGGATACCACAATAATTCAAAATAGCGTCGAGATTGAGAGCGGAGCGACGGTGCTGTTCATCAATTGGCGGTGTCAGTCCCCGCTTTACCATATGCATATAACATAGTGTGTGGGTATCTAGAGTACGGTAGGCCAAGTCCCACGGAATACCAGCTCGCTCACACGCGTGCCTGACCATGTCTCTATCAAATGAGATGTTCTGCCCGACCAGAGTGCGATCAGCCATATGTTGTGACCACTCCAAAAATGCCTGTACGAGTTCTGCTTCTGATTGTTTATTGGGGTCGGTAATCTCGGCTTCAGTATAGCCATTAACCTCTAGTGCCCCCTCCATAATGTGCGCCCCATCCCAGATACGACACTCACCATAGAACCGACGAGTTGGGTCACTAAAATCAACAGCTCCAAGCGAGACTATAGAGTGTTTGGTGTATTCAGTACCCGAAGCTTCGACATCAATAATAATCATGGCAGAAATTTAAAATTGGTAACTATTATTCAACAATTTTACCATAGATGCCCGCCACCGCTGCGCCGTAGTAAATAAGTGCTGCAAGTACATAAACCCACACAAACAGCACCAGGATGAGCCCAGCCGCGCCATAGAAGCTCAATATTGGTGTGGTAGCGATGTAGAGGTCGACCAGACTCTTAATAGCGACAAACAACACTGAACTCACAATACCTCCGACCACACAGCCCTTAAGGCTTGGCGACTTAACTACTAGGAAGCGGAATAGTGCCGTGAAGAATACCGCTGAGCTTAGGAACAAAAAGCCGGAAGAAATATATGAGTTTGAACCAAATACCGCCGGCATAATAAAAAATTCCATCCCAATTACAAACACTAAGTAAATTTGCAGAACGAAGAGGAACACCAAGGCTCGTGAACTCTTAATTAAAAAAGAAATGAAACCAGATGTTTCCCTACCCCACAATCGTTCGAAGCCATCACTAATGACATTGAGGGCAATAATATAAAATCCCAAAAAGAATAGTCCGGCGACAATTGGTACTCTAGACGTATTGGCTTCTTGACTTAGATTTTCGACAGCACCACGAATCACTTCAACCAACTCACTTCCGAGTGCGGCGCCCCAGTCGGCAAAGACTTGGTTCGCAAAGCTACCACCATAAAAGAAAGTTGCTACCGCAATCGAGAAAAAAATTAATGGCACAAGTGCCAGCGGCGCATAATAAGAAAAAGCGGCGGCATAATAATTTGATCCTTTATCAATCCACAGCTTAGCGGCGCTATACAAAACAAATAATAAATTCACGATTGGAGGGTTATGTCACTATTCTATTGTAATTCAGGACAATTAGCAGCTGGTTTATACCCTGCTGCCTCAGCTTCCAGGACTGTAGCAAAATAGACTTTGTTTTCTTCTTTAATATTTTTGGCACCGGGACAAGTTAGCAAGTGATACTTCGTACCAGACTTTGAAGCCACGTAAGTGGCGGCGGTAGTCGCTGTAGCTGGCCGCGAAGAAGCCAAAGCTACAGTTGGAGCTCCAGCCTTTTCTGTGGTAACTGAGACGGGCGGTACTGAGACGTCTTTGATTGCAACCGTTGGCTGGCTTTCAGGTGCTTCCTCTATCAAATCAGCCATAGACGCCCTCCCCAGCCCAAAAGAAGCCAGGGCCACCAAAATAACGATAAATCCATAAAAAAGCTGGTCATTAAGTAGCAAAGACTTGAGTTTTTCGTTCATATGTCGTATACTCCTCCCGTTATATTTCGATTATTAATTATATACTATGGCAACCAAGAAAGCGGCGGGTACCGCTAAAAACCTGCGTGATTCGCAACCAAAATACCTAGGCATCAAGAAGACTGCCGGGCAAGATGTAAAGGCGGGTCACATTATCGTTCGACAACGAGGAACTAAGATTGAAGCTGGTAAAGGTGTCTTTGTTGGTAAAGACCATACACTATACGCCGCCGCTCCAGGAAAAGTTTCTTTCCGAAACATTCGCAAGACTCGTTTCAATGGCGAGATTGTAAGCAAGAAAGCAGTAGACGTTATCGCCGCTGCTTAAGCTAAACAAAAAACCGCGCTCCCTAGGGAGCGC
>MFLT01000009.1:35844-50878 GCA_001781415.1 Candidatus Kaiserbacteria bacterium RIFCSPLOWO2_01_FULL_45_25
AGATTTTCAATCACTACCGGTTCAAGCGGTAAATCTCTATCGTTCACTTCCACTTTAGCAATAGCGTCTACTACCTCCATTCCACTAAGTACCCGGCCGAACACTGGGTGCTTTGATGAGAGTGGCTGCTTATCAAAGTCTAGGTTGGTGTTATCTGCGACGTTGATAAAGAACTGACTACCACCTGAGTTTGGACCACTGTTGGCCATTGAGATAGTGCCGCGAACGTTAGTTAGAAATTCTCCAGCTATGTGTTCATCTGGAATAGCGTACCCTGGTCCACCAGTACCATAACGAAATACTTCGTCAGTCTTAGTGATTGGGTCTCCACCTTGAATCATAAATCCATCAATCACTCGGTGGAATTGAATACCGTTATAAAATCCTTCTTCAGCTAGCTTAATGAAATTACCAGCCGTAACAGGCATAGTGTCTTCAAAGAGCTCTAGTTCAAAAGTGCCGAGATTAGTAGTAAATACGGCTACTGGATTACTTTCATTTGTCATAGATACTTGATAGGCGGCTAATTCTTCTGCGTTTAATGGTAGTACTGTCTCTTCGGCAACTTCTTCAGTTTGTGTGCTCTTGGATGGTGTACTTGGTCCAAACAAGGCAGCTAATCCAGCCACCAAAAGTCCACATCCTATGAGGACCAAGGCAACTGAAATAATGTTACTTTTTTTCATACTTACTTAGCGATTACATTAATTGATAATGTAAATGTCTGACCCTGACTCTTCACTGTCACCTCATGGGCCCCAGTAGTCTTGATGGGTGCAGCGACTGAGACTGTTTCCTTTGGCAAACGCACACCACGAGCTAGTGCCGCGGCTGCCACATCCTCCGCATGCACACTCTTAAACAAGTGACCTTGTTCATTGGCCTGCATTGGTACCTCTAGCGGTGTCTCAGCCAAGCTGTCTACCATTGCCTTGATTGATGACAATTCAGCCGCTTTATCTAGAGCACCTTTGGCGCGCATATTGGTAACCCTCTTTAGGTTATCTGGAGTCGCTGCTTGAGCATCCCCTTTTGGAATTAGCTTATTTAGGGCAAAACCATCAGGTACATTCACTACTTCATAGCGCTTCCCGATTTTGGCTACATCTCGTAACAGAATTACTTTCATACTTAAAAACGCAGATTACTACTCATAAACATGGCTATCATAACAAAAGCCATCGTTCCCCGCCAACTTAGTGCCTACCCACAACCCATCAGCTACGAGGCGCGACTGAACGAAAACATGAGACGTACCCTAATGTACGATGAATGTTTGAGTGAGGGAAGCAACAAAGTATATGAGGGTTGTTGGGTAGGCACTACTCTGAGACGACTACCTCACCCTTAATATGGCGAATAGCTGCATCCTGTTGAGGATCTACTTCATTCACTCGGTCTTCTGGAGTTCGGGTAATCTTAATATCTGGAGCTAGTCCCCCATCAGAGATAGACAGACCATTTGGAGTCAACCAACGAGCCACGGTGATTTTAACTGACGAACCGTCTGGTAGTGGAATTAGTTCTTGAACAGACCCCTTACCAAAGGTGTCTTGACCAATAAGAACTGCAACGCCGTGTTCCTTGAGCGCTCCTGCCAAAATCTCCGAAGCTGAGGCGGAACCACCATCAACCAGCACCACTAGTTCTTTTGGCGTAAACTCACGCAGAGTCCGTCCCTGACTACGGTACAACTTCTCTTCATCATTCTCACCGTAGTGCTCACGCACTACCACCTTACCAGTCGGCAAGAAGTAACTAGCGATAGCAACAGCGCTCTGTAGGTATCCACCTGGATTACCTCGCAGGTCTAGCACCATAGACTTGGCGCCACTTTCTACATACTTACGAAGAGCTTCTTGGGTCTTCATTTCTGCCAAAGCGTTAAAGCTATAGAGTCGTAGGATAAATACCCCATCCACCATCTCAGTTACTACAGTTGGAATTGAGATAGTGTCTCGTACAACTGTAATCTCACGGATTTCAGTGTCACCTTCTCGATAGATTGAGAGCTTTACTTCAGTCCCCTTTTCACCACGAATCATTTTGACCGCTTCGTCGATACGCATCCCTTCAGTACTGACATCATTAATACGAGTGATGATATCACCACTAATCAGTCCAGCGCGCTCAGCTGGTGTTTCTGGTAGCGGAGCAATGACAGTTACCATATTGTCGCGAATACCTACCTCCATACCAATACCACTGAAGTTACCAGAAATATCCTCGGCAAAAGCAGCGCTCTCAACTGGTGGCAAGAATACTGTATATGGATCGCCGTAAGTTGCTACCATTCCTTCAATAGCGCCGTTGATTTTATCTTCTGCAGTAAGAGTGCTAGTTGAACTGGCAGCAATGAATTTTTCATCAAGTAAATTCCAAACTTTCCAAAATTGAGTTAAGTCAGGATTTTCTGAAGCAGATGTTACGGCTGGGTTACTAAAGAACGAAAACAAACTTGCACTCTGTGACTCTTTAGAAATCAATGAGTCTACTTGGAGTCCGGACACAAACGATCCAGCGGCCAATACGAGCGCCAATAAAATCCCTAGAAAATTGTTCTTTTTGGGCGTCTTAAAACGAGAGGTCTCTCGCTCATCCGCAACGTGTTCTTCATGCATGCCTACCATTATCGCACAGACTTCAAGTAAGACAAAAAGAGACATGTGACTTCGTGTTTTGTCTCCGTTTTGGTACACTGTTTGGTATGTTTATGAACCTATTTAAAAAGCGGCCAGCGGCGCCGTTGCCAGAGATTTCACTCTATAATACTGAACACAGTAAGCTTGAGCCCTTTATTCCCCTATCTCGCAAAGCCGTAACCATCTATTCTTGTGGTCCCACCGTCTATGACTTTGCCCACATCGGTAACCTCCGAGCATACGTGTTTTCGGATATTCTCAAGCGTACCCTACTCATTCATGATTATGAGGTGAAGCACACCATCAACCTGACCGACTTCGGACACCTGAGTGACGACGCCGACTCTGGTGAAGACAAAATGATGAAAGGCCTTAAGCGCGAAGGCTTGCCTGTTACCCTAGCCGCCATGCGCCAGCTTTCAGACATATATATAGATGCCTTCTATGAAGACATGGACTCGCTCCGGGTCATGACCCCAACCACCTGGTCACGAGCTAGTGATTACATCGAAGCCCAAATCCGTCTCATCGAAACTCTTGATGAAAAAGGCTACACCTACGAAACCAGCGATGGTGTGTATTTTGATATCCAAAAGTACCCCGCCTACGGCCGACTTGGCAACATTGACTTAGAGCAAATAAAAAGTGGCGCCCGCGTGGAGGTAAATACCGAGAAGCATCATCCAGCTGACTTTGCTGTTTGGAAGAAAGGTCTCCTGGGTTGGGACAGTCGCTGGGGCAAAGGTTTCCCCGGTTGGCACATTGAGTGTTCAGCTATGGCCATGGCGACTCTAGGTAAAGAGATTGATATCCATACCGGCGGCATCGACCACATCCATACCCACCACAACGCCGAAATTGCGCAGTCTGAATGTGCGACCGGCAAACAATTTGTCCACTACTGGATGCACAGTGCCTTCATTACTATTGATAGTACCAAGATTAGTAAGTCACTTGGCAATACAATTACCTTGCGTCACCTCGTTGATCGCGGTTTTACCGGAGATGATTATCGCTACTGGCTCCTGACTGCCCACTACCGCCAGACCGTGAACTTCTCATGGGATGCCCTCACTGCGGCCAAACAAGCCCTCTATCGTCTCAAGCGTTTTGTCTACGAAGACTACAAGCAGTCTGCTAGCAAGCCAGACGAAGCTTACGTTGCTAAATTCAAGAAGATACTTGCTAACGACCTAGATACTCCCGGCGCGATTGCCCTTATGTGGGAAGTAACCAAAGACGACACTCTGGATAACAAAACCAAATGCGCTACCCTACACTACTTTGATAGCGTGCTTGAAGTTGGACTAAGTGATAACCTCGAAGACGGCAAGAAGACCCTCGGTATCCTTGGAGAGGATGAGGTTCCAGAAGACATCCAAGCCCTAGTAGATAAACGTGAAGCGGCTCGTGTCGCTCGTAACTGGACAGAAGCTGACCTACTCCGCGAAGCCTTGAATCTCAAAGGATACACTGTCGAAGACGGTCCACAAGGACCAAAAATCAGTAAAGTCTAAAGCAACCCCTCACACCTCCCAACTACGGCGTTATGGGCACCCATGATTTTTCTCCATCGTACACCCAAGTACGCCTACAAAAAACCATTTGCCCATGCCTTGTATTTGGGCGGGTGTGAGGGGTTACGGATTAGGCTGTTTCTACCTCAAAAAAGTTGTGCACTAGTCCACAACCCTGTGCAAAAACAGTCAAATGACTATCCGTGATACAATCTACCAACTATGGCCGAAACCCAAAAGACTAATCGTTCACTCCGGACTCCACCACACAGTGTTGATGCCGAAAAGGCTCTTTTGGGTGCCATTCTCCTGAAGCCCGATGTAATGCATGATGTATCTGTTACGGTTTATCCGGAGAGTTTTTATGCAGACAAACACCGCGCTATCTATGAAGCGGTAGCGGCCATCTTTGCCAAGGGCGACCCGATTGACGTCGTCTCACTCGTAACCAAGCTCAAGGCCAACAGCTCACTAGAACGTGTCGGTGGAGCGGCATACATCACTGAACTCATCGAGACTGTTCCTGCCGCCGGTAACGCCCACTACTACGCTGAATTGGTACAAGGTAAAGCAGCGCTACGTAACCTCATCTACGCCGCAGACGACATCGCCGAGATTGGCTACTCAGACCCTGAGAGTGTGGACGAGGCTCTAGACCAAGCTGAGAAGAAAATCTTCCACGCTACTCAGTCCCCAACCGCTCAGAAGTTCAAGACTATCGGCACATCGCTTACTGAAGCCTGGGAGCGTTTTGAGTACCTGAGTGCGAACCAAGACGAGCGTCGCGGTGTGCCATCTGGCTTTACATCACTAGACAACCTCTTGGCTGGATTCCAAAAATCCGACCTCATCATCTTGGCCGCTCGCCCTTCTATGGGTAAGACTACTTTTGCGCTAGACGTCGCGCGTAACGCCGCGCTTAAATTTGGTGCGTCAGTTGGTATCTTCTCACTGGAAATGTCCGACCAACAGCTAGTAGATCGTATGCTGGCAGCGGAAGCGGGCGTAGACTCATGGAAGCTCCGTACTGGTAAACTCAGTAACGATCAAGAGTTTGAAGCAGTGCAACAAGCGATGGCCAAACTCTCTGATGCCCAAATCCACATCGACGACCAAGCTGGTAACAACATCCTCAAGATGCGCTCAGCAGCGCGTCGTCTCAAGAACGAACATGGACTCGACCTGCTGATTGTCGACTACCTCCAGCTTATGTCCCCTACTGCCACCAAAGCCAGTGACTCTATGGTGCAGCAAGTGACCGAAATCTCTCGTTCTCTAAAGATTCTCGCTCGTGACCTAGAAGTACCTGTTATCGCCCTCTCACAGCTCTCTCGTGCCGTGGAGCAGCGTGGTGGTAAGCCTCGCCTCTCCGACCTCCGTGACTCTGGTTCTATTGAGCAGGATGCTGACGTCGTGATGTTCATCCACCGTGAGGACAAAATCAACAAAGAATCAGATCGTCCAAACATCGCTGAAATTCTGGTGGAGAAGCACCGTAACGGACCAGTTGGTTCAGCTGAACTTTACTTCGACGGCAAGCATGTTCGCTTCCTCAATCTCGACACCAAGCACCACAGTGAAGGTGGTGGTCACGGCGGTGGTAATGATGACTTCTAACTTTAACCATGACCCCGCTCGATAAACTCATCGCTTATTTTGAAAAATTCCCCGGTATCGGTGGCCGCCAAGCCAAGCGTTTTGCTTTTCATATTCTCACTCTCAAACGCGAACAAGTAGAAGAATTAGCTGGACTCATTACCTCACTACAAACCTCGGTAGCAGAGTGTTCGGAGTGCCGACGCTTCTTCTCTCCCTCATACAAACAAAGCGGTAATGTCTGCCAAATTTGTGCCGACGAAAAGCGTGATCGCACTAAGCTAATTATCGTATCAAGAGACACGGACATCCAAGCCATTGAACGTAGCGGCGTCTACGACGGCCTATACTTCGTGCTCGGCGGCACCGTCCCCCTACTTGGAAATCCTGACACCAGTGCCAGACTACGCACTCCCGCCTTCCGCGCCCTCATCATGGAGCGACTAGAAAATGGACTTGCTGAAGTTATCTTCGCCTTTGCAGTAAATCCAGACGGTGAGAACACTGGACGGTACATCGAGAATGTACTTTGCGAAATACCAGGTACGAGTGGACTCAAAATCTCCGCCCTTGGTCGTGGTCTTTCTACCGGCAGCGAGCTTGAATACGCTGATTCTGAAACTATTAAAAGTGCGCTAAAAAACCGCTCTTAATTGACAATTAAGAAATCTCGGTGTTCAATTCATTTAGCAGCACATCAACTTTTTTGAAACGGAGTACCACATGAACGATTTTGTTCAAATCACTGACGAAGACCGGGCCAACATCGAAAGGTTTGTCGGCCGTCGCCTCTCAACCGTCAAGGACGATGAAAAGGCCATTTTCGAGAACCTGCTCAACCGGGGTCTCATCGGTTGGCCGCAGAAGATTGCCGGCACGGAAGACCGCCTCATCGGCCAGTCACTGTTGCCGCACGAGTCCTGAGTCAACCAAAACCACTTCAGGAACGCAAAACGCCTCACTTAAGAGGCGTTTTCATTTACCCAAAAGATTCCTAGATAACTATTCGCTGACCTTCTCCTTTAAATCCTCCAGCGCAAAATTCAAAAGTTTCCTTACACCAGCCTGATCTGTCACCGTACCAAAACCCACTCCCTTTGTTACAAATTCCCTTCCATCATCATTTAAAACGCGCATAATAACTGCCGTTAGTTTTTCATTTACTCCATATTCCTTAACTTCTGAATGCTCCAAGTCAATCTGGACCATTCTAACTTTAGGTACAATACTGGCTAATTTAGCCCCTAGTGCCGCTTTGTCGTATTCAGTTAAATTAATATTTCTACTTAGTTCAATTTTAGGTTTTTTGCCGGCGGCCTCGGCTGACTCTGGAGTCATACCTACAGCTGCCATACCAGCCGTTGCAGCCACAGCCACACCCTGCCTCAAGAAATTACGTCGTCCCGCATCCACGTTGTAGTCTTCCGCTGCACCTACACTCTCCTCCACTGGCTGCACTGCTGTCTCATCTGCCTTTTTGCTTCCAAATCTTTTCTCAAAGCCAAACATGTCTTGTAAATTAATTCATTAATATACCTAAGTATATCAGCACAATATAGTGTAAAAAGAAAAATCCCCTGACGGGGATTTTCTTGCTAGATAGATTCAATCTTAATCTTTGCGTAGTGCTGACGGTGTCCGATGCGACGGTCACGGTTACTCTTAGCCTTGTAGCGGACGATAGTGAGCTTTGGACCCTTATCTTCGCCGAGGTAAGTAGCCTTTACCTTTGTACCTGTTGTAGGTGTTCCTACCTTTGCTGTCTTTCCGTCGTCTGTCATGAGAACACTATCAAATTCGATAGCATCACCTTCCTTGTGTTCGCCAAGTAGCTCAACAAGCAAAGTATCGCCTACTGAGACGATGTATTGCTTGCCGCCAGTTGCGATAACTGCGAAGGCTTCTTTGTTAGCTGTATTTGTTGCCATAGTGCGGGCTATAGTACTAGAAAACCTTAAAAAAAGCAACTTATTTAAAAATAGGGCCAGAGCATGGAAGCTCTGGCCCGTTTGGCTACCCTGGCCACCCATGGTTTCCTATCAAGGGATACCCGATACCAGCTCCAACCTAGCCAGCCAGTTTACCAGCGGCGGATAGGACAGGAACAAGATCAGAAGGCACAAAGCAATGCCAAACCAAGTCTCTGCCGCCTTTTCTTGACCACGCTTTTTGAGTTTGTTGGCAAAAATCGCAAGGATAGGTGCCGACAAAAACAAGGAAAGCCAGACCACAAGATGAAGGTATGGATTCATACGCCTTCTCCACTTCTGCACGGCAACAGCTGTGCTTCTGGGGTAAGTTTAACACTGTTTGAAATCACAGCAACAAACCCCGAGGCGTTTTGCGCCTCGGGGTTTGCCAACTTACAACCCATATCTTCTCTATTAGTATTTTATGTATCACACATGATACATAAAATACTATTTTGTCGGGTTAGCTTTTAACTTTACATTTATAACTTTCACTACCTTAATCTTCCTCTCCCCTCTGCGGTTTATCTAGAGTCATTATCTCTACGCCCGCTGTCTCACCGGTAATCTTTAAGATATCCTTATCAACTTTGCCCAACTCCTTGTAGCCGGCATTGTAGTGATTTACTGTCGTACCTAGTGCCGTACCGAGCTTGTTGTAGAAGTCTTCGTATTTGTCTATGTGTCCCCTAAGCTTCTCGACGTTCTTGATAATGTCTTGTGCCTTCTCCTCAATCTCAAGCGCCTTCAGTCCTTGAAGTACTGTCTGCAAGTAAGCCAAAAAAGAAGTTGGCGATACAATAATCACCTTATACTTCCCAGCGGCTCGCTGAATCAAATTCTCTTCACCGGCTCCGACGCGATTAGACAATAGATCGTAGTAGATACCCTCGTGTGGGATAAACATAAAAGCGAAGTCCATCGTGCCTTCACTCGGACGGATGTACTTAGCCGTTTCAGTAATACGAAGCTTGAGGTCGTTCACAAACGTCTTTTCATAATTCACTTTGTCTTGTCCATCAGCAGCGTCAGCAAAGCGATTGTAGTTTTCAAGTGAAAACTTTGAGTCAATTGGAATCACCTTACCCTTCACAAACACGGCTGCATCAACTATTTCACCATCCTTAAATGCATACTGCATTTTAAAACTTTCTGGTGGCAACACGTTTTGAAGAACAGTCTCAAGGTAGTACTCACCAAGAATTCCACGCTGCTTTGGGTTCTTCAAAATACTTTGGAGCTCTTTGAGCTGGTCTGCGACCGCAAACACCTGCTTACTACTCTCACTTACCTCAGTCGTCTTCTGCACCACATTACGAAGCTGCTCGTTCATCTCGCGATTGATTTCCTGAATCAGCTCGCGACTCTCCCGAAACTGCAGCCGACTTCCCTCCTGCATAGCCTTATTGGACTCAGTGAGTTTACTATCAAGAGTACGAGACAGGTCTTGGAGTTGTTGCTGCATTAGAAGCAGACTATCGTCTTTCTGAACTGGCTTATCAGCCCGAATAAAGAAGACGTAGACCAATAAAGCAAAGATAGCGAGCAAAAGCCCAATAAATATAAATTCCATGGATGTAAGTTTACCATATAAAAAGTGAGCAAAAATATGCTACTATACCCTTATAAACCTATTGTAATTATGTCTACACACACAGATTTGCGAGTCACTTTAAAAGAAGCCATGAAGGCTAAGGACGAAGTGCGTTTACGTACTGTTCGCGGCATTATGACTGCCTGCACCAACGAGCTCGTTGCCACCGGTCGTACCCCACAAGACGAACTAAAGGATGAAGAAGTGATTGCCGTTATCAAGCGCCTAGCTAAGCAGCGCAAGGAATCTATCGTGCAGTACGAGGCCGCTAATCGCCCAGAGCTCGCCGTACCAGAGAAGGAAGAGCTGGCAGTACTAGAAGCCTACCTCCCTACTCTCATGACCCAAGACCAGATTCGCCCAATTGCTGAAGCGGTAAAAGCAGAGATGGGAGTTGAAGACAAATCAAAACTCGGCCAACTAGTTGGCGCAGTAATGAAAAAGCTCCAAGGCCAAGCTGACGGTGGAGATGTAAAGGCAGTGGTAGAAAGTCTTTTCTAAGCTACTGTAATTAAATATGAAGCTAAAAGTACTCTCGTGGAATA
Source organism: Candidatus Kaiserbacteria bacterium RIFCSPLOWO2_01_FULL_45_25 (assembly GCA_001781415.1). Lineage (GTDB taxonomy): Bacteria > Patescibacteriota > Minisyncoccia > Phycocordibacterales > UBA918 > OLB19. The sequence continues at coordinate 45,709 of MFLT01000009.1, forward strand.
TTTGGCAAGGGGTGTTTTTAACTGAAGTAATTAATTTTTTGAAAGAAGCAGATGCAGATATTATTGCTCTCCAAGAAGTGTCTAATGACGAACGAGAAATAACCCAAAGAATAGCTGAAAGCCTCGGTTACACCTATGTGACAGCTTTTGATATGAACCTGCCAATGAAGTATGTGCCAGCGGCAATTCGTTCTGAAGCAGAAGCACTTTCATACGGGAGCGTCATTTTAACCAAACATAAAATTCTTGAAGGCGGTTCTGTGTTACTAACGGAAGAAGACAAACGAACAATTGCAACAGCTAAGGTTAAAATTGGAGATACAGTTTTATCTGTGTTTGGTCTCCATCTTAAACATACGCACCAAGAACCGTCTGACCTCCAAAACCAACAAGCGGACAATCTTTTAAAACTACTCCCTCACAACAAGACTATTGTTCTTGGCGACTTTAATGCACTGCCAAATAGTTACCCGATTGAGAAAGTATCTGCAGTTCTACAGAATACTGAAGTCGACTCAGCCGAACCCACTTGGTCTATGTACAAAGACGGCTGCAGCGTCTGCCAAGAAGACCAACTAAAACACAAATTGGATTATATTTTTGTATCCAAAGACATCAACGTAACTTCTTACGAAGTTGGAAAATCAAACGGCGCAGATCATCTGCCTGTCATGGCAACAATAGAACTTTAGAAATCCTGATCAAACAGAATTTATCCTATACAATACCCCCATTTAAATGGGGGTATTCATTGTTCAAAAAAATACTCGAATCGATTAGGGTATTAACCTAGTTGCAATAATTTGTACAAAATGTACAAATGTAGGTATGAAAAACATATCTACACAAAATAAAAACGTACCTAAAATGCGTCCCGCTGTAGATTTAGACGTAACTACTATAAATACAGAATCAACTAGTTTTGATTTTCTCAAAGACGAAGCTGATATTTACACAACCACTGATGTAACTAAGAAATATTCCCAAACTACTTATTCTGACGAATCATAGCTGGGATTTTACTTGACTCAGACTCTTTCGGGTATATAGTAGCCACAGCAATTTTGCACAAAATCCCTGTTCTTCTGGAGGCTTTCATGAAAGTTACCAACAATACTTCTTTTGTTGTCATAGCATTTGGCTACCGTGCCCCACAAGGCTACGCCGAGGATGTTGAAATACCACCAGGCGAAACCAAGGACGTGAATGGACCCTACCTGGGTGAGATGGATGGAGAAGCTTGCCATGTCGCTATTTTGGGCGAAGTAATTTGCCAAGAAGAGCCAGATGACGACGACGGCAACGGCTACCAAATCAGCCTCGGCAATCCCATCTACCTTTTCGACGACGACCGCGGCATCACCATTCGTCACCATGAAGACCCTGCAGAGCCTGAGGTGCTCGAATGGAGAAACAGCTTCCAAGCCTGACGCCAAATCGCACCACATACACAACACAACCCCACCACACACTGTGTGCGGCTGGGGTTGTTTTATTTACCTAGGTCCATCCTCTGGAAATACAGGCTATGTTGACATATTTACAATGTAATGGAATAGTACTCACAGCAAATTCGCCCTTTCACCACAAGTTACAGGACACAAAATCATGACCACTCTTAAAGTTTCCCATGACGCTTGGATTACAAAAAAATTCCTTACCGTCGTAGTTTTTGCAGAAATGACGTCGGTTCCGGTAACAAAAATAACACTGTACTCCAATTTAGATGCGGAACAGCTGTTTGTACTGGAAAATCTGACCCCAGAAGAAGTACTTGAGGTCAGGAAGTTGCCGCATCCGTCATTCTTGATCTACGAAGAATGAGTGGGTTTTCGACCCCTCATTTTTGAAACCAACCCCACCACACACTGTATGCGCTGGGGTTGTTTTATTATTCTAATACCTCAATCGATTGGAGTATTAGAAAACCTTTCGGTTAACCGAAAGGTTTTATCTTACAAATAGTCCAATCGATTGGACTATTTTTCCCAAGGGCCGGCCTAGTTTCCCGAGGAAAGACCTAGGGAGAATTACCAAAACTTTAGCTTATTCAAAAGTCTTTGGGCGAGCGTATCAAACTCCTCAAGTCGCTTTGCATCTTCAATTCGATATTCCCCCACCTTCGTCCGGCGCAAATCAGACATCACAGCTGGGTAACCAAGCAGTCTTCCTACCTCTTCTGCTAATGAACGGATGTATGTACCACTTCCCACTTTGAACCGGACTTTCATTTCTAGACGTGGACCATTTTCAGTTTCTATTTCTTTAATTTCCAAAAGCTCTGTCTCGTAGACCTTCATTACCCGACGCGGTACGTCAATTACCACCTCACCCTTGGCGGCTGCCTTGCGAGCCCGCTTGTACATTGGCATGCCGTCTTTCTTGATAGCGCTGTAGGCTGAGACTGGTAGTTCTACCTCTCCCTCTAAAGCTCTAAGTGCTTCTAGAACGGCTTCTTTACTCACATCACCAGCATATGAGCGTTCAGCCAGTATCTCTCCTTCCATGTCTCCAGTAGAACGTTGCTCACCAAGCAGTATTGAAGCTACGTATTCTTTATCGAGTCCAACTAGTCCCGTTAATTTCTTGGTCCCTTTCTCTACCCCTATCAGCATGAGGCCTGAAGCTAAAGGGTCCAGCGTCCCAGCGTGTCCCATCTTACGCACGCCCGTCTTGCGACGCAGCTGACGAATAACCGTAAAGGAACTAATTCCCTTCGGTTTATCAATGAGTAGTAATTCGGGTAAGGTAGACATAACCCAGACGTAAAACTTTTATAGCACCAACAATCCAGGGTTAATGACGAGAATAGTTCCCAAGACCAGCATCAAGACTCCACCAATAATTAGTGAGAGCTGAGCGTACTTGCCGCCATGAGACTCAAGGCGTGAGAAGCCCCAGATAGCGAGACCAAAGACAACTAGGTCATCAAACATGTACCCGAGGGTGTATACCAGTATGTACCACTGACGTTGTATAAAATCTAGTCCGTTTAATTCAAGAATCTTGGTGTATGCCTGTGGGATACCAATTGAACAAGCAAACTCGATGATATTGACCGAAAACGCAATTACCAAGATAGCGACAATTGAAGTGATGGTAATTGGTGAATCAATCACCTGTTTTAGTTTATTAATAGTTCGTGACTGACTATCTAAATCAGTGATATCACACACCAAAGCCGCATCTTTATTTTTGTGCCAACGCCAGATAAAGAAGGTACCGCCTCCCAAGGCCAAGAAGCCAACGAGCGGAGTCACAATTTGATCAAGCGCAACGAAGTCCCAAGTCTTGTACCAAACGTTCAAAATGAGGTTGTACATGATGGCCTCAGCCAACATAAAGACAGTGGCCAAAAACACCATCTTCTTCTTACTACCGGCTTGCGAGAGTAATACCAAGAAAGTAATCAGCACCCACATCGCACATGGATTGAACCCATCAATCACGCCAAGCACTACTGAGAGTGAGAACAATGAGAATGAACGCAAATCGACAACACCAAAATACGGCAACTCAAACACAAACTGTCCGGTATCTCCTTCGTCACAAGTAATACCAGTACAACCTCCTCCCACCTCTACTGTCTGCACTGGTGCAAAAGCAATATGGTCTTCTACTGTTCTAATAGACGAGGTCTCCGCCTTAATTAAAGCGGCTTTGATTTGTTCTCCGGTTGTACGTGGACCATTAAAGCCAACAAAGATATCTTCCCCCACAATCGTAACTGGTGTTACTTTTGTTACTCCATGCTTGGCCGTTACTTCGTCATATAGACGAGCCGCGTTCTCGTCAGTATGCAAATTGAGATATACGTATGGCAAACCCTCCTCTTCTAAGTAGGCAATTTGCTGCTTACAAAAGCCGCACTCATCACGTCCAAACATGTAAATTACAGCATCACCTTCTGGTGTAGTAGTTGAAACAATCTCTTCTGCGCTACTCGAACTAAAGGGGGTAAAGACGGCAAATAAAAACACCCCCAGGGTGATCCACGCAAAAGACAATAATTTCATAGATGCCCAGTATACCAAAAAAGCCTCTCTCCTACACCACCATTAGCCGTTTAGCTAGCTGTCCAAAGTACGAAGTCTCGGTATAGGCGTGCTGAGACACTACCGCCCCAAACTTCTTTTCAATGACCCGTAACTCTGCCTCACTCGCTTTATACTCCGGCATCACCTTTTCTACTTCTGCCCAAAAGTTTGGTCCATGATTAAGTTCCTTCAAGTGACAGAGCTCATGCACAATTACATAATCACACAAATGGGCTGGCAAAAAGACCAGCCTGTAGTTGAAGTTGAGATTGCCAAGTGATGAGCAGCTCCCCCACCGCCGCCGCTGGTTACGAACTGCTACTCGTGTATAGGTAACTCCACACAGCGGCGCAAAGTGAGCTAGACGCTCATGGATAAGTAGCCGAGCGGCTGCTTGATGATTCTTGAAGTGCGCGGCTGCGGGCGACTTTTTAACCAGACGCTTTTTGGTCCGACGTAGTAGTTTCTTCCACATGCGGACTATAGTAGCACGGGACCTTATAGACGATAAAAGACCGGCGCCTTTGGCGCCGGTCTTTTATTGGTTCTTCCTTCCCTTAGTGCTCGCGAGCCTTTCCACAGACCCTCAGCTACGAGGCGCGACTGAACGAAAACATGAGAAGTGAGAAAGTCCGGGGGACTTTCGCAAGACCTTGAGCACGGCTGTGCGAAAGGTGTACCGCCCCTGTAGGGGGTTTGATATACGGTGAATGTTTGAGTGAAGGAAGCAACAAAGTAGATGGGGTTTGTGGGTAGGCTCTTAGTCCAACACAGCAATTCCAGCGTAAGCAGAAAGCTTAGCTTTGGTGGCTTCAGCAAGAGCGGCTTCGTAGTCTTCATCCGCAAAGAATTCTTTTGCGTCTGCTAGCTCTTCTTCAGCACGTGCCAAATCTTCTTCTGCATCATCGACAACATCACCGTCTTCATCTTCATCAATTGCATCCTCGATATCCTCTTCCAAATCAGCAATAGCATCTTCAGCTCTTTCAATCATATCATCCGCATCATCCATTGCTTCTTCTTCTGCATCCTCATCTTCATCCTCATCTTCATCTTCATCCTCATCTTCGTCTTCGTCAGTATCATCATCGTCATCCTCTTTACAGAAGACACCAGCCCCCTTCTTATCATCA
>MFLT01000010.1:0-9126 GCA_001781415.1 Candidatus Kaiserbacteria bacterium RIFCSPLOWO2_01_FULL_45_25
GGTTATTGTGGTGATAGACCAGTATTAGTTTGATAATGAATTAAAATTACGTTTAGGTAATTTTAGCACTGAATTTCATTTTTTGTACTGAAGGAGGGGCGGAATTAGTGATTTGAGTATGTTTGTGGGTATTTTGTTTCGCTTCGGTCACAAAATATCTCATGCGCCCGACCCGGGCAGTCTCGGCCCAAAGGGTCCCCGAGACCATCTTTCGAATCCCACATCCTCGCGCTCGCACAAAAGAAAACAACCCTGACGGGTTGTTTTCTGTGCTCGCGGGCCTTATGGGAGGAATTTAGAACTTTTGTAGTTAAAAGTGACTAAGCAACTATTTTTCGCAGTACTTCAGCAGCGATTCGACAATCTTCTAGGGCGTCATGAAGGCCTCGCGCTTGAGCACCAAAAGCTTGGAACATTTCCTCAGAGCCGATACCTCCAGTGTAGCCATTTTTAAGTAGATGTACGTACGCAATCGGCCAAATGTCTAGAATATGAAAATCGTACTTTTTAAAGTCGGTCTTACCTTCCATAAAATCAACACCAGCGGCAAAGAGTAGGGTTTGAAAATGATTGATATCCATGTTTTGTACAAACGAAGCGACGAATATATCTGAGCCAAATTTATCGTAAATCATTTTTCCAACCTCGGTTTGCTTTGGGGCGCCATTTACCATTTCTTGGGTAATACCAGATTTTGGACTGACATATCCTTCTAGGTCAGCATAAATATACGAAGAAAAACTAGCTTTTTCTTCTAGGGTTTCTTTATCTAAAAGTATTGCCCCGATTTGCACTGGCTTTTTTACACCTTCAAAATCAATTACTAGAATGTCTTTATGAAATTTCATTACTGTGAATTATACCAGAATCAAAAATCGAACCAAATTATGGTTGATAAATAAAGATAAATTATGATGAGGAGGATGTGACTCGGTCACGAATCACTAAGTATATTTGTTCGTCTTCGACTCCAAATCTACTAAGTGTTCTCGACCCCGCCTCGCTTGCCTGCGGCAGCGCTCCGGCCTTCGAATCCCAACGTAAAGCGCGCAGGCGCCTTACTCATCCTCCGCGAACAAAAATGGCACCTAAGTGGATTCGGTCACGCTTATGGATATTTTGTTTCCTTTCAGTCACAAAATATCTCATGCGCCCGACCCGGACAGTCTCGACCCAAAGGGTCCCCGAGACCGTCTTTCGAATCCCACATCCTAGCGCAACGGCAAAGGCCGCAAATGTATTCACATTTGCGGCCCGCCGATTGCGGAGGATGTGGGATTCGAACCCACGAGAAGTTTTACCCTCTGGCGGTTTAGTAAACCGCTGCCTTCAGCCACTCGGCCAATCCTCCAATATATTCACTTCACTCCGCCACCACAATCTGTGGTGGCGACATTATAGACCGTAATCCGCCAGATGCAAAATCTTGATTTAGTAGGGAAGTAGAGTAATGAAAAAGCTGCGGGTGTATTTCCGCAGCTTCCTTTTTCAACCTCACTGCTTGAAGGTCGCGTTTTCGTAATCAAAGTCATCCAAGCGAGTGCCTTTGTCGTCGTAGTAAACGTGGGCGGTAATCACTTGACCACCCATCAACACGCGAGGTAGCCATTTTTGGTCCCCTGCACACATGTCGCTGGTTCCAAACGGCAGTTTGGAGAATTTGTACATCTCTGCTTTTTTTGTGCCCGGCGTTTCTTGGGGTTTCCCTTGCCACTTGTGTAGGGTATACACATAGCAGGTAAAACGCAGGGCATTTTGAAAGTAGATATAGAGCAGAGCGACCTGTTTGAGATCTTCAGCTTTTCCAGTCAGATGCGATTCTTCCCAAAGTCTTTGTATGGCTGCTTCATCGGGTTTCTCTCCGAGTCTGATTTCTCCACTAGGCCCAATGAGTTTGTCTGCACCAAAGAGTTTGTCTGCACCAAAGCCAGTCTTCCTCTTGGCTAATAGTACAGACTCATCATCGTCGATGCAGAGGCATATTGCTACTTTCGTTACTTCTTCCATGATTAGGTACTCCTTTTTCCTTCCTGCATACTAACTCAGAGTAGAAATTTGACAAGGGTCTAATGAAAACCCCCGACAAAGAACATGCAGTTTTTCTAAGTCTACTTAGACTGGAGTGGTGTCATTACAAACTCTTCAAGGGTCGAACCTTCCTCATTGAAGTACACTCTGGCCTCAATCTGTTCACTGTTTAGTACTGCCGGCATCCAGTACGGGTCTCCGACCCACATTTGGTTGAAAGGAAGATTTGAAAACTTATTCCATGTGAAGCTGCCCATTTCTTCGGTTTCAGTTGGTTCGCCTTGCCATTTGTTAAGAGTGAAGACTGTGCAGATGACACGTAATTCGCCTCCAAAGTAAAAGTGCAGTAAAGCAACTTCAGCTAAGTCGTTTGAGTTGGCTGTTAGACCAAATTCTTCAGATAGCTCTCGTACGGCTGCGTCACGAGTTGATTCGCCAGACTTTATTTTACCTCCGGCACCATTTAGTTTGCCGGCACCAAAGCCGGTTTTTTTGACCGCTAGCAGCAGTTCGTCATTGCGAGTACAAAGGCAAAGTGTGGTGTGGGTAGGATTCATAGGAGTTGCTTAAATAGTAGCGTAGTTGTATGGGTTTGGGTAGGGAAGTAGGTCCTAACTTTCAAAGATCCTCTCTACCTAAAGTTATATTAGCCAAATCCACTACCTTGTCTCTATCTTCTAGGATTTCTTCAGGTACAGACCACCAGTTTTTAATAACCACCGGCTCCTCCTTGTCTTTGCGGGTGTATGTAAACTGCTGTGAACCCTGGGTCTGGAGTTTTGTCTGAAGTTCTGGTGCTGTGACTTTAAAATATAAAATATCTTCGATGATTACACCAAGCTGCGTACCATATATTATTAGTAAGACCCCACCAAACATTTTGGATGTATGAATGACCCCAAGAGACGAGAGTTGGTCCAAAACGTAATCGGTATATTCAGCAGAGGTGCTCATAAATAAAGATTAGTGTGAATGGAGATGGGTTGGTTGTTGCTAAATGTATTCAGCATCAAGACCAAGAGATATAAATTTATCTAAGATTGATTTATCTTCTCCGTAAAATATGGTCATTTTTTTGAGGTTTGGAAACAAAGAAACATCTTCAGTGTTTGTAATGTTGAATTGATCGTCTGACCCGCTCCAAAACGGGCAAATATTCATGTAAATGTCATTGCCGCCATCTTGATAAATTTCAGAGATATTTTTTAACAAGTCAGTCGGAATTTTAAGTTGCTTAAAATACTCAAGAGCTTCAGGAATAATATCGTAACCTTCTTGGTCGATATCAATTTTTCTACCAGAATAGTTTTGTACAAATTGGTTGATGTCAAACTTTGGAAGTAGCAATTCTTGGTTATACATTAACTCTTGAATTGCACATAGTTTAAAATTAATATCTTTAAATTCAGCTTTCATTTTGTATTCTAATGAGTTTTTAAAAGTATCCAGCCAATATACTATAGCTTATTATTACGGAGAAGAGGGGTGGATTTGTCCTGACGGTCACTATGTCTTTAGGCTGTTTTGCTAGTGCGATAAAAAATGGTATCTTTTAGCCACTGTTTTATCAGTATACATATATTGGAGAAGTGTTAAATGAAATAAGGAACGTAGTGACTATATTGAATTTATGTCCTGATTTTTTCTTTCCTTGAGAAAATCACTGGACCAGAGTGAAAACTCTGTTATGCTTCGGATTATAAAGAGAACAACAGACGGATGAAATAATATGGAGAAGTGTCAGAGTGGTCTATCGTGCTTCCTTGCTAAGGAAGTGGGGTTCACGCCCCCGGAGGTTCGAATCCTCTCTTCTCCGCATTAAGAACTTAGTATCGGTATGATCCGAGTACATATAATTGTGGGGCGATCCATATGCCCTAAGCGGAATTACGATAAGTTTCCAAGCCAAGCTATAATCAGTCTATGCCCAGCATTGAAGAGATAATCGCTCCATACTCCAAAGATAAATGCCCTGGTTGTGCTGTAGGAGTTGTTCAAAGTGGGAATCCTATTTCTGAAATAACTGTCGGGCATGCAGACTTGGAAAACGATATTCAAGTTTCTTCTCAAACAAATTTCCGTCTCGCATCCGTTACCAAGCAATTTGTCGCAGTTGCAATTTTAATACTCATTGAGAAGAAGCAGATTTCTGCAGAAGACACTTTATCAAAATTCTTTCCTGATTTTCCAGATTATGGCAAGGATATCACCATTCATTATCTGCTTACTCACAGCTCGGGTCTTTTCGATTATGAAAAACTTATGCCTGAGGCTCAGACTGCTCAAATACATGACGAGGGCGTACTTGATCTGCTTAGAAAACAGGAAGGCACCAGGTTTCCTCCCGGCACTCGATACAGCTACAGCAACGGCGGATATTGCCTGTTGAGGCTCATCATAGAAAAGGTATCGGGGCAGACCATCGATTCATTCCTTAGGGAATATCTGTTTGCTCCCCTTGGTATGGACTCAACTCTTATAAATCACGAGAGTGCCACAAACATTCCTAATCGTGCATACGGGCATTCGCATAAGGATTCAGAATGGATAAGAACCGACCAAGACAAGACCAGCGCGACTATTGGCGATGGCGGTATTTACTCCTCACTCGAGGATATGCAAAAATGGCCTCAAGCTTTCTATACAGACAAGGTGCTTTCAAAAGAGATGCGAGACCTGATGTTAAAAAGGCATATACTTACGGACGAAGGCGAAAATGTGTATTACGGATACGGAGTATGTTTGAAAGACCACAATGGCAAGAGGATTGCTTATCACGGCGGAAGTTCCATCGGTTTTCAGACGGGAGTATATTATCTGCTCGATGAAGAAAGCGCCGTAATCTTTCTTTCAAACAGGACTGGCGAGAAGGGCTCGGAAATCGCAGAAAATATCGCAGATGCTATTTTAGTGAAATGTTGGCCTGACCCACACACCTCAACTTAGACAGCAAAAATTTGCTAAACTGTCCTTGCAGGGTCTCACCACTCTGGTACTGAACCCACGATGCCCGCTTTTAGAAAATACCACCTTCGGGCGGTTATTTTCTTAAGCGGAGAAGAGAGCAACAGTCTGGGAGACTGTTGCGTAGGGTTCGAAAAGGTTAGTCAGATATTTTAGGAGTGAAACGAACTAAAATATCGACAACCTGTACTGCGGCTGTAAGCCGAGAAATTCCTCTCTTCTCCGCAAATGCAAAAACAACCCAAATAGGGTTGTTTTTGTTATACTATCTCTTAATATGCCAAATTTTGAGAACCCATCATCTAAACCAAGGTCTAATGTTGAGCGGGTCGTCGGAGGTACAGCCGAGCAACAAGAATACATCATGTCTGACCATCTTAGTGACGTCGAAAAATATAGTAATCATAAGTTTGTTAATGAGAGAGAAAAAACAGCTGAGGAGTTGCAAATGATTTCAGTGGCTGAAAATAATGTAAATGATTTACGCGCTAAATACGGACTATCACCAGTGCCACTACCACCTGAAAAAGTTCATATAATTTATGGTGATGAACTTACGCTTGGTAACGCAACGACGCGAAATGCGGGCGGTTTTGAAGCAATGAACCAAGTCATTATCACTACTGACGCAGAAGAAATTGGAAGATCTGGTATAGGTCGTTTTGACGTAATCCAACACGAATCTCTTCATGCGGCACAATATCAGTCCCTACAAAGCAGTGGTGCGATATCGACGTCATACAGAGTCGGAGTTAATGTAACTAGTAGAAAGCCTGATTCTGAATCAGGGAATTTTCTCCAATACCTTAATCCGCTCAATGAAGCAATAACAGAAGAAAATAGTCGGCGCCTTGTACTTAACACATCGGCTGACGAACCTGAAATAGGACATATTATTGCGAAGCGCAATGAGGAGTTTAAAGAATTTAAAGATTTTTGTGAAAATACTCCCAATCACGGTTACCCAGAAGCACTACTGGCTGGAGATGTACTGCAATCTAAAATAAACCCTGAGACAGGACGACCATCTGTAAAGCCTTTTGCCTATTACTACGAAAGACAGACGATGTGGAAGTTGTTTGATAAAATTTACGAAAAAAATCCAGCCGCCTTCCCTGACAAGACACCTACGGAAGCCCGTGAAGAAATCTTTGATATGGTAACCAAGGCCTCATTTGACGGAAACATCATGCCGTTTGGTCGCTTAGTGAATAACTCTTTCGGAAATGGTACTTTTCGAGATTATGGGCATCTGCAAACCGTGGAGGATATTTCTAATTTTATTGATGCGCTTGATTAACAACAATTAAAGTTCTAACTTCCTCCCATACCGCCCTCCTGTATAAAATACTACCGTTGGGTGGTCGTTAATGAGCCAAGGCGACCACTTCTATCTGGCAATCTTTTGGTAGTCCAGTCATTAGAGCATTGCGGGCTTCGAGTAGGGTGGCTCCAGTTGTAACCACATCATCAATCAGAATGATTTTGGTGACTGGGAGTGGTAGGTATTTTTTATTTATCGCAAAAGCGCCGCGGATATTTTTGAGTCGATCGGCCCGCTCAAGCGAAGTCTGGGGTGTGGTATTTCTTGTGCGAGTAAGGAGGGGAATGATTGGTAGGTCACTTCGGCTATGTTTGAGTACGCGTGCGACCTGGTTGAAGCCACGAGATTTTAGGCGAGCGGCAGAGAGTGGGATAGGGACTAGGGCAGTGTCAGCAGTGCTTTCATTTGCTAGCCAGGTATCGAGAAGAATAGCTAGTAGGGCGGCAGCATTATCTGAGTTATGAAATTTATTGGCAGTAATGGCGGCTTTGATGTATGGATTGTGATAATCCGACAAAGCAGTCCAATTAGGTTGAGTGAGTGGTTCTAGGTGTCGATTAAAATTAGTGGTTGATTCACCACGTAACTTAAGGATACTTTCATGAGGAGGGAATATCGTGTCATATATATGTGCGAAGATATCCAGCATATCCCCTAGTATACGTGATAGACATGGTAGAATAATTCAATAATATGGCTTCTCTACGTAAAATATTTTCTGGCTTGGGCACCAAGACGTCAGATTCAAATCGCGTAATGGGTATCGATATCGGTTCCTCTTCAATTAAGGTGGTTGAAGTACAAGAGCGTGACGGAGTATTGACTCTCACTACTTACGGAGAATTACAGCTCGGTCCGTATGCTGATACTGAGATTGGACAATCCGTCATCATTGATCCAAAAAAAGAACAACAAGCTTTGGTGGATGTGATTCGTGAATCAGCCGTTAAAGCTACTAGTGCTGTGTTTGCTATGCCACTGGCTTCGAGTTTTGTGACCACAATTCACTTTACTGCCGATCAAAAAGAAGACATCTCATCTCGTGTTCGAGTTGAGGCTCGTAAATACATACCAGTTCCGATTGGAGAGGTAACACTCGACTGGGCTGAAATTGAATCTGAAATTGAGGATGATAAAAAAGAGAAAGAGACCACTAGTAGACGTGATGTACTTGTGGCCGCTATTCAGAATGAAGCCCTCAATCGCTTTAAGGTCCTGATGCAATTTGCTAACCTGGGCGAACCACCAACTGAAATCGAATGTTTTAGTGCTATCCGGGGAGTGTTTAAGGAAGAAGAGCAGGACATTGCGCTCATCGATATTGGTGCCGTCTCAACTAAGCTCTACATTGCTCGCCAGGGTTTGCTTCAACGCATGCACCGAGTACGGGCTGGTGGAGCTATTGCTACTAAGCGCATTGCTAGCACTCTTGATCTTTCTTTTGAGGATGCTGAGTTACTCAAGCGTAGTATTACCAAAGACGACGCTAAATTTAGTGACGTAAAGCGAGCACATCACAGTTGTTATGATCGAGCTTGGCAAGAATTCAGACAAGTCATTAATGAATATGAGCAAACTCTAGGAACAGAGATTGAAACCGTTTACCTGACTGGTGGTGGTTCATTGTTTCCAGCTACCAAGAACATGATTGAAGATATTCTTCAAAAAAAAGTTGTTTATGTGAATGCGTTTAATAAAGTTGCCTACCCGGCATTTATGGAAGACATGATGAGGGAGTTGGGGCCAACTTTCCATGTTGCGCTTGGTAGTGCTCTGCGCGTTTTTGAATAATAGACTTCTTTCAAAAGTGGCACATCTGCCTGGTTTCAATATTTTATCTTCATCACCGTATGTCCATATACGGCTCGGTCGATAAAATATTTCCAACCAGCACACCTGTACTCACTTTTGAAAGAAGTCTAATGTTCTTCCACAGTTCTAGTTCGTGTTGTAGAAAAAACAACGTATAATCTAATATATGCCTGGTTCTTCAAACACCTCTTTCATTCCAAAAAGAAATCCCGCCACAGGGGATAAGCGAAATAGTAGAAGGCAAGTATACGTAGGTACTTTTGTGGTGCGAATACTTTTTATTGCATCACTACTAGCCACTCTCGGGGTGTTTGTTTATGAATACCGACTCAACAAAGCGCTTGATGCAGAAATTGTCGCTCTAAACACCGCCATCGTTACTTTTAATGAAGCTGAAATGCAGCGCGTGCAAGAAGCTGACCTCCGTCTATCTCAAGCTAATACCCGTCTTGCTTACTCAGCTTCAATCGTCACTCTGCTGGAAGCCGTTGAGGCCTCTGTGACTGACTCAGTACAAATTACCGAATTAGACATTGCCCGAGTTAGTGACGAAGCTTTTGAGGTGCAGGCCAAAATTAAGACCACCTCTTTTGATTCAGTTATGTTCCAGCGCACCATTCTTGATAGCGGACGTACTCTGGCCTTTGCTGAAATTAAAGACTTGGTTCTACAAAATGTTCCCCCAGACACAGCGGCTTTTGCTGAACAGCTAGAAACACAAGATACTGGTGAGTTTGCCATAGGTTTCCAGGTGCTCTTGGCTGTTGATCAGGCCAACATTCCACACACAATTGCTCCAATTGAGAGTCCGGTTGTGCCAGTGTCTGAAGTTGTTTCTACAACAACCGAAGGTACTACCGTAGAGTCTGAAGTTGACGATAGTGCTGCAGAACAAACAGAAGAAACTAATCAAGAACAAATATGATAGGTAACTCATTTATTGTACAAATTGGTATGGCCGCACTCTCAGTGGGAATTATCTTCTTTTATGTGCAGCC
>MFLT01000010.1:9143-30661 GCA_001781415.1 Candidatus Kaiserbacteria bacterium RIFCSPLOWO2_01_FULL_45_25
AGTGGGAATTATCTTCTTTTATGTGCAGCCAACTTTTTCAAAAATTGGTGAAACTCAAGATGCCATTTCACAATACAAAATAGAGACTGCTAAAGTCTCTGAAGTGAATTCTAAGTTGTCTACTTATGTAAATCGCATCAACAGTATTTCATCTGCCGATATGCGCGCACTTTTGACTTACATGCCTGACGAGGTCGATCACGTAGCTGTGACACGAGACATTTTTAATATGGCTGACTCAACCAATGTCTACTTAAGTGGAGTGCAGTACGATGAATTGCAGCAAGTCTACACTCTTGGTCTGCCTAAGGACTCTGACCCAAAGGCCCATTCATTTACTATTGAGGGTCTGGGTACTTATGAAGACGTAAAAGCATTTTTGGCTTTATTTGAACAAAACAACTATCCGCTTGAGGTACATGAAGCACAATTATCTGCCACTGAAGCTGGGCTAGTGATGATTAGTGCGACGGTGGTTACTTACTCACATAGTAAAAATATATGAGTTCATCAATGAAAAACATTTTGGTAATTCTCGGCGCATTCACTTTAGCGTTTGGTGGTTATTATATGTATGCTCAAAACAAGAGCAGCTCACTTTCAACTGAATCAAATGAAGTGACAGCTGATATTTTGCTTAGTACTCAAGTATTTATCGAGCGAAGAGTTATTCTAGATGCGGTAAAGCTCGACGTCTCTCTATTTGAAAATCCAGTATTTCGTTCATATCGTACCTTTGCTTTGCCGGTTGAAAATGAACCTTACGGTAGAACTAATCCTTTTGAGTCAGCTAGGGCCTCACGAACAGATTCTAGCGAATAATTTTTTGGTAGTATGAATCCATTGGAGAAACTACTGGAGGCTGGGGAAGTGACAGAGTCCTTTGTGCGTCAGGTCAAAGAGACCATGCAGCAAACAGGGCAGTCGCTTGAGGCTACTCTCATACAGTTGGGTATTGCACCACAAGTGGTGCGAACGTTATTTGCAGAATACTACCAAGTCCCACCTTTTATTATTCCTGAAGGGTTTAATATCACTGAGGAAATTCTGACTTATATTCCTGAGGAGTCTGCAATACACTATCGTGTCGTACCACTTCTTGTGGAAGACGAAGTGTTGGTCATTGGCGTTAACGATCCTGAAAATCTACAGATTCGTGAGGTCCTTAACTTCGTTAGTACCAAGTACAATTTGGCTTACAAGCTAGTCTTCATGCTAGAGGCTGACATCAAGAAGGCACAGGAATTTTATTCCAACTTGAAGGGAGAAGTAACAGACGCTCTTTCTACTCTAGAAGGGGAACTCGACGCTGAAATTGCTGTTGGATTGGAAGAGGCATCAGTAGAAGATAAAAAGACGATGGAGCATATTGAGGAAGATGCACCAGTGACCAAAATTGTGGCTACCATCCTACGTTATGCGGTAGACGGAAGTGCATCTGATATTCATATTGAGCCAACTGATGTAAAAGTGGTGGTGCGGTTCCGGGTTGATGGTCAACTTACTACCTCTCTTGAACTTCCTAAGAATGTTCATATGGCTGTGGTGGCGCGCGTCAAAATTCTGTCTTCAATGCGCCTTGATGAGCGACGTAAGCCACAAGACGGTCGTTTCTCGGCTACTTTTGATGGTCGCAAGATTGACTTCCGTGTCTCATTGTTACCGACTGCTTATGGTGAAAAGGTGGTAATGCGTATTCTAGACAACGAACGTGGTGTACGTTCGCTTGAAGATGTTGGTATTTCTCAAAATATTCTTGAGGTGGTGCGTCGGATTATTAAAGAGCCGTACGGAATTATTTTGATTTCTGGTCCAACTGGTTCTGGTAAATCTACCACCCTCTACGCAATGCTGTCTGAAGTAGATCGTTTAACTAAAAACGTACTATCACTGGAAGATCCAGTTGAGTACAACATTGCTGGTGTTAGTCAGTCTCAAGTGAGACCAGAAATTGGCTACACGTTTGCCAACGGTTTGCGAGCTGCCCTTCGCCAGGACCCAGACATTATTATGGTGGGAGAAATCCGTGACAAAGAAACCGCTCAGCTAGCTATCCAGGCTGCTCTCACTGGACACTTGGTGCTTTCTACAATTCACACCAACAACGCCATTGGTGTTGTGCCGCGTCTTATTGATATGGGAGTTGATCCGTATTTGATTGCACCGACCTTGAAGTTGGCAATTGCTCAGCGCTTGGCTCGTCGAGTCTGTGAAGGAACTGGCCTAGTAGAGCCAGTTAGTGAAAGTACCAAGATTATGATGGAGCAAAGTTTCAAAACACTGCCAGAGAAGTATCGCTCACGTATTCCCGAAGCCAAGAGTATGGTTAGACCAGAACCAACACCAGGTTGTGCGACTGGTCTTAAGGGTCGAGTGGCAGTGATGGAAGCTTTGGAAATTACTGAAGAAATTCAGGAACTTATTTTACACGGTGCTTCTGAGGAACAAATGTTACAGGCCGCCAGAAAGAGTGGATTTATGACGATGAAAGAAGACGCCATCATAAAAGCTCTGCAGCACACCATTCCTTTTGAAGAGATGAACGCGTTTGGTACCAAGGTTGGACTGGACATGACCATTGATGAACCAAAGTTACCTGTCGATAACCAAGTGACGGCTGAACCTCCGACCGCTATAATGAATATTAATGAAGATATTGCTAGTTGATGACGACGGATTCCTTCGGGACATGTACACAACCAAGCTCGTGGAGCATGGTCATGATGTTGATGTGGCTGATGGTGGAGCTGCTGTCTTAAGTAAACTAGAGCAGGGCACTAGTTATGAACTGATTATCCTAGACATGGTTATGCCGGGGACCTCTGGCGTGGAGCTGCTGCGCATTATCAAGGAGCAGTTTCCTGAACAGACTAAGTGTTGTATTTTTTTAACCAATCAGGGGCAAGAAGAAGACATTCGAGAAGCAACCGAAGCCGGAGCGGTAGGGTACATCATTAAGGCAGAATCTATACCAAGTGAAGTAGTGAAGAAGGTGGACGAAATTATGAAAAAATGTAAAGCCTAATATTATGTCAGTAGATTACAAGCGAGAACTTCAAGCCCTAATCGACCTCCTCGTAAATGAGAAGGCTTCCGATATGCACTTTGCCGTGGATTCACACCCTCTCATTCGAGTGGCGGGTACACTTATTCCACTCGTAAAAAAGCCTATATTAACTGAACACGATGTAGCGGCTTTTGCGAAAGTCATGATGCGTGACGATCAGTTTGAGCGACTGTCTACCAGGCAAGAAGTCGACTTCTCATTTGAGAACACCCAATCAGTACGTTTTCGAGGTAATGGTTTCTTCCAGCGCGGTAAGATGTCGATTGCGCTTCGTTTGATTCCAAATGTTATCAAGACTTTTGAAGAACTAAATCTTCCGCCAATTTTGGAGAGCTTCACCCAGCGTCCACAAGGTTTCTTCCTGTGTGTGGGTCCAGTGGGACAGGGTAAGTCAACGACTTTAGCGGCGATGGTTAATCACATCAACCGTAATCGGGCGGAACACATTGTGACTATTGAAGATCCGATTGAATATGTATATCAAGAAGAGAAGTCTCTCATTGACCAACGTGAAGTTGGTATCGACACTGTGAGTTTCCAATCAGCCCTCAACGCCGCCTTTCGTCAGGATGTGGACGTTATCTTGGTGGGGGAAATGCGTAATGCTGAAACCATCGCTACCGCAGTAACCGCCGCTGAAACTGGACACTTGGTATACTCAACTCTACACACCAACGACGCGGCACAGACCATCAACCGTATCATTGACTCATTCCCTGGCGACCAGCAAGCACAGATTCGGGTGCAGCTCTCAAGTTCACTGATTGCCATCTTTTCACAGCGTCTTATTCCACATATTTCTGGGGGACTGGTGCCTGCTTACGAATTGCTTATTAACAACACTGCGGTCTCAAACTTAATTCGAGAAAACCGGGTGCATGAGATTCCGTCAATTATCGAGATTGGTCTTGATCAAGGTATGATTGATATGAACCGTTCACTTGCTCGTCTAGTTCAGAACGGAGACATCACAGTTGAAAACGCGTTTACCTATTCAACCAATCCAAAGGGTCTTGAAAGATTAATTTAAACTTTATGCTTTTTAATTACGTTGCAATCGATAACACTAATGTCCAACGAGAGGGGACAGTAGAAGCCGCCACCATTGATGCGGCGATTTCAGCGGTA
Organism: Candidatus Kaiserbacteria bacterium RIFCSPLOWO2_01_FULL_45_25; assembly: GCA_001781415.1. Classification (GTDB taxonomy): domain Bacteria; phylum Patescibacteriota; class Minisyncoccia; order Phycocordibacterales; family UBA918; genus OLB19. Next base: position 13,339 of record MFLT01000010.1, read on the forward strand.
CAAAAGCGTGGGTATACTGTCGTATCAATAGACCCAGCCAATCAAAAAGGTGGTCTTCAGGATATCCTCAATTTTGAATTTTCTTTTCTTAATACTATCTCCAATAAAGAAGTAGTTATTTTGTCTCGGCAGATTGCGACCCTTTTTCAGGCGCACGTGTCGCCGCTTCGTATCTTTAGACTCCTGTCTGCTGAGGTAGAAAACCCTCAGTTACGAATTGTGATGAATAAGATTGTGGAAGACCTGCAGGGCGGAAGTTCAATTTCACGCGCTCTGTCTTTCCATCCAGAAGTATTCTCGTCATTTTATGTAAACCTAGTGCGTTCTGGTGAAGAGTCAGGTTCACTTGAGAAATCATTTGATTACTTGGCCGACTATCTTGATCGTTCCTACGAAATTATCACCAAAGCCCGCAATGCGCTTGTGTACCCAGCTTTCGTGGTGTCTATCTTTATTGGAGTGATGGCGCTCATGCTCACCATGGTTATTCCAAAGATTGCCGAAATTCTTGTGGAGTCTGGTCAGGAGCTGCCAATTTACACCAGAATTGTTATTGGTATTTCTGATATCCTGGTTAACTACATCGGCTTTATTCTCATTGCTGTTGCTGTAGCTGGTGTATCGTTTTATCGCTTTAAACAAACTGAGGTTGGGCAACGAGCGTATGATGAATTTATAATTTCGCTACCATACCTGGGGGACTTGCAACGTAAGCTACTCCTTACTCGTATTTGTGACAACTTGGCGACTATGCTAGGTAGCGGTATTTCAATGGTACAAGCCCTTGAAGTAACTAGTGAGGTGGTAGACAACTTGGTCTATCGAGAAATCATCCAATCAGCTTTGACTGAAGTTAAAGGGGGACGATCATTTGCTGACTCAATCTCACAGTATCCAGAAATTCCAGGGGTGCTAACTCAAATGGTAAAGGTGGGAGAAGAGACGGGAAGTCTAGCTGATATCTTGAACACTCTAGCTAATTTCTATCGTCGTGAAGTAAATAATGCCGTTGATACTCTCATTGGCCTCATCGAACCAATTATGATTGTGCTGCTTGGTCTCGGAGTAGGTACACTCCTCGCTTCTGTGCTTATGCCGATCTACAACCTCACTAGTGCTTTCTAAAGTACTTCTTCCAAAAGTGGCACATCTGCACTGGTTTCAATATTTTATCTTTATCACCGTATGTCCATATACGGCTCGGTCGATAAAATATTTCCAACCAGCACACCGCGACCTAATTTTTAAGGAGGCGACAGCCGACTATAAAAATGGAAGTACTCTTGTGGTGTACTCACTTTTGAAAGAAGTCTACTGTGTTCGTTGTTGTCCACACGTCTTTAAATCGTAGCCACATAAACTCGTATAATAGAAGGTAGCTACGTACAACGTAGTTAAAAGCCCTCGCGTGACATACAGATACGCAGCTGATATCTGAATGTTACTTGAGAACTATTAATAATCCATTCATTAATTATATGAACAAATCAATGCTCACCCGTGGTTTTACACTCATTGAACTCCTCGTGGTTATCGCTATCATCGGTATTTTGGCCGCGGTAGTTATCGGTTCACTCAATGACGCTCGAAGTGGTGGACAGGATGCCTCTGTTAAGCAGTCAACTGCTAACATCCGTTCACAAGCTGAATTGTGGTACAACTCAAATGGTTATTCATACGCCAACCTTTGTACTCAAACATCAGTAGACGGTTTGCTTAGTGCAGCCATCGATGTAGTAAACGGTACAGACTATGCAGGTGCTACTCACGGAGTTAGTACTTACGTAGCTCTAAACACAATTACTGGAGCTGCTTCAGGACGTACTGCTGCTTGTCACGCGGACGAAACCCGCTATGTAGCGGTAGCTCCACTAGCAAGTGTGGCTGAATTCTGGTGTGTTGATAGTACTGGTGCTTCAAAGCAATCAGCTACTGCTCCAGCTTCAGGAACTTACGTTTGTCCATAATCGATTCTTGTAATCTGTTTACAAAAAGCGCCTTTGGGCGCTTTTTGTTTATAAGGTTTAATAATTAAATTTCTCTCCCGTATAATATCTACATGAACTCTAAGTCTGGTTTTACACTCATTGAACTCCTCGTGGTTATCGCTATCATCGGTATTTTGGCATCGGTAGTTATTGGTTCACTTAATGACGCCAGGACTGGCGGCCTTGATGCCAAAATCAAATCAGAATTAGTTAATATATCGAAGCGAGCTTCACTGGAAGAGTCTACTGCTTTCACCTTTGATATGGTCTGCGGCTCAAACGGTGTCACGCAATCTCCGGCTATTGTTACCATTATTAATTCCATTGAGCTCTACTCACTTGGTCCAGTAGTCTGCAACAGTAGCACTGAAGAATACGCTGCTTCAGCACCACTTGAGGTTGGCTTCTGGTGTGTTGATAGTACTGGAGTCTCCCGACCAATTGCCACCGCTATTACTAGCGAAACCACCTGCCCAGCTTCTTAGTTGGAGTAAGCAGGGTGCTATACTGAATTTATATTATGTTTTATTTTACAGCTCTTCCATTTGGTTTGTTTGTGACAATATTTTTTGTCTTCGGAGTTATTATTGGCAGTTTTCTCAATGTGTATTTGTATCGTCTGCATACAGGGAAGTCACTGATGGGTAGCTCACATTGTCTATCTTGCGGTAGTCCGCTTAAAGCTTATGAGTTGGTACCACTGCTTTCATATTTAGCACTACGCGGACGTTGCCGTAAGTGCAATTCACACATACCAAAGCGCTACATCTTGGTTGAGTTACTGACTGGCTTGTTGTTTGTTGGCGTGGCGCTGGTGGCTGCTGATATTTTGTCTTTGCTCCACCTACTATTCTTTGTGTCGGTATTGGTGGTGATTGCGGTGTACGATATTTATCATTTTGTCATTCCTGATGAACTGGTTGGTGCTTTGGCTGTGTCAGCAATGACCTACAAATTTTATTTAATGATAGTCGGTTACCCAGTTCAAGCCTTTTGGTTTGACGTGGCCGCTGCTCTATTAGCGTCTTTGTTCTTAATGTCTTTGTGGCGTTTTTCAAAGGGTACTTGGATTGGCTTTGGTGATGTGAAGTTGGTAATTCCACTGGCGCTCTGGGTTGGTTATCAATCAGCCTTTTCGATGGTGGTGATGGCGTTTTGGATTGGGGCGGCGGTAGGAATTCTCAGTATTGTTAGTTATAAGCTTTACCGCCGTGGACAACCCCACTTACGTTTATTGCCACAAGAGCTTACAATGAAAAGTGCTATTCCGTTTGCTCCGTTTCTGATTCTCGGTTACCTCACAGTCCTTTTCTTTGGCATAGACGTGATTTCGCTTCTAAGTTATGTTCCATAATAATTCTAAACAAAAGTCTGCTTCAAAATCTTTTCTTTCACTAGGATTTGGTTTGGTCGAGCTTTTGGTAAGTATCAGTATTGTTCTGCTGGTAACTAGTATTATCATGGCTCGTCACGGAAGTTATAACGGGGCTGTACTTTTGCGCTCCCAAGCTTACGAAGTGGCTCTGTTGGCTCGTGAAGTGCAGCTTTCCGCTGTGAGTGCGGTGGGTGATGGTGCGGGTGACTACCGTAATGTTTACGGACTCTACTTCAACACTGATGCACCAAACTTCTACTACACCTTTAGAGACGCTAATGACAATATGTTTTTTGACGCTAGCGAACAGGTTGGCGCTCGAAATAATTTGGACCCCCGCTTTGAAATTGATGCTATTCGCCTCGTGGATGGATCAGGGGCAGAACTCTCCAGTGAAAATACGTTGTCTGTAATATTTCAGCGGCCAAACTTTGACGCCATGTTTTATGATGGCGCCAACTCACAAGCTGCTTCTAACGTATCAGCGGTTGAGATAGATGTTCGAGCCAAAGGCTCAACTGGTAGTGGGCTTGGTGAAGTGCGCACTATTGAGATAACGAGGACGGGTCAAATCATTGTTCAATAAATTTTTATGAAGACACCACAGTTAACAGGCGAGAGGGGATTCACACTCATTGAAATGATTGTTTCTTTGGGGGTGTTTTCGGTGGTGGTTACTACGGCAGTTGGTGCGATGTTGGTGTTGATCTCAACCAATCAACAGCTCCAGTCTGAACAAAGTGTGATGACCAACCTGGCTTTTGCACTTGATACCATGACTCGAGAAATTCGGACCGGCTACTACTATTACTGTGATTCAGAAGCCAACTACTCTTCTTCTGGACCAAATAATATTTTTAATAACAGTAACAATCACGAGAATATCGTTGATAGGAATGTTCAAGATTGTCCAAATGGTCGGTCACCATCCACCGACAATCTTCAAGGCATCTCATTTTATGAAGGAGGAAGTAGTATCACTGGCGCAACTGGTGCTCGCCGTATTATGTATTTCTTTGATGGTACCGATCCCGACAACAAGACTATTATGCGACGGGTTGGTAATACTGAAGCACAATCAATTGTGTCTTCTGGACTAGTGATTGTAAACGCGGAGTTTGTAGTGACTGGCAGTGAAGACCTTGATAATGGCGACGCTGAGCAACCAACTGTTACTGTTTATATCGAAGCTCAGGACCGTAGCGACCCAACGGCTAAATCTTATTTCTTACAAACTACCATAACGCAGCGCACCTTAGACTTATGATGTTTTACCAAAACAAACAAAGTGGATTTTCTTTGGTGGAGACACTGGTGGCTATCTCAGTGCTTTTGATTGTGGTGGTTGGACCGATGACAATCTCAATGCGAACCGCCAAGAGTACTAGTTTTGCTAGTGAACAAGTCCAAGCTTTCTTCTTGGCACAAGAGGGACTAGAGCTAGCTCAAAAGGGTCGCGATGATTTATTGCTCCAAAACTTTGCTGGCACAATTAATAACTCCTGGACACGCTTTACTGCTAGTAACGGAACCTATCAACACTGTTATGCTGCAACTGGTTGTGGCCTAGAGTGGAGTACTACAGCTGGAGCCTTGGCGGCGCCTGTGTCTTGTAGCACAGTGGCCAATTGTTTGATGTATAGAGACAGTGCTGGACGGGCTTGGTTTACACACGTAGCAGCTGGAGCTACGGCCACTCCGTTTACTCGTCGAATTTATTTCGTTGATGACGATGAGGGTGTATCAGTTAAATCGGTGGTGACGTGGCGAACTGGTTCTCTGGTCACTGAACAACGCGTTGAAGCAGATACCTATTTATATAACATCTATGGAAATCCGTAACCAACAATCAGGCTTTGCACTTTTGATGGCACTTATCGTGGTGAGTGTGGTGGTTTCAATTGGTCTATCGGTGCTTGATTTGACTATGAAGCAGGTGCGACTTTCAACTAACTCAAAGGACTCAGAGACGGCCTTTCATGCTGCTAACGCTGGGCTGGAGTGTGCTCGTTACTGGCGAACGGCTGAGAGTGACGATATGGAAGCCGGGAATAGCATTAGTCCAGATTGTTTTGGATCTGCTATGACTCCAGTTATTACTAATCTCTCAGGAATAAACGCTTATGTGTATGAAATGGAGGCCACTTGGGGAGTGTCTTCTGCCTTACGCTGTTCACAAATGACTGTACTTGTCATTTCTTCAGATTTGTCTGCTACGACAACCGTGAGTGGTATGCAGACTATCATCCCTGGCTATCCATATGGCGCTACCAAAGATTGCCGACCAGGCGCTCGTTGTACCGCTATTTCAGTTCGTGGTTATAGTCGCAGTTGTGGTGAAATTACGGCTCGGGGTACCGTTCAGCGAGAAGTCTTGCTAGAATTGTAGGAATGCCAAAACCCTTAACTGACCAACAACGCCTCCAGAAACTGCGGAAGCTAGTAGCGTATCATCGTGAGAAGTATCACGCCGAAGACGCACCAGAAATTTCTGATACCGCGTACGATGCCCTCGTACGAGAATTGGCTGTTCTTGAAGAATCATTAGGGACTAAAAAGCGAGTGGCTGATGTGGTTGGAGGAAGTGTGAGTACGGCCTTTACTAAAGTCTGTCACCAAGTCCCACAATGGTCTTTTGACAATGTGTTTGATTTTGCCGAGCTCGCTGCTTGGGAAGAGCGCTTAGTACGCACCCTGGCCAAGGAAGGATTGTCTGTCTCGGAAATTGAATATGTAGCTGAGCATAAGATTGATGGACTCAAGCTCGTGGTTGAATATGAAAACGGTGTTCTTAAGCGAGCTTCAACCCGCGGTGACGGAAAAGTGGGTGAGGACGTGACACACACCGCTCGCACTATTGCGTCACTCCCGGAGAAGCTCAAGGAGCCGGTTACACTTATTTGCGTGGGAGAAGTTTGGCTTAGTTTTATTGATTTTGAAAAGCTAAATAAATTAGAAGAAGCCAGAGGTGAGGCTCCGTTTGCAAACCCGCGTAATGCTGCCGCAGGTTCACTTCGTCAGCTAGACCCTGAAGTAGCAAAAATTCGTAATCTGTCTTTCTTTTCATACGACGTTGATTTGTTTGAACCACATGCTACTGGGGTAGCTGTACCGCAGACTCAGTTTGAAGAATTGGCGTTATTGGCGGAGCTTGGTCTGCCAACCAATCTATATCCAAAGCTTTGCCATAATCTCAAAGAAGTAGAGAAGTACTACCAGACTTGGAAAAGTAAAAGTGAGCAGTTGCCGTACGGTGTTGATGGAATAGTTATTAAGGCAAATGAAATACGGGTTCAAAAAGCGGCCGGGTACACCGCCAAAGCGCCACGATTTGGAATTGCTTATAAGTTTCCAGCCGTGGAGACCACGACCGTAGTTGAAGCGATTGATTTGCAGGTAGGTCGTACTGGGGTGGTGACACCGGTAGCGCATTTGCGCGCGGTGGTAGTTGATGGCTCGACGGTAACTCGTGCCACTCTTCATAACGAAGACCAAATTAAACGCCTCGATGTGCGCGTGGGAGATACTATCGTGCTTCGTAAAGCCGGTGACGTGATTCCAGAAGTAGTTTCGGTCATTAAGGATCTCCGTCCGAAGAGAACTAAAGAGTATAGGTTCCCAAGTTCAGTTGCTGCTTGTGGGGGAGACGGTAGTATAGAGCGTATCCCTGGTGAAGCGGCCTATCGCTGTGTCTCTCTTGATTCGGATTTTCTCAAGCGTCAAAAGATGTACTACTTTGTTTCTAAGAATGCCCTTAACTTTGACGGTGTGGGACCAAAGATTATTGACGCTCTTCTAGACCATGAACTCATTTCTGACGTGGCCGATTTATTTACCCTCAAAGCTGAGGAGGTGCTAACACTACCAGGCTTTAAGCAGAAGTCGGCTGAAAATTTAATTGCTGCGATTGCCGCTAGACAGACCGTGACGTTGTCTAGGTTACTGGTCGGGCTTTCGATTGATAATGTAGGTGAAGAAACTGCCAGACTCTTAGCCACTCATTTCCCGAGTATTCAAAAACTAAAACAGGTAACTATGAGTCAGCTTGTGGCGGTGGACGGGGTGGGTGAGACAGTGGCTGCTAATGTAATTACTTGGCAGAAGGACTCAAAGGCCCAAGCTTTACTTGAAAAGCTCCTTCTCCATCTGGATGTACAAAACACCGACGTTATTCCAACGACTGGAAAGTTTGTGGGGATGAGTTTTGTCTTTACTGGCACGCTTGAGACTTTGGGTCGTAGTGAGGCTGGGGAGATGGTAAAACGAGAAGGGGCTAGTGTATCAAGCTCAGTTTCCAAAAAGACTTCATATGTAGTCGTGGGGAGTGAGCCAGGTAGCAAAGCTAAGGAAGCTGAGAAGCTAGGCGTCCCGATTCTTGATGAGGCAGGGTTCTTAGCCCTCGTGGCACGATAGAGAGGGAAATGTTATGATGCAAATCTATGACTAAAGAAGAAGTAGAACACCTAGCTAAGTTGGCTCGTATTGAGCTTTCTCCAGCCGAAGTAGAGACTTTTACCACTGAAATTTCAGCGATTTTGGAGTACGTGAGTGCAGTGAAAGATATCGCTGGCGATGCGGCTGATACCGCCCCAACTGTCGGAAGACACCATAATATTTTTAGAAAAGACGAAGTAACCAACGAGCCGAACTCATTTACTGAAGCCTTGCTCGCAGAAATGCCTCAGACAGAAGGACGATTTATGGTGGTTAAGAAGATTCTAAATACCGACTCTTAATATGCATACTATTTCTGAACTACGAAAGAAGTTTGTGGCAGGTGAGCTTTCTCCAGTTACAGTTTTTGATGAAGCTATTGCTACCATCACTGCTAAGAATGGAAACATCAATGCTTTCCTGGCAGTATTTACTGAAGCCCGAGACGAGGCTGTAGCCGCTGAAGCGCGCTATAAGGCTGAAGGCGACGCCGCGCCAGCCCTACTTGGTATTCCACTCGCGGTTAAGAGTAATATCTTAATTAAGGGCAAGAACGCCACTGCCGCTTCAAAGATTTTGGAGAATTACACAGCTACTTACGACGCCACAGTAATCGCTCGCTTGCGTGCCGCTGGAGCGATATTTATTGGTGCCACCAACATGGATGAATTTGCGATGGGTGGTTCAACTGAGAACTCAGCTTTTGGTCCTACCAAAAACCCACTTGATACCAAGCGTGTTCCAGGAGGCTCATCCGGAGGCTCAGCCGCCGCAGTAGCCATGGGCGCAGTGCCAGCAGCACTAGGTACCGACACTGGCGGGTCAATTCGTCAGCCAGCCAGTTTTTGTGGCTTGGTTGGTTTCAAGCCGACCTACGGTGCTGTTTCTCGCTACGGACTCATGGCGATGGGTTCATCACTTGATCAGGCTGGTCCACTCACACATACGGTGGAAGATGCTGAATTAATCCATTCAATTATTTCAGGCACTGACAGCTATGACGCCACTACACTTACTAAAGATACTTACCCAGAAGTTCCAGTTAAAGACAAATGTGTATTTGGAGTACCTCGTAAATTCTTAGCGGATGGTATTGATCCAGATGTTCTGGATACCTTCAATGCTCACGTAGAAAAACTTAAAGCGGAAGGTCATACAGTTGTCGATATCGATCTGCCGGTTTTTGAAAAAGGTCTCGCTGCCTACTACATCGTGATGCCGGCTGAAGTATCATCAAACCTCGCTCGCTTTGACGGTATGCGTTATGGACTGTCAGTAGAAGGGGATAATCTCTTGGATGTGTATCAAAAGACTCGAGCACAGGGCTTTGGTAAAGAAGTGAAGCGACGTATCTTGCTTGGTACTTATGTATTGTCTGCTGGGTACTACGATGCCTACTACGGTAAGGCTGAGTTGGTTCGTACCAAGATGCGGGCTGAACTAGCTGAAGTCTTTAAGACTGTTGATGTTATTCTGACACCTACCGCTCCTACTCCAGCCTTTAAGATTGGTGAACAGGAAGATCCGCTGGCAATGTATCGCCAAGATATCTTCACTGTACCGGTAAACTTAACTGGTGTACCAACTCTCTCAATTCCAATGGGAACTGTAGAAAGAGAAGGAATAGATTTGCCAGTTGGGGTACAATATATAGCACCACATGGTGGAGACGCTCGTCTTTTTGCAATCGGTAAAAAAGTCTACGACGAGCGCCAATAAGCTTGTCAAATAATGGAGCCAGCCACAATTAGTTCACCGTCCGCAACTGCGACCACTACCCCAATTTCTCCGGGTGGTTTTGATTTGCTAACCCCGATTTTGGATAAGATTGGCGATAGTGCTCCTGGAGCGATGTCGTTTGATTCAATCTTGGATTTTCTAAATACTATTTGGGTCATTTATGCTTTCTTAGCGTATCTATTTTGTATATTTTTATTAGTCCTTTACGTGTACGCTTCTACTGGCAAAAAGCAGCTTGAGGATCTAGATAATGAAGCTCGCAAGCGTCGTGAGCAAATTTACCAAGAGAACTTCAAAGGCCTGCCAAAGAACAACCGTATCCAAGATATGCTTGACCATATTGCATCAGACAGTCCAAGTGATTGGAAGCTGGCCATCATTGAAGCCGATATTATTTTGGACGAAATTCTCAAAGATGCCGGTTACGCTGGAACTTCACTAGGGGAGAGACTGCGTAGTATTTCTCCAGCACAATTGCGTTCACTCGATGATGCGTGGCAAGCCCACAAAGTTCGTAATCAAATTGCCCACGGTGGAGCTGACTTTATTTTGACAAAGCGCTTAGCAGAAGACACTATCAAACAGTATCGCCGGGTATTTCATGAGATGGGGGTGCAGTAGCGCTAAGCATTATCCTTTTTGACGCAGTTCCGGAATGAGCCACAAGTTACTTAGCTTTTTATTTCGCTCCACTCATAAAAATCTAAGTACTTTCGGCCCCAGCTCGCTAGCCTACGGCATCGCTGTGCTTGTTCGATTCCGACCAGAGCCAAGCAGTTGGCTCTGTGAACCCGCAACAAAATAACAAAACCAGCACTGAAAAGTGCTGGTTTTGTTATTTTGTTGCGGGTTCCGGAATCGAACCGGAGTCTGGAGGTTATGCATACCGCTATAGCTTTCGCTACTCACACGAATGTGTTTGTGGTCTGGACTATACCTTCATCTTTTTTGATTACTCAAACGAAGATGCCTACCATCTAGTCTCTACACCTTCCGAAGTAATTACTTACTAGGGCTTGGCTCGGTATTGCCATGTGTGCGCTTTCACGCCACGAAGGTTTCACCGAATTTGGCAGGATATCCATACATCATTTCTGGTGTATTAGCCCAATTTGAGCCTCCCGAGGTACCTCTCCTCTAACCCGCTATATTTCCTCCAAGTGAGGTGGCAAGACTATACAATATTTGGGCATATAATGCAATTAAATTTTTCTGATTTAAGTAAAGTAATCATAGTCATATGATTACTTTAGACAGTATTTAGCTGTTGTTAGATAGACCTAGTTTGCGCTGTTTTGGTGGGCGGGTACAATGAATGATATGAGTAAAAATCATTCCGGGCGACTATTAAATGTAAATCATCACACCAAAAAGATGATGCAGCCATACCGTGTGGCTTCACGAATGGAAGGTCCGCCACGGACTGAACAGCGCAAGCCGGGAAAGGGTAAGTAATTGATTAAAAGTTGAGTACGAGGCAGTAATCTTATATATTGGTACTATTATGCAATGCGTTATTTTGGCAGCGGGAAAAGGAACCCGTCTACGACCCCTTACAGACAACACCCCTAAACCCTTGATTAAGGTGGCGGGTAAGGCACTCCTAGATCATATTATTGAAGCACTACCTAGTTCAATTGATGAGTTAATTATTGTGACTGGTTACTTAGGTGAACAAATAAGAGAACATTGCGGAGATATTTATAACGGTCGTAAGGTTACTTATGTTGAGCAGTTAGAACAAAAGGGAACTGCCCACGCTCTTTGGCTCTGCAAAGACTTACTCAAGGGCCGTTTCTTATTTATGTTTGCAGACGATTTGCATGGTCCTCAAGATATCGCTAGAGCCACTTCATATACTCGCTCCATGTTAACTTTGACCACTGATACCCCAGAGAAGTTTGGTATTGTGGTGCGGCATCCTGACGGCACTTTGGCTGAAATAATTGAGAAGCCGGAACATGCACCATCTAACCTCGCCTCCACTGGAGTGATGGTACTAGATGACCATATCTTTAACTTTGACCCGTACGCTAAAGAGACCAAAGGGGAATATTACCTAACTGATGTTTTGGCTGAATACGCCAAGCAATACCCAATAGCGGTGGTGGAACAGGCGCTGTGGATACCAATTGGCTACCCAGAAGACATTCAAAAAGCTGAGGAAATTTTGGCTAAATTAAAATAAGTCTCATAACTTACATAAATGAACCAACGACATATGTTATTATATACATATGTCTAAAAGTGAGCATAAACTAGAAGCTCTCCGACTGAGACGGAAGGGGGAGAGCATAAAAGATATAGCCAGGAAGCTACAAGTGTCTCCAGGGTCAGTTAGTCTTTGGTGCCAAGCCATAGTGCTCACCGACAAGCAAAAGAAGATATTGCGTGATAAGCAAATTCAAGCCGGACAGGAGGGGAGGCAAAAGGGAGCTGACATGAATCGTCAGAAAAGATTATCAGCGATTGAGTTGGCTTCTGAGCAAGCTTCAAATGATATTAAGGAAATTTCTAAGCAGGAGTTATTTTTTCTTGGTCTTGGAATTTACTGGGGTGAAGGTGTTAAGTCTCGTACTGGTCAAGCCTCAGTGGTGAATTCTGATCCAAAAATACTCCGAGTGATGACTCGCTGGTTTATCGAGTGTCTAGGTATTGAGCGAACTGAGCTGAGGCCTTATGTCTATATATCATCACACCATAAGCCACGGGAGAAAATTATCATGTCGTATTGGCAAAGAGAGCTAAGTCTTCCCGCTGGTCAATTTAAGTCACCGATATATCTAGAACAACGACCAAAACAACAATACGAAAACCATGATGATTATTACGGGGTTGTTTCCTTACGGGTGGCAAAAAGTACTAATCTAAAATACAAAATTCTAGCCTTATTGGAAGTGATTAGTCAGAGACTAGAATAATTTAAATCTTCTGTTATACTGCTGACGACGTTCAAATGTCGGTGTAGTTCAATGGTCAGAACGAGGGACTCATAAACCCTAGACGGTAGTTCGACTCTACCCATCGACACAACGCAAGATATTGCCCTTTTTAACGAAAGTGTATATACTCTTGCAACTGCGGGCGTAGCTCAGCTGGTTAGAGCGCTTCCCTGTCACGGAAGAGGTCGAGGGTTCGAATCCCTTCGCTCGCGCAGTAAAAAGTCGGCTTTGGCCGGCTTTTTTTGTGCGAGCGAAGGAGCCTAAATGTGCGGGGCACATTTAGGCGTGATTCGAAGCCCGATTGAGCTGGATTTGAGCTTGCGATAAATCCAGCCAATTGGGGTACTGGTCCTGTAAGGACCGAATCCCTTCGCGATGTACAATAGGATTCGAACCGAAGCGGCGGGGACCCTCTGGGCCGCCGCGAGTGGAGGTCAATGGAGTGAGATATTTTAGAAGCGAAGCGAACTAAAATATCCACGAGAGTGACCGAATCCCTTCGCTCGCGCAGAAAGGTACAAAACAAAACACAGCCATCAGGCTGGGTTTTGTTTTGTAGCAAGTAAACTGCTTTGCTTGCGTGCCTTGCTGCGGGTCGGAGACATGTCGCATGCGACAGTCGAGACGGGGTCGAGAGTACTTAGATTTTTATGAGTGGAGCGAAATAAAAAGCTTAGTAACTCGTGACCAGTTAAAAGAAGATGTAACTGAATTCCAAGTATTAAAATAAAAAAGGCGGTTCCCAATGGGAACCGCCTGGTGTCAGAGGCTCGACCTCGCGCAGCTATGTATTCACTGCAACGTAATCCTTGCGGATTGAGTTTCCTCATCGGGGACTTCCGTTCACTTGGTCGTAACCAAGCTTAGAAATTTGCCCTTTATCAGTCGAGCATGAGTTCTGTTAGGTTGTGTCGACGAGAAATTAACACTTCAAATACCTCCAGCGAACATCACCATTCACCTTCACAGGCTTAATGAACGCTCGTCAACCGTCCCAGAACCATATTTAACTTATACTCAATTAGAAAAGAAAGCAACAAAAAATCCCCACCAAGGGGACTTTTTATTTGAGCCAATGTCCGGAATCGAGGGTCAAGTTTCTAAGCTCGTAAACTCGCTAAGAACTTCCCTCCTTACAGGAGCTGTCCACTTCTTGGATATTTTCATTCTTCAAATATCTCAAGAAGTCTTGCGGAAGAGTTCCGACTCTTCCTCACCCGGCCTCACGTGTGGCAAAGCCACATCGTTCCGGCTGTTCGATTCGGACGAAAGCAAAGCAGTTTGCTTTCTACATTGTCCCAAATAAATAAAAGCTCCCAAACGGGAGCCATTATTTATCTGAGCCAATGTCCGGAATCGAACCGGAGACCTACGCCTTCATTTACACCTCAATTTATTAAACGTGATATTTGAGGATTAGACTGTATATTGCGCATACCCATACAGGTGAAGCGTCCCTTGTCAGTCGTTCGGGCCCTCAATTATGAGTGCCACGGTCTTGGCCAGGCGTTGGCTATTAACCGTTATTCAGGATTCGTATACAAAGTTTCTTTTGTATCGGGCAGGGGTCTTATGACCCACCATGGCGTTGCTCTACCAGCTGAGCTACATTGGCAAGTGAGTGACCAAGCGCGGTAGCGGTTGAGTTCCCGAGAAAATGTTTGGGCGGAAAGTTTATTTTCTGAACAAATATTTTCTCGGGAACTAAATGCACGGTAGTGCATTTGTCGCGAGGGCAGACAATGCAAGCTTTGCTTACAATGGCTGTACTCTGCCTGAATCGCTGGTACGACTCAGTGCTCGCCAGAATACCAGAGATTGGGTAAAAAATAAACCTACGTCAGACACAGGTTTGTTTTACACAGGGAGTGGAGGAAGAGTAACTGGTTAATTTATGATAACTGGTGCTATAGTGTAAGTACTCAGCGACATTGTCACTGGGGACGAAATCACAAGTTTCGTTTGATCTTTAAACAATCCAATCTTGATTTCCACGCCGCGTACCGCCTAGTGGAAATCATAGAAGTGCTAACGCGCTTCGCCCAAGGCCCTGGCAACCCCAGGGCCTTTCTAAATTTGCTATACTAAGACACTTATGGACCAGTCTACTGAAACCCGAATCAAAGAAATTGAAGCGGCAATGCTTGAACCAACTTTTTGGAATGAACCCCAAAAAGCACAAGCGATGATAAAGGAACTTCAGACCCTGAAGGACTCCGCTTCAGGAATGGGGAAGTATGACCGCAGCAATGCTGTTATGACTATTGTGGCTGGTGCCGGTGGTGATGACGCTGAAGACTTCGCTCGTATGCTGGTAGAGATGTACCAGCGTTACTCCGAATCAAAGAACTGGTCATTCTTGGTAATTGATAGCAATACCAATGATCAGAATGGTTACCGTAATGTCACTATTGAGATTGAAGGCAAAGAAGCTTACGGGACACTCAGACACGAGTCTGGTGTACATCGTCTAGTTCGCATCTCTCCATTTAACAGCAACGGCAAGCGTCAGACTTCTTTTGTGCTTGTCGAAGTGTCTCCATACATCGACGACCTAAGTGCGGTTGAACTAATAGACGATGAACTAGAAGTGACCTTTGCGCGCGCAGGAGGAGCTGGTGGACAGAACGTCAACAAACGTGAGACGGCGGTGCGCATCCTGCACAAGCCAACCAACATTTCAGTCCATGTCGCCACCGAGCGCTCACAGTTGCAGAACCGCGAGCTTGGTATGAAGTTACTCGCTGGAAAATTGTATTCATTTTATGAAGCGCAGCGGGAGCGTGAGCTCCAAGGATTGTCAGTTGAGAAGACACTAAAGATAGAATGGGGGAGTCAGATTCGGTCGTATGTCCTTCATCCATATCAGTTAGTTAAAGATCACCGAAATAATCTTGAGGTCCGTGACGTATATAAAGTATTAAATGGTGATATTGAGCCGTTTATAGCGGCTTTAAAGTCTGGAACGTAACATGCTATACTAAAACTTATGATTTACTTTGATAATGTTTCGAAACTCTATAACGACGGCCGCAGCGCCGCTTTGCAAGAAGTAACGTTTCAGGTAGCGCCAAAAGAATTTGTTTCAATTGTGGGACATTCAGGAGCAGGTAAGACTACTCTCCTAAAGATGATCATTGCTGAGGATAAGCCAAGTCATGGTCAGGTATTTTTTGAATCACTAGATATCCATAAAATTCCTCGCACTAAACTCCCACACTACCGTCGTAAGATTGGTACTGTGTTCCAAGACTTCAAGCTCCTCCCTCACAAGACTGCTTATGAGAACATCGCTTTTGCGATGGAAGCCAACGGCCGTACTGATGAAGAAATTCACGAGAACGTACCACAGGCCCTCTCACTAGTTGACCTTGATGACAAAGCTTGGAACTTCCCAAGTGAACTATCTGGGGGAGAAAAGCAGCGAGTTGCGATTGCTCGAGCGATTGTGAATCAGCCAGACATTATCGTAGCTGATGAACCAACCGGAAACCTTGACCCAATCGCTACGTACGAAGTGGTGCAGATTCTACGAAAAATTAACGACCTCGGTACAACCGTTATCATGACCACTCACAACAAGGGTGTGATTGATGAATTGGGTCGCCGGGTGATTACCATGGATGAGGGTCGCATCGTTCGTGATGATGCTACTGGGAAGTATGCTCTATAAGTTATTTTGTAAGTGTTTTTATGTTGACTGGAATTAGAAGAATTGTGAAGGCGGGATTTGTAGGCTTTTGGCGTAACGCCTACGTGTCTTTGGCATCAGTGTTTGTTATCACTGTGGCGCTCTTTGTGATTGGTTCTACGATGTTTATCGACCAGCTTCTCACTACTTCACTTCAGTCACTCCAATCAAAAGTAGACATCAATGTGTACTTTGTTCCAAGTGCTTCACAAGATGAAGTCGATGCTATCCGTACTGCTGTAGCGGCTCTTCCAGACGTCGCTGCTGTCACATACACCTCACGAGAAGAGGCGCTGGCCCGCTACCGCGAACGCAACCAAAACGACGAGATTGCGATGCAGGCCTTGGCTGAGCTCGATGAGAACCCACTTGGTGCCAACCTCGCCATCCAAGCGCGCGAGACTTCACAATACGAAAACATTGCTCGCTTCCTCGAAGAGAGACGTGACTCTGCCACTCAGACACCAGTCATTGATGAGATTAACTACGAACGTAACAAAGAATCAATTGATGCCCTTACAAACATCATAGGAGCAGTTGAACAGGCGAGTATCGCCACTATGTTGGTGCTTATCGTTGCGTCTATTTTAATCACGTTCAACACTATTCGCCTCGCCATCTACACCGCTCGTGAAGAGATTTCTATTATGCGTCTTGTGGGAGCTAGTAACATGTTTATTCGTGGGCCGTTTATGCTCCAAGGTGTCATGTACGGTTTGGTGGCTGGAGTGTTCTCACTTATGATTTTCTACCCAATCATGGTCTGGCTTGGTCCACGAACTGAGGCTTTCTTTGAATTCAACCTTTTCACGTACTTTATCTCAAACTTCAGTTACATCTTTGGAGTATTGATTGGAATTGGTGTGGTGCTCGGTTTGATTTCAAGTGTGCTCGCTGTGGCGCGGTATCTCCGGGTCTAGTTTAAGCCATTTTTACCCACAATCTGAGGTGGTGAGATAGGGGCTGAAAATTTGAAAATAATATGCTATGGTATACGGCGCACGCACTTGTGCGTCGTATTGTATAAGAGGGAAGGAAGAATATTGCCCGTCAGTCTGATGGATTGGGTAAAGCTTCATAAATACCATTGCCCGATCGTCTAATGGTAGGACACATGGTTTTGGTCCATGGTATCGAGGTTCGAGTCCTTGTC
>MFLT01000010.1:30683-48449 GCA_001781415.1 Candidatus Kaiserbacteria bacterium RIFCSPLOWO2_01_FULL_45_25
GCGGAGCGAAAATATAGCCAAAAGGTATACTGGTCATGTAATGACCGAGACTCCTTGTCGGGCAGCTCGTCTTTTTAATAAAAAAACCCGCCTGTACTAGCGCGGGAATTCCGTGCTGGCAACGAGGCGGGTTCAAGGGTTGCGTTTCAGGTATTGACCGTAGGTCTCCTGGTTGACGTACCAGTTCCAGTACTTCTTGCCATGCTTCAGCAGGTAGTGGAAGCTGAATTCAGACCCAATGGTCATGGCCTTCAGTGCCAGAATCACCAGAACGATGTTCAAAATGTCAGTCAGGTTCATGGAAACTCCTGTGGTTGGTGGAACAATCGCTTAGGATAATAGCACAATTTATGTGAAAAGTCAATAAATTTGGGTAGTTTCAGCCCGTAAAAAAGTTCCAACGTCGTACCACACTACCAGCACGAGAGTTAAACCGCCTTTATGGCGGTTTTCTCGTGCTGCCAGACAGAACAGTCTGGGAGACTGTTCGTAAGGACTCGAAAAGCTTTTGAGTATATTTTGGAGCTTGCGAACAAAATATCCAAAAGGTGTACTGCCCCTGTAAGGGGAGAGGTTCCTTGTCGGGCAGCAGTCACGTGAGACCTATCGAGGTCTCCAAAGTAGGTAACTCACTATCAAGTATTCAGTGATTGAGTTAAAATTGAAATGATGAGTCAAATATTTCTAATAACAGGCGTAAATGGAATAGGTAAAAGTACTTTAATGTCACAACTTAAAAATAAGTTGGAAGGGGACATTTTTAATATCCATGACTTTGACGAGCGGGGCGTCCCCGACAATGCGAACCAAGAATGGCGACTGTCCGAAACGCTTCACTGGATAAAGGTAGGAAAGGAAAATATAAATAATGCAAAAGCCACAGTGATTTGTGGTTTTATGAATTTCTAGAAATTGAGGATGCTTTGTCTCGGTTGGAGGTTTCCGCGCATATCTGCTTGCTTGATGCCAATGAAGAAACAATCTCTAGCCGAATATTAGGAAGATATCCTGATTCTGAGAGTGTGGCTGAACTTGAACGAACAACAGGAAAGACACCCGAGAAGTTTGCTACGGATAACGTTTGGGTATCTTAAAAATTACGCCAAGAGGCTAAAGAAAAAGATTACTTTATTGTTGATACCAGCAAGCTTTTGCCTGAAGAAGTTGGTCAAAAAGTTATTGACTGGATAATGTCGAAATAGAGAATTTCGAGGTGAGACCGAGACACCTCATACAAGGAGTAGGAGGGATCTCAAACGGTGTTGTGGGGTCCTGTCACACAAACTTGTGACTGTGACAGCCATCTCGCAAATAAGAAAAACCGCCTAGGCGGTTTCCGAAGAGTGTTCACTCTTTATTTCTCGCTTCAGTTTTCTGTTACGACCGCGAAGCGTTTTGTGGTCAGCTTTATTCAGACCACTTTTTGGGTCGTCCAGAATCTGGTCGACGGCGAGCGCGGCGACAGTTTTCGCAATTCGCCTCACAGCTGGAGGCAATTTATCGATTGGGCTGGTCATGATTGCTCCTTGGTTGAACTAGCTACATCAATTCTAACACAAAGAAGTTCCAACATTGTCCCAATCGGGCAGCAACAGCACAATCTGTTATAATATTTTGTAATGCAAAACATTGCGTACATTGACGGTCAAAATCTTTTCATGGGCACCACTCGTGCAGAAAATCCTTGGAAAGTGGATCTTCAGCGTTTCCGGGTCTATCTTGAACAACAGTATCAAGTAGACCGCGCTTATTACTATCTGGGATATGTGCAGGACGGTGACGTATATCAATCTTTATACGAAGAGATTCAAAGTGCAGGATTTATTCTTGTGTTTCGTGAACATAATTCGGCCATGCTTGGTACCAAGAAGGGTAATGTAGATTCAGACATTATTTTTTCAGTCATGAAGCGACTATACCGTAAAGAGGATTTTAATAAAATCATTCTCGTCTCCGGTGATGGTGATTACAAAACGATGGTTGATTTTTTGATTGAGGAAGGACGTTTCAAAAAGATTTTGTTTCCAGATGGTAAGAGAGCCTCATCACTTTATAAGAAAATAACCAGACAGTATTTTGATGATATTGGTAAGGAGGACATTAGAAAGAAAATCGGGAAATGAAAAGGGGGCCTTAGGTAATTAACCGTTTGGGCCCCTTTTCGTCGTGATGTATATAATATACTCTCACTTAATAAAAATATCAAGGCCGTATTTAACTTGGAGTAAAGTACGTTGGTGACCGTCAGGATCAGTCCTTGTATCTCGATACAAGTTTCTCTTGTTCTGTCATATCCAAAACTACGCTAGTGCTACGTCTTGGCTACGACGCTTACTCGTTCATTTGTCGGGCAGCTGGCAAATAAGAAAACCGCCATACGGCGATTTTCCGTTGGCGGTTTGAGTTTTTCATTCAAAGAATTGCCAGTTCAAGACGACTATCTTCTTGCCTTGAATGCCATCCCTTTCACAGCCAATGTTCAATGCTTTGGTGAGATCGTCCCCATTGCGAATAGGGAAGTCAATTTCGACATCCATTTGGGCGAAGCCTAGTGATGTTGCTTGTAAAACGTTTCCAAGGTTCGGAACATGGGCGTATGAGATGAAAACACGGCGTGTTTGAGACATGGGTAACCTCCAGTAAGAACACTAAGTTGATTTGAATTAAATCACTGGTTATGTAGATTGTCAACTAAAAAAGTTCCACCATCGTCCCATGCAGCCAGCACGAGAGTAAAGTAAAAGCCCTACGCAAAAGTGAGGTCTTTTGCGTAGGACAGAAAAGTGAACCTGGTCAATCGGATTCATCAGGATTGTCCATGCCGAGCGGGCCATGGTCGACGACCGTTTCAACACCAGGAAGAAATTCGCACACTTCGCGTGCGAAGACAAGATAACTACCGAAGAAGCCATGTTCCACGAACCAATGAAAGGCAGGTTGTGACTTTGCCAACAAGAGGGCAAAGGCATCCCGGGAAAGCACCTGGTAACTACCCAGATTCTGGGCCTTGCCGCCGAGCACACCCATCTGGAAACCACCGGTTTCTTGTTGTGGTAATGGGATGGTCAAGCCAACCCATTCTCGGCGTACTTCCTCAGGGGCTTGCCCTGGGGGAGTGGCGATGATTTTGATTGAATCCATGAAGAGCTCCTAGACGTTTTAGGTTCAGCGATAGTAGCTTAAGTTTGTATTTATGTCTAGAAAAGTCCCAACATGCCCTTGCATAGTCTAATTGCTGCTATAATTAAAATATGAACCTCACCTCAAAAAGAACTTCACTAATAATCTTGGGCGTCATGGCTATTCTGTGCTCCAGAGCCATGTTTGCGTTTTTTAACGACCCAGAAGGTCCAAATCTACTAATCGTTACCGTGATGGCCGCGGTGATATATTTTCTATCTTTAACTGCGTATTTACTCAACTTGTCTCTAGTTAAGAAGTTGGTGTTGGCGATTGTTATTCAGATAACAATTGTCACTAGTCTGTACTTTTTGTTGAGTTAGGGTTTTAGATTCTTCACGTGTAACTACCGACACTTCATTGTGATAGTATTTAAATATGAATACAAAAGTTTTCTATTTGGTTGTGGGAATGCTATTTTTCGCTGGACTGGCCGTCGCGATGTTTTTTGCTTTGAATACCTCAACAATAAAACCAGGTGGTCAGGATATTGCCCTGCCTGATGAATCAATAGAGTCATACGAGTGCCAGGCAGATGCCATGATTTGTCCAGATGGTTCAGCTGTGGGACGGCAGGGGCCAAAGTGTGAGTTTGCCGCTTGTCCGGAAGTTACTGCTACTTCAACGCTGGTTACTGCGTATTTGGGCGGGACTGTGACAGGTCTTGGTGTCAGTGTCTCACCACAGGTGGTGGTTTCGGATAGCCGATGCCCAGCAGAGGTGACTTGCATCTGGGCGGGGACGGTAGAGGTACAAGTTATGCTAGAGACTCCAGATATATATGGTGAGTACGTAATGACTCTGGGCAAACCACAGAAGTTTGGTGACTATAGCGTTACCTTAATTGATGTCTCGCCAACTAAGACTGAAGAGGCTATCCCTGAATCCTCATACCGTTTTACGTTTGAAATTGAACAAAATTAACTAAATCCAATTACAATTTTCTAAAATGACTAAGTACATCCTGCACGGAGGCTTCACTAAAATAGACAATGATTCTAACCGCACTTTTTTCAGAGAGCTGGTTTTGGATGTTCCAGATGGAGGTTCAATTTTGATGGTGCATTTTGCTTCTCGTAACGAAAATCCGATGCAAGACTTTGATATAATGAAGTCAAAGATTCGGGCTGAGGCTGCCAACAAAAATCTCAACTTCGTGTATGCAACAAAAGAAGATTTTGTTACGCAAATTAAAGCAGCGGACGCGGTTTATATAAGTGGCGGTAGTACCAATAAGTTACTTGAAGTATTGCGTTCATATGAAGTTTTGCAACCCCTTCTGGAAGGGAAGACGGTGGCTGGTTCGTCTGCTGGTGCGTATGCAATTGCGAAGCTTGGGGCTTCTCATTCAGAAGATGTCATGCGTGAAGGTATGGGGTGGGCCCCACTACGGGTTATTTGTCATTATGAAAGTTCAGAACTGCCTCCGGCTCCGGGTGCTGTGCAACTACTGCTTCAAAGCTCGCTTGATTTAGAGTTAGTTATACTGCGCGACTGTGAATGCAAGGTGTTTAGATTTTAAGTAAGGGGAGGCAGACATTGATGTTTAAGAAAAATCATTAGTTCACCTGTGTGGTGGTGATATAATTTATATAAGGTTTGATTTTATATAAATAATCTTAAATAATCATCTATGCTTACAATATTTTTTCTAACACTTGCTGGCGTTGTTATATCAATTGCCATTGGATCGTTTTGGTATTCAATGTCTACGCCGATGGGGAGATTGCACATGAAATACCTCGGCTTTGATAAGCTGTCACCAGAGGAACAGAAACAAAAAATCGAAGAAGCGAAGCCGGCTATGCCAAAGGTTTATGCTGGGCAAATGCTGCTCTCACTCTTGGAGTCATTTGCGGTAGTGGTAATTATCACTATGAGTATGCAAAACGGCGTATCGTTTTGGATTGCCTTGGGGTTTGTGGTGTTTAACTGGCTGTGTTTTATGGTGCCAGTAAATGGCTCACAAATCCTTTGGGGTAATGTGGAGCGAGATATTGCGTGGAAGAAATTCTTTTCAGATATTATGGCTAATCTGGTAACGCTTTTGGCGATTGCTGGCATGGCTGGGTTATTTGCGTAAGTCTTGGAGTAATAAAAACCGGGAGCTAAATGCTCCCGGTTTTTATGTTATTTGTTATCAGCGAGTGTTTGCAGATACTCAACTCTGGCCTCAAGTTTTTGGATTAGAATCATTTGTAAGAACTTCACATGCTCCTCTAGAGTGGTCACAATTCCCAGCAAGACCTCTTTCTTTTGCGTCTCAACTTGCTCATTAGAAATAAGGGCTGCTTGGGCAAAAGAAAATTGCCCACAAAAAATCGTTAGAACTGCAAACATACCGGCCATATATCCTCTGGATGTATATTTGAACATGGTTAGTATTTAATCTACTAATGGTCTTCTTAGTTGAGGACGTGCCACATGTAGACTTCTTACCCACTTTGCTATCTAAATACTCAGAGCTGGTATATCATTAACGTATTACAGAGTATGAATAAACAATTCTTAGCCATTGTCGTGACCATACTTAATCTTGCTGTGCCGGGTGTTGGTAGTGTGATTGGCGGGAAATTGAGTGTTGGTTGGAAGCAACTAATTCTTACTGCCGTCGTCGCACTTCTCCTGTACCTCAGTGTACCGCCGTTCCAGGTAGCCTTAGCAGCTGCTGCTGCCTGGCTGTGGGCTTTTACCACTAGCATTGAGTTCCTTAAGGGCGCTTATAAGAATTAAATAAACAGCAGTCTTTGCTATACTTAAGTTATATGTCAGAAAAATTTAATTCACCAGAGAAAACACCAATACCACGGGAAGGGGAGATAATGAGAGTTATCGAGGTATTAGCTGGAGAAAAACCGTTTACAGAAATAATCAGACGAGAAGATGAAAATGGATTATATCGTTTGGTGGTAGAAATAATTGGCGATGATGGTGACCCTGTGCGTTTTGATTATGTGCGAGCGGGTGAATTTGCTGAGGGAAAGGTGTCCCAAACAGCGATAGATATTATTTACCTAAATAGTGACGGTGATGAAGTGGGAGGAAGCTGTGCTGCAAAGTATATAGATGGAGCTTGGGTTAGTGAGTAGTCATCTGCGGACTTTTACTAGCACTGCCTAGAAGGTACAATAAGATATATGAAATACATTTTACTTTGTGTGTCGTTACTATTGCTGGTCGGCGGTTTTTGGATGATGAAAGATGATGGCGACCAAGAAGGGCAGGTCGCAACTCCGTCTGACTACAAGAATATTCAATACCTAATTGATGGAAGATCAGTCTTGCTAAAAGATGGTGTGGCTGAAACTGAAGCTGCTGAGGGTTCTGCTTCCAAGATTGTTACACGGTATTTTGGAAATGAGCTGAAAACGGATCTCGATAGTGACGGACGAGAAGACGTAGTCTTTTTGGTGACGCAAGAAACTGGCGGTTCGGGAGTGTTCTATTATGCGGTGGCAGCGCTCAATTCTGAGTCTGGATACAAAGGTTCTGATGGGTATTATCTTGGTGACCGTATTGCTCCACAGAATATAAATTTAAGTCCAAATCCTCGGCATAAATCCGTAGTGGTAGTGAACTATGCCGACCGTCTGCCAGGCGAGCCGATGACAGCACAGCCATCACTTGGACAAAGTGCTTATTTGAAACTTGATTCAGAAAGTATGATGTGGGGGATTGTTGAGCCGGACTTTGAAGGAGAGTCTCGTTAAGGAAAATAGGAACATATATGCTTCAAACCAGCTATATTGACGAACTAATATAGGTAACGTATGGTAGGAATAGCCCTTTGTTCCAACCAACCCCATATGGAGGTGTACAATGCTCTCAAAGCTGAATTTGGTGCAGAAAGTGCACCTGCCCTGTAACTCTGTCGACCTGGAAAGGTTGACGGTCAATCGTCGTCGAGGACAAATCGACAAATCAGCACTGAGGACCTTTCTTGGTAATCAGTTGATTCGTGAAGTGCTTTTGCATTATCACAACATCAAGCCCGGGTTGCTTGATGAGGTCCTGTCCAGGCTTCGTTGGAGTGTGCGACTGCTTGAATATCCTTCTCGAATCAGCATTTCATACTGGAATGCAGGCAAGGAAGGAAAACAATCCAAGCGTTTCCGCATTCTGTTCGCATCTGAGCGTGTTCCCAAAACCGGATACATACTCACACCCCAAAGTTTCCGTCGTGGCGACGAGAACTGACAACCGCCCCCGAACTATCTTCTATGGTAGCCGGGGGCGCTTTTAATTTGGTAAATAATGCAGATAACAAAAAAAGCCGCCCTAGGGGGCGGCTTTTTTGTTAGGCTTTACTGCGTTTAAAGCAGTCAATACATTTGAGACTGGTAACATCACGTGGAGTAAAGGGGAGAGAGGTGATGGCCGCTCCGCAAGTGGCGCACTGCCAGTTGCCAGTAGTTCGTGGTTTCTCGGCTGGAGCTGTGGCACCAATTGCATCAAGTCCGTTATCTGACATTGGTTCGGACGATGGTGCATCAAAGTCTGCGAAGTCTGGCACGTCTCGATCATCGTGAGTAGATGCGCCAAGAGTAGAAGTGTCAGCTGGCGCTCCATTTTGGTATGAACTGCCACCTCCGGCTGGGTCCTTACTCTTAGCGTAGCAGGTACGGCAAGTTAGACCGGCTTCACTGCGGGGTTGAAATGGTAATTCGGTAATTGCTCCACCACATTTGCTACACTTCCAATTTCCTTGAAACATAATTAAATATTATTTTAGTCCGAACAGTATACATCATAGTGGCGGAGGGGAGTATGGTATTGCTTGATATACGACAAACGAGCAGGCAAATGCCTGCTCGTTTGTCTAAAGGTGCTTCTAATTATTACTACGTAGCATAATCAAAAATATTTCAGTTTTATCTTACGTTACCCTACACAAGGGTTTAATTGTTACATTTTCTTTTGATGTGCGTAATACATAGTATTAGAGAAGAATAACTTCTCCGTTTAATTAATTTTTATGTATCAAAAATCAGCTGTTATTGCACTAATATTTTTTATCGTTGTGGCCTTTTGGGTAGTAGCTACTAATGACCCAGCAATTCCAGAAACAGCAGTGGGAGAGATGTCTCCACAGACTGAAGAGCAGATTCCAAATACAACAAATATGGAAGTAGAAGGTGAAGCCGAGGTGGGCAGACCAACGGCCAAGATTGATGTGCGGGTAGCGTGTGAAAGTGCGCTTATGTACACAAGCTTTGTGGATGGGGCAGCAGCTGAAGCTTATGTAGCTGAATGTGTTGAAGGTAAGCATCCAGAAGTGATTGAGCGCTATATCAATGAGATGGGAGTTGACGGAGCAACCATCTAATAAACTTCTTTCAAAAGTGGCGCATCTGCGTTGGTTTCAGGATTTTGCCTCGGTCACCGTATGTCTATACGGCTCTGTCGGCAAAACCCCTCCAACCAACACACCTGCGTCCATTTTTGAAAGAAGTATAATAAAACTAGTGTAACGCTTCAGTATCTAGGAGTGTTAAGTCAACTGTACATACTTTGCCACTCTATGTATGATAGCTATAAGCGTATGTCCGAAAAAATTAGTAATCAGGTTTCTCTTTATCGTAATGAGAGTGGTGTAACCCAAGAAGAGTTAGCTTCAAAAGTTGGCGTGAGTCGGCAAACTATCATCGCGCTGGAGAAAGGCAACTACACACCATCGATTTTGCTGGCGCTCAAGATTGCGGCCTTTTTCAAAATGCCAATAGAGGAACTTTTTAAAATAACTTATGAAAAATAATATCCTAGAAAAGGTGGTGGCTTTAGCGTTGGTTGTGATTGCAGTACTGCTCCTCAACCCATTTAATTTTTGGATGCCAGACATTATGGTGATGGGAATGTTAGCGGGAGCGTTGGTACTGTTTGGACTGTACGCCAGTTTTATTTTGCGCGAAAATAAACTAGATGAACGCGATGAACAGCATCGGACTCTAGCTGGGCGTAATGCGTTTCTAGCCGGGTCGGGTGTTTTGATAATGGGTATCGTAGCAGAGGGGTATAGTCACGCTGTAGACCCTTGGTTGGTTACAGCTCTCATTGTGATGGTGGTAGTAAAAATTGTAACTAGAATTTGGAGTGATCGAAATTTATAATAATTTTATGAAACAACATCTATTTTTTGGGTTTATCTTGATTGTCTGTGCGCTGGGGGCATTTGTGATTTTAAATGAGTACATCTACCAAGAGAAACAAGAACCAAACCCACTGCCAGTTGGAGAGGTGACGCTAACTGGAGTGGTGACTGCGGTGGATACTGAGCAGATGATGGTTGATGGTCCGGCGGTGGTGAGCTTCATTTCACCGGTCGGTGAAATGCATGACATCCTACTGCCTTCAATGGGGAGGGGACTGTGCGCAGCTGGTGAGGGTGTGGCAGAGGTATCAAGTATAAAAGAAGGATCTGCAGTGGAAGTAAGAGGTGAAATGACGGAAGAGGGTGTAGTGCCGTGTAGTTCAGATACGCACTACCTGCGTGTGTTTGAACGAGTGCTAGAAGCTGATGCTAAGTATGAGTTTACCTACCGGGCGGCGCCGGCTGGTTATGTGACGCAAGGAACTGAGGGAATGAGTGTTGATCCAGATTTTGTATCGGGATTCATTTTGATGTCTGAGGCTGGAAGTAAAGAGATAGCGGCAACACCTGATCTCCCTCGTGAATATCCGCCTACTATCCAAGGTCGCGTGTACAAAAACACTGGTAAAGAATCGGCTGAGGATTGGGCGTCGAATCACCCACTCGAGAGTAACATTGAGTTAGCTATGTCTGAACCACGTACTGTGATGGTTGGGCATGTTCAAGCACTGCGCTATACCGCAGATGGTCTCTATGCGTCTACGGTGTATGTCGTTACTAATGACGACTTAGTTTATGTGTTTACCGGTGCTTACAGTGACGCTGAGTCAGACATCATCAAGGACTTTGAAGACTTGGTGCAATCAATAGAGTTCATAGAATAATTATGACAACACTACAACCAAAAAACCCGCTTCACGGCATAACCCTTAAAGCTATACTTGAGACACTTGTAGAGGAGTATGGTTTTGAAGAATTGGGTTCCAAGATTAAAATTAAGTGCTTTATTGATAAGCCTAGTATTAATTCTAGTTTGGTGTTTTTACGCAAGACACCATGGGCCAGGACCAAGGTAGAAAATTTATATATTTGGACCAATAAGAAGCGCTTAGCTAAAAGTAAGGTAAAATAGAGAACATATGAGTTTTGAAAATACATCAAATGCAGAAGTGCCAAGTCGAGTAGAGTTAAACGACGCGATTAGGCAATATGAAGAGTCGGTTTTGCTACCGCAGGTAGAGCGTTTATCTAAAGGTGCTTACTCCGCTCTTTACAATGAATATAACCAAGGCAAGTTTGGATTTACCTTCATCGACTTTGCTCTTTGTAAAGATATTGAGACTGTTTCTGAACTTTTAAATAAATTAGAGACCACTGATGACGAGAGTGAAAGAAGAGTGGTGGCAGGGCAGATAGCAAAGGAGTTAGTCAAATAACTACATAAAAAACGAGCGCATGATGCGCTCGTTTTTTATGTATTGCTGCCAGCGACAAAGCCGGTGGTCCAGCAGAGTTGTAGGCTGTAGCCACCTGAAGGTCGATTGATATCAAGTAAGTCACCGACGATGTATAGGTTTGGGTAATGCCGAGAACGCATGGTCTTGAAGTCTATTTCAGTTAGAGCTACGCCGCCGCTAGCGATGATGGCCTTCTCTAGTCCGAGTAGACGATGGACATGAAGAGTTAGTCCGCGAATGGCTTGGATGAGGGCGTGGCGCTCTTGTCTAGTGATGGTGTTGACCAAGCGGTCGGGAAGGATTGAAGCTTGAGCCAATATTGGTCCCACGAGTCCCTTGGGGACGAGGTCGGCCAAGATGTTTTTAATCATCTTATTGGCGTGGTCGGTATGGAGGGCACGCATGAATTCCAACACTGCTTCTTCGTTGTGAGTTGGTAGAGTGTTGATGCGAATCTCAACTGGGCCGTGGGTTAGGGTGTCCCCGATGTGTTGGCTGATATTTAAAATCCCTGGTCCACTAAGTCCGTTGTGAGTAAATAGAACTTTGCCAGTAGTCTTCAGAAAGGCCTCGCTGTTTTGGTAGAGGCTAATTTGGGTGTCTTGGATACTGACTCCGGCCACACTTTCTACCCACTTGTCTTTAACTTTGATTGGTACCAGGGATGCTGTTGGAGTAGTTACAGAATGACCGATTTCTCGGAGCCAGGTGTATCCATCGCCGGTCGAGCCGGTATCTGGTCTGCTCGTGCCACCAGTAGCGAGGATGTATGCCTTGGCAGTTAAGATGCCTTCTGAAGTACGAACTCCAGTTATCTGGCCACTTTCGGACAAGATTTTTTTGACTGTGACATTAGTTTTTACAGTAACTTTGGTTTGCTTGAGGAATTGTTCAAGGGTATGAGCGACGTCCTCAGCTCGTTCACTTTCGGGGAAGACGCGATTCTCAGCTTCAACTTTTGTGGCTAGTCCAAGAGTGTGAAAAAATTTCAAAGTTGCTTCTACATCGTGTTGAGAAAAAGCCGAAAAGAGAAATTGCTCAGCCTCTCCGTATTTCTTGAGGAGTTGACGAGTGTCTGGGGTGTTGTTGGTAATATTGCACCGACCACCACCAGTAATGCGGAGTTTCTTGCCTAGATTTGAATTCTTCTCAAGCAGCAGAACCTTTTGTCCGCGTTCTGCAGCTACACCAGCCGCCATCATACCAGCTGGTCCACCACCAATTACAATGACATCAAAGGCCTGATTCATGTTCATATCGTAACATATATAGAAAGGTATGATGAAAAAGGTGATGATGTATACTACTCCCATATGGCAATTAAAATTTCGGCAGACTATAAGCGAGCATTTAAACAGGTAGACATTCGGGGTGAGTACCCGAGCGAAATAAATGAAGAGGTGACGTATTTAGTGGCCCATAGTTTTGTGGCTGAGTACCAATTGAAAAAGGTATTGGTGGCGCGCGATATGCGTTTGTCTTCACCGGCTTTGTTTGATGCATTTTGCAAAGGGGCGACAGATGCCGGTGCAAACGTCATCGACCTCGGCCTTGTCCATACTCCAGTCTTGTACTACGCATCTGGCAAAATGAAGCTCGCTGGCGTAATGATTACCGCTTCACATAGTCCAAAGAATCAAAATGGTCTTAAGATGGTTCTGCCTGGTGCTATTCCACTCACTGAAGAGTTTGGCCTTAAACAAATTCGTAAGCGAATGGAGAAGGGAGATTTTGCTGAACCGAAGAAGCGGGGAACTGTCACGGCCAAAGATGTGAAGGAAGCTTATGCGGACTTTGTGCTTAAAACTGCCAAGACTAAAGGAATGGAAGACCTAGAAATTGTGGCTGATGCTGGTAATGGTATGGGAGCAGTCCTTATGCCGCTACTTGATAAGCGCTTGCCGTGTACGTTTACTACTATCAACGGGACTCTAGACGGACGCTTCCCAAGTCGGGGTTCAGATCCAACTTTGAAGAAAAACCAAAAGCCAGTGGTCGCTGCGCTCAAAACTGGTGGTTATGATTTCGGTATTAGTTTTGATGGTGACGGTGACCGAATTGCGTTTTTTGACGAGGAAGGTAATTACGTTAACAGTGCGGTAATAGGCGCCATTATTTCTAAGTACTTACTTCAGAAACGGAAGGGAGCAAAAATTGTTTACACCAATCTCACTAGTCGAATTCTAGAAGAGACAATTATTGCTGCGGGTGGTGTGCCGGTACCAGCCAAGGTTGGTCATGCGTACATCAAAGAAACGATGCGAAAAGAAGATGTGCTGTTTGGCTGTGAGCACTCAGGACACTTTTACTTTAAAGAATACTTTTATACCGATTCAATTACTCTCACTCTACGTTACGTACTAGAGGCCTTTGCATTGTTCCGTACTCAAGGAGGTAAGTTCAGTGAGTTTGTGGCGCCTTACTTGAAGTACTATCAGGCTGAGGATGTGATTGTCGACGTGGATAATAAGAAGAAAGCGCAAGCCGCTGTTGAAGCTTATCTCAAAGCCAAAAAGCCAGTTCGGTCACGTAAGTTTGATGGCTTATATGTAGACTTCGGTGATGTCTGGGGTTCGGTCAAAATTAGTGTGACTGAACACGCGCTGAAAATGATGTTTGAAGGCACCACCAAGAAGGTGGCACTAGCTCTCCAGAAGGAAGTAGTGGACTTTGTGAAGAGCGTCGCTCACAACTAGCATCTTGCTAAAAACGTGATAGTATGGCGCGATGATTGAATACGAATACATCTTTGGAAAGCATGCGGTAGCTGAAGCGCTGGCGCAACGCCCAGACGTAGTGAAGCAAATCTTCTTAGATTTGAATTTTTCTGATGCCAAAATCATCAAGCAAGTAGAGCTGGCCAAGGTGACGGTATCTCCGTTAAATCTCAAGAACCCACCGCGTGGCGTCTCGGCCAATGCTGCTCATCAGGGAATTGTAGCGGCTATTAACCCAGATAAGTTGATGGTTGATTACAAAAACTTTTCTAAAAATCTAGAAGCCAATCCTGGAACGGCGGTACTTATTCTAGGAGAGGTGCAAGACCCGCATAATGTGGGTGCGGTAATACGTTCGGCTGCTGCTTTCGGTTTGGCTGGTGTACTCATCCCGCCTCACAATCAAGCACCAGTGACTGGTACAGTTATTAAGGTGTCAGCTGGTATGGCTTTTCGTATTCCGCTAGTAGCTATCAGTAATGTGAACGCTGTCATCCGCGATCTGCAGAAGCGGGGTTTCTGGGTCTATGGCCTTGAAGGAGACGGTACTGTCTCTACTACTACCGAGAAATTCACCAAACCAACCGCTTTTGTGTTGGGAAATGAAGGGTCGGGTTTGCGTGAAAAGACCAAAGAAGTGTGCGATGACCTTATCTCAATTCCTATCCATCCCCGTTGTGAATCGCTCAATGCGGCAGCGGCTACAGCCGTAGTCTTGGCTTCTTGGAGTGCACAGCATCAAGGCTCCCTTAGCTAGTCACTTCAGCTCAGTGTGATATTATAGTGCCTAACGTTCACACTATTAGGTGGTGATTCACGTTGTTAACTTTTCTTTAAATTTTACGTATGGATGAAAAAAAGCAAGATGATACTTCAGGAATCATGCCAGAAGCGACGCCTGAAGCGGTAGAGATGAGTGCGGTTCAAGTACCTGAGGCAGAAGCGGCGACTACAGAAGCTGTAGTAGCGTCACCAACTCAGTTTAACTTCAAAGCTTATGGAGCGATGGTGGTTGGTATTCTTCTAATTGCATCTGGACTACTTTTTGTACTCGAGAAAGAGGGAAGAACTTCAACTGGTATTTTCTCAGGGATTATTTCAAAGATGGAAGAAGGTAAGCCGGTAGCTCGAGTTAACGGTACCCCTATTTTGATGTCTGATTTTACTAGTAGTTACAATCAGCTGCTACAGATGTCTACTACCCAAGGAGTAGATGTTAGTGACCCTGCAATGGTAGAGAAGCTTCGTACTCAGGCTATCGATACCTTGGTCAACGCTGAGGTGCTGCGCCAAGCTGCTATTGAAGCTGGTATGACCGCAACCGAAGAGCAAATTCAAACTCGCTACACTGAGATTCAAGATGGACTTGGTGGAGCAGAAGCTCTGACTGCTCGAATGGCAGAGTTTGGGGTAACCGAAGCTAGTCTCCGTCGTGATATTGAAAACGAATTTTTGATTCAAGGACTCTTTGATGCCAATGTCGACAGTACTAATATCGTTGCCACAGAAGAAGAGCTGGTTGCACTTTATGACCAAGCTGGCGGTGCAGAAGCTGGTTTGCCACCAATGACTGAAATTAAAGATCAAATTGAAGCACAGATTATTTTCGACAAAGAGCAAAAACTAATTAGTGCCTTTATTGAGGAACTAAGAGCTAAAGCCACTATCGAAGTATTACTATAAATTTCAGTTAATAAGATGAAAGAAAAAAGGTGTGGTCTTCACACCTTTTTTCTTTGCTCGTCTTGGTAGCTGTTATACTACATCTATATGGAAAAGACTCTTGCTGATGAACTGAAAGTTATTACCCGCGTGCCGACAGAGCGATTGTCTCGTTTGCGAGCGTTGCCGCTCGCTGAACAGAGTACTCTTTTGCAGCAGTTTTCAGCTCATGTGCTGCAAGACATTCTTGGTAAATTAAAAATTGCTGAGATTGTCGACATGCTTGATCATATGGATCCCAGGCAGGCTGAAAATATTTTGGCGCGAATTAAGGACCAAAAGCGTCGTCTCAAAATCATAAAGAAGCTCAAAGATGATGCTCGGGATAAAATTGAATACTTCCTTCGTTTTCACCCCAAGGCAACTACTTCACTGATTAATTTTAATTATATCTTACTGCCCAATACTGCCACTATTGCGCAGGCGGCTGAAGCGATTGAGGAACACTTTGAAGATATTGGAAAGTTTCCAGAGATATTGGTTCATGAAAACGGTGCGTTGGTGGGGGAGATACTGATGTCTACTTTGGTGAGAGAAAGAAATTCAGCCACTCTTAAGCGCTTTGTTCGTCCGGTTCAAACTATTACTTATCAGGCAGAAGTAGCACAGGTAGTAGATACTCTTACGCTTTCTCATCGCAAAAAGGTCATTGTTCTTGATTATGATGAGAGTGTACTTGGGGTTATTTATGCTGATGACGCCATTGCTCTCTTTGGTGATTTGCCAGCTGAGTCACTTTACGACATGAGTGGTATGGATGACACTTCACGTCCATTTGACAGTGTTTCCAAAAAGTTTAAATCACGATACAAGTGGCTTGTTCTTAACTTGGTCACGGCGTTTATGGCTGGTTCGATGATCTTTATCTTTAAAGACACCATTGATAAATTGGTGGTGCTCGCGATGTATATTCCGATTGTGGCTGGTATGGGCGGCAATGCCGCTAGTCAGGTGTTTGCCGTGATGTTGCGTGGGCTGACGCTTGGGACCATTTCATACAAAACAGCTGGCCCAGTTATTTGGCGTGAGGTTCAGGCCGGAGCTCTAAATGGACTACTGATTGGATCAATTGTAGCTGTTATTTCGGTGGTATGGAACGATAGTGCGCTCTTAGGACTGGTGGTCGGTATAGCTATGGTTGGAGTACATATGGTGGCTGGTTTGTTTGGAGCGTTTGTGCCGATTTTCCTAAAGAATCTTGGACTTGATCCGGCCGCTATGTCGACCATGATAATAACCACCGCCACTGACGTGCTGGGATTACTTTTCTTGCTCGGTCTAGCGTCCCTTATTTTGTTTTAGTTTTATGGGTGGCGCAGGTACCACGTAGTGTAACTTCTAGGTTGGTGATTAAAAAACCAGGTAAAGCAAACTCTTTTACTAATTTCTCGTCGTCTACAGTAAAGTGGATGACTTTGTTACATTCATTACAGATAGCGTGATGGTGAGGTTCATCTTGAATCTCGTATTGAGCTTCTTCACCGCCTAGGTTGAGCTTGGTTATGGTACCCGCTTCAACAAAACTCTCTAGATTTCTATAGATAGTAGCCAGGTTGATGTGGGGGAGAGAGGCGTGGATAGCAGACGCAGAAAGGGCTTCCTCAGAATGGTCGAGGACGTCTAAGATTTCTTGTCTGTGTTTGGTAATTCGCATGGCCAGAGTGTAGCCTAAATATGGTACTTATGCAAATGATTTGCATTTAAATAGATTATTGCTATAATGCAAATCATTCGCATTTAGTATTAATATATAAATTTGATTATGACTGAAGTTATTGTAGCTGCTTTTACTGTGATGTTGGCGTCTCTTTCAGGAGTGATGTTTACCACTAGTGCGGCTGGCCGGTTTTTGGAAAACAAACTTTCATATTTGATTTCGTTTTCAGCTGGGGTGTTTTTGGTTACTGCTGGAGCGTTGGCGCTAGAGGTGTTTGAATTAGCGCCGAGTCTAGGGGCTGGAGCCGTGCTGATTGTGGTTGGATATATCTTGGCTGAGGGAGTTCATCGTCTAATGCCAGAAATGCACCACCATCATGATGATGAGTGTACACGAGCTCATGGCGCTGCGGCCCGCAAAATTATCATTGGTGATGCCATCCATAATGTTGCCGATGGCGTGATTATTATTGCTGCGTTTGCTGTCAGTGGGCCACTAGGAGTAGCAGCCACAGTATCAATTGTGATTCATGAAGTGCTTCAGGAGATTTCTGAATTCTTTGTGCTTCGTAGAGCGGGGTACTCAATCAAAAAAGCCCTGATGGTGAACTTTGCAGTATCAAGCACTATCTTTGTTGGAGTCTGGTTGGGGTACTATGCGCTGGCTTCACACGAACTAGAAGTTGTCCTGCTGTCTGTTAGTGCTGGATTTTTTATTCACGTTGTACTGCACGACTTGCTACCAAAGCATCACGAACATGAAACGACCAAGAGCTTTCTACAGCATATTGCCGTGGTGGCCATTGGAGCAGTATTGATGGGGTTTATCGCTCAATCCTTAGCTGATTCACATGCTCATGGGGAGTCTGGTCATGATGATAATGAAGAAGAACATCACGATGAGGATGAATACCACAATGAATTAATATAGTGGTGTGGTTAAAAA
>MFLT01000010.1:48459-55722 GCA_001781415.1 Candidatus Kaiserbacteria bacterium RIFCSPLOWO2_01_FULL_45_25
CATTTATTATGAAAACGAAAGCAAAAAACTACTGGCCGACATACGCACTTTTGGGCGCCATCACCATACTGTTTGGTGGTCTTTCTATCTACATCTTTACTGATGTTGGTAAAGTAATTGAACCAACTGTTACAACCGCTACATCAACCAATCAAGTGGCCAGTACTTCTGAAGCTCCAGTTGATTCTAATTTGCCAGTGACATGGGAGACTCTTTATCCAAATACAAAACCAATGCAGATTGGTTCAACTACTGTATCAGCGTCGGTGGCTGAGTCGTGGACTGAGCGTATTCGCGGTTTATCTGATACACCATACTTGCCAGAGCATGTGGTTAAGTTATTTATATTTGACTCCAGCGGCTATCATTCAATTTGGATGAAGGACATGAATTACTCCATTGATATTATCTGGGTAAGTGAGGAGGGAGTAGTGGTCCACACTGAAGATGGGGCAGCACCAGAAAGTTTCCCAGCGATGTTTGTGCCTGAAGTTCCAGCTAAGTACGTGATTGAGACAGCGGAGGGGTTTGTGGCCAAAAACAACTTAAACTTGGGTGATGTGGTCGTACTACCAAATCTATAAAACTGTGTTATAATATACGGGCATGATGATCGCCTCACTTCGGTGGGGAGGAAAGTCCGAACACGCCCAAGCGTAAGCTTGGAGCAGGGTAGCGGGTAACACCCGTCGTACCAGCAATGGTATAGAGGTGCGAGCAGTGACGCCGGGCGCGAAAGCAAACGGATTCCTTCGGGAATAATCGGTATGGAAACATACCGGGTGAAACGGCAAAATCCTTACTTGCGTGCAAGGCCGCGCTATCGAGGGCTTTAAGCAGAAGTATATTTTACGCTTAAAGCCCTCGATAGAGAGCCGCATGAGGTGAGTGGTAACACTCATCCTAGGTATATGATCATCCGAAGAGCAATCTTCGACAGAATTCGGCTTATATGCACACAAAAGCACCTAGAAATAGGTGCTTTTGTGTAGTAACCCCTCACACCTCCCAACTACTTCGTTATGGGCACCCATGATTTTCCTCCGTCGTACGTACAGGTACGCCTACGAAAAATCATTTGCCCATGCCTTGTATTTGGACGGGTGTGAGGGGTTACTTTGTGTATGGTATACTTTTTTAATACTAACGTTATAAATCGAGTTATTTTTATATGGAGCCAAACATCTTTTCACCGCGTCTAAACCATCTTGTTAAAGACAGCCTTAGTGACACATTACGATCACTGGCTTATGGAGTATTGGTAGCAGTGTTCGGTTTATTGCCAATCTTTTTTGTTCCCGGAGTGTATGCTTCACTTGGTTTTACAAAGACTTATGCAGTGACGGTGGCTATGTTTGTGGCAGTGCTTCTGCTGGCGTTGTCTGTGCTTCGAAGTGGAAAGATGCGTCTCATCATTCCGTTACCATTGGCTTTTTTCTGGGGCTTTGCTTTGACGGCAGTAGCATCAGCATTACTTTCTGGTGATATAAAAGACGCACTCTACGGTATGGTGTTTGAGGTACACACCGCTGGGTTTATGTTGCTCATGGCTTTGGTTATGACAGTGTCTTTGGTGTTTAGTCAGTCAAAGGTAGCAACTAGACGTATCTTCATGGTCCTTGGTGGGAGTGCACTCATACTTCAGCTATATCACTTGCTTCGTTTGGTAATCGGAGCTGATTTTCTTACGTTTGGTATTTTTACCTCATCAACCGCTTCAACAATTGGTGGCTTTAATGACCTAGCGCTGTTTTCTGGTTTGGTTATTTTGTGCGTACTGATTCTTTTGCCACAAATTACCACTCGTTTGGCCGGTAAAGTAATTGCGTCGTTATTGATAGTTGGTTCATTAATTATTCTCTCGGTCGTTAATTTCTACGCAGTGTGGCTGATGGTAGGCTTCTTTTCACTTCTAGCCATTTTGTATTTTCTTTCTCGCGATACGTGGCTTAAAGTAGCTGAAGAAGGTTCGCGACCAGTCTCTAGACTGACCTTGTTGTTGGTTGGGTTGGTGTGTCTGACTTCTGGTGCTTTTGTTATTAGTGGAGATTATATTGCTGGAAAGGTTGGACAAATTACTGGGGTAAGTTATTTGGAAGTACGGCCTTCATTTGACTCAACTTTATCTATCACCAAGTCGGCACTGCGTGATAACGCTCTTCTGGGAACTGGCCCAAATCGATTTGAAGATGCTTGGCGTCAATATAAAAACCCAGTTATTAACCAAACCATTTTTTGGAATACTTCATTTAGTGGGGGAAGTGGCTATATTCCAACTATCCTTGCTACTACTGGTATTGCTGGAGCGGTCTTCATGATTTGCTTCCTATTGGCGTTCTTGCACTTTGGTTACCGTACGTTAATTGCCAGAACAGTTAAAGATGCTGGTTGGTACACCATCGGCGTAGTGTCGTTTATGGCGGCATTATATCTTTGGATTATGGCTTTGGTGTATGTGCCGG
Organism: Candidatus Kaiserbacteria bacterium RIFCSPLOWO2_01_FULL_45_25; assembly: GCA_001781415.1. Taxonomy (GTDB): domain Bacteria; phylum Patescibacteriota; class Minisyncoccia; order Phycocordibacterales; family UBA918; genus OLB19. The sequence goes on from MFLT01000010.1 coordinate 50,922, forward strand.
GAGCGGTGATTCTTTTGTTGGCCGCTCTATTTACTGGGCTAGTGGGAGCAACCTATATTGCGACCAGTGCGGAGTTTGGGGTAGAGATTAACGTAACTGAGAGCCGACAGTATGGATTGTTATTAATTGCTACTGTGCTCGTGGTTATTATCTCTGCTGTGCTGGTGGTGATTGGAGTTAGTAAACAATTTGTGGCTAATGTTATCTATGCAGATACTGTCCGGGCTTTCCAACAAGAATCTGACTTTGTCGCAGCTGACAACGGCCTAGCCAAGGCCAGTGAACTCTATGCCCAGGATTTGTTTATGGCTGAACGAGCTCAGCTTCGCTTGTCTCAACTTTCAAATCAGGTTGCAACTAACGGAGAAGTGGATGCTGTAACTAGACAGCGCAACTCAAATCTTTTGGCTGAAGGTATTAGTCTAACTGAACAGGCTATTAATCTTGACCCAACTAATCCAACTAATCACATTGTTCTCAGTAACTTCTATGCCTTACTGGACCCAGCTCAGTTTGAAGGAATGAAAGAACGGGTTGAGGCTCTGTTTGCTCGTATGGAAGAACTTGATCCAACTAATCCTTTGTACTCCGTCCTTAAGGCACAATACAAAGTGCAGATAAGTGATGCTGCTGGTGCTCGTGAATCATTAGGAAAAGCGATTGAAAAGAAAAATGATTATACAGACGCCATCTTCTTACTCTCACAACTTGATGTTCAAGAAGGAAAGGTAAAAGACGCCATCATTCTAACCAGTGCACTAATTTCAATTGAACCAAACAACCCAACTCGCTACTTCCAGCTCGGAGTATTGTTGGCCACTGATGCGCAATTAGCTGAGGCTGCCCAGGCTTTTGAAACAGCTATTAGACTAGATGGTTCATACGCTAATGCTCGTTATTTCTTGGCTCTTACTTACCTTGACCAAGATCGAACTGAAGAGGCGTTGGTCCAACTAAAACTTGTTCGTGAAACTAATCCAGACAATGAGGTGTTAGCCGCTTTGATTGCGGCAGTTGAAGGTGGTACTTATGAAAAATCACAAAGCAATTTTGCTCCAGTTGTAGATAGCTCAACTGTGTCAGAAGAGGGAGGGGTCACTACTACCACTGAAGATCCTGAGACTGACTTGGTTACGCCAGTGAACATAACCGGAACTCCAGCTGCAGCAGAAACAGAAGAGACAGTGGTAGAGGAGGCTGAACCGCAAGCTGAATAAGTTGTATGGTTCGTCGCGTTCTCCAACTCATGTACAGCGAAATACGCGGCCTTCATCAGGCGGCGTATATTCTCGCGTTGTTTGCCTTTGGCTCCCAAATGCTGGCCTTGGTGCGGGATAGACTCTTAGCTCATTCCTTTGGAGCTGGCGGAGAGCTCGACCTCTACTATGCTGCGTTTCGTATCCCAGATTTATTGTTTGTGCTGTTTGGTTCAGTGTTGTCGGTGTATGTGTTGTTGCCGTTTGTAACGACGGCTCGGGCTAATAAAGGTGATGAAGCTGGAGCTGAAGTGCTGGGACAGATGTTTACGGTATTTCTACTCCTGTATGTTTCAATCGCTGCCGTTTTGTTTGTCATTGTGCCGTACTTGGTCCCCATATTTTTCCCAGGCCTTATGGTCTATGGTGACACACTCATCGTTTTGATTCGTATTTTACTTCTCCAACCCTTCTTACTTGGTATCTCAAGTTTATTTGGAGTAGTTACTCAATTGTCCCATCGGTTTATTTTGTACGCTATTAGTCCGCTGATTTATAACCTTGGTATTATCGCTGGTATCACGCTTTTGTATCCGTACTTCGGCATGTCTGGTTTGGCGATGGGAGTTGTAATCGGGGCGTTGGGACACATGTTGGTACAGTATCCGCTCGTGAGTCAAAGTGAGTTTGCGTTTAAATTGGTTAAGGCGTTTGACTGGAAGTTCTTACGCTCTGTGTGTATGGTGGCAGTGCCACGCGCTCTCACACTCTCTGTGCACCAGCTTGTACTCCTGGCGTTTATTGGAGTGGCAACAACGATGACTGTTGGTTCAGTATCAGTGTTTCAGTTTGCATTTAATCTTCAGTCAGTGCCACTAGCGATTATTGGTATGAGTTATTCAGTGGCGGCGTTTCCAGTACTGGCAGATTTATTTGCCAAGAAAGATAGCTCAACGTTTAACATGCATGTCATGACGGCTCTGCGTCATATAATCTTTTGGTCGTTCCCAATTATTGCGCTGGTGGTTGTGCTGCGAGCACAGATAGTGCGTGTGGTCTTGGGTAGTGGAGCTTTCGATTGGAATGATACAAGATTAACGGCGGCGGTTTTGGCGCTCTTTATTGTTGCTCTCATAGCTCAATCCATCCTTCTTCTTTTGGTGCGAACGTTTTATGCCGGAGGGAAGACACAGACACCGCTGGTTGTCGCTCTAATTGGGGCCGTGGTCTCAATTATAGTGGCCTACACCGGACTCCATCTTGTGTCTGTTTATCCACAATTTATGGATTCACTTGATGCGCTGTTGCGACTTGAAGGGGTGGAGGGAACTGAGATTCTCATTTTAGCACTTTCATTTATCCTTGGGGTGTTTGTGGAGATGTGTATATTGCTCTATATGACCATTCGAGTATTTGGTCTGCGTTTCGAACGGGTACTTAGACAGTTGGCTGAGTCACTCTTGGCCGCACTGGTGGCAGCGTTGATGTCATACGCAACTCTGGTTTTTATTGTAGACGGCATTAATCAAGAGACTTTTGTCGGTATTATGCTTCAAGGGGCGGTGGCGGCCCTAGCTGGCGGGATTGGAGCGATTTTGACCTACTATATCCTCGGCTCAGCTGAATTACGTGAAATATATCGTTCGTATCACTCAAAAATCTTCAAAACCGACGTTATTGGCCCACAGCCAGACACCCTCTAGTTTTTGTAGGTGGAGTAGGGTAGAGTACACGTACATATATGGATAGACAGATTAGAAATTTTAGTATTATTGCTCATATTGACCACGGTAAGTCCACTCTGGCCGACCGCATGCTTGAGCACACCAAAACCGTTGAGCACCGCAAGATGAAGGAGCAAATCCTCGATTCAATGGATCTCGAACGCGAACGAGGTATTACTATCAAGATGCAGCCAGTGCGTATGAGCTACCTTCACCAGGGGAAGGCTTTTCAGCTGAACCTTATCGACACCCCAGGCCACATCGACTTCTCTTATGAAGTATCACGAGCTCTTAAGGCGGTAGAAGGAGTACTTTTGCTTGTCGACAGTACTCAAGGTATCCAGGCACAGACCCTGACCACGCTCGGAATGGCCAAGGAGCAAGGATTGACCATTATCCCAGTTTTGACCAAAACCGACATGGGGCACTCACGTCCCGAGGAAGTTGGTGATTCTGTTATGAAGCTTCTAGGGTGTAGCCGAGAAGATATTTTGCTGGTGTCTGGAAAAACGGGAGCTGGTGTGCCAGACCTACTTGAGGCTATTTGTGAACGCATCCCGCCACCACGGGACACGGAGCTTGATGCTTATCGTGGTCTTATCTTTGACTTTCAGTATTCAAACCATCGCGGCGTGATTGTCTATATGCGAGTGTTTGATGGTGAGGTAAAGAAAGGGGACGTACTTAAGTTTGCTGCCAGTGGTAAGACCTTCACCGCGCTTGAAGTGGGTATGGTTACACCGGCTGAAGTACCAGTGCCGTCACTCCGGGCGGGAGAAATTGGTTACATCGTAACTGGAATCAAAGAACCAGGAGTGGCCACAGTGGGAGACACCCTGATGCTTGAGAAGCGTATGGCGGAGCCTCTTGCTGGCTACCAAGAAGCCCGGCCGGTAGTGTGGGCGTCTGTCTTTCCTGATAGTCAGGACGACTTCACAATTTTGCGCCAAGCGCTAGACAGACTTAAGCTTTCAGACTCCTCACTCTCATATGAAGAAGAATCATCGGGAGTGCTTGGTCGTGGGTTCCGTTGTGGTTTCCTTGGTATGCTCCACTTGGAAATTGTAACCGAGCGACTCCGTCGTGAATTTGATATTGAAATTATTATTACTTCACCTTCAATTGCCTACGAGATTACTTATCCAGACGGCAAAGTGGAGTCAGTATATGCTGCTACTCGTTTTCCTGAATACGGAGTGTCTTGTACCGTGCGTGAGCCGTGGCTTTTGGGTCAAATCATTTCTCCACCAGAATATGTCGGTAACATCATGAATCTACTCTTTGATCATGAAGGCGGCGTACTGGAGACTGAGGTTCTAAACGATGGCCGCAACTTGGTTACAATCGAAATGCCGCTTCGTGAACTAATGCGCAACTTCTTTGATAAATTAAAGAATGCAACTAGTGGCTACGCGTCGCTCTCATACGAAATTGCAGAGCTGCGTCCAGCCAATGTGGTACGTCTTGATGTTCTTGTAGCTGAAGAGCTTATTACCGCTTTCTCACGCGTGGTAGGGGACAGACGAGCGGAATTTGATGCCCGAGCGACGGTAGACAAGCTCTATGATAACTTGCCTCGTCAGCAGTACGTGACCAAGATTCAGGCCAAGGTCCGCGGCAAAATTATTGCTTCTCGGTCTCTCTCAGCTCTGAAGAAGGACGTGACAGGCTACCTATACGGTGGAGACATTACTCGTAAGATGAAGCTTCGTGAAAAGCAGAAGAAGGGTAAAAAGAAGGCTCTCGAGCTCGGTAAGGGTCGAGTAAACATCCCACAGGAGGTGTTTATGAAAATGGTCAAATCAGATTAAGGTTGAATAAACCATAAATTAAAAGCCGCAACCTTTTGGGTTGCGGCTTTTTTCTTAAAAACCAGCTGAG
>MFLT01000011.1:0-3042 GCA_001781415.1 Candidatus Kaiserbacteria bacterium RIFCSPLOWO2_01_FULL_45_25
ACATGTTTTAATGTCACATTACATGTTTTAATGTCACATTCAGCCCCGAGCTAAGACTCGGTGCATTCTGTGACGAACTAGTAGAAGGGGAGAGGAACAGAAAAACATGTTTTAATGTCACATTCAGCCCCGAGCTAAGACTCGGTGCATTCTGTGACGAACTAGTAGAAGGGGAGAGGAACAGAAAAGCGCGCCATTAGGCACGCTTTTCTATGTAATCCACCACCAAGCTAACTTTTTACTCTAATCTTGCAATTTGGGTAAAAGTATGGTATAATATGAATCTAACGTTATTATATAAGCCTATTCTATTTATGACTATCACCGTTTCTCAACTAGAAATCTTGAAGTTTGCCATTCTTGGACTCGTGGCTTTTGTCTTGGCTACCCTAGCGGTGCCGGCCTCTACTAGTGCGGCTACTTTGCCGTACGTGCCGCAAACTCAACTAGAGTTGGTTTCATATATGCAGGGGATTGTAGACACTCTACAAGCTCAAGCAGCCGCTGGCGGAACTGTCAGTGGCTCTGGCTCGTCTCGAGTCCAGACTGGTACTGCTAATGTTGCAGTAACTACCAAAGTCGAACTCAAAGCATCATTTGATGCTGGTAACAGTTCATCAGTCTACGCCTGGTTTGAGTATGGTGAAGGCAGTACCCTTAATAAGAAAACAGCTCGTACCCGTGTCTCAAAGGTGCGTGGTGAAGTAGATTATGAAGTTACACTTACCGGCCTCAAGAGTGGGGTGCAGTACAGTTATCGACCAGTCTTTGAACTTTCAAGTGGTGCTAAGTACTACGGTGCCGTCCGTACCTTTGGTTCAGGTTCATCATACGCTTTGGCTGGGGGAATGATTACAACTAGTAATACGAACTCGGTAAGTAATAGTCGTGGGTCACTGACACTTTCAAAGCTCACTTATGCGGTCTATGACCAGGTGACGGTTTCATTTACCGTACCTAAATCACGTGCTGACTCTAGTGTTTGGATTGGTGTGTATGAAGTAGGAGCCTCTGATGGTGACTATTCATATTGGAGTTATACAGGTAAGAAGGCATCTGGTGAGTTGACCTTTAAGATTAAAAAAGCAGGAACCTACGAATTTCGATTATTTTACGACCGTGACAGCAACGAAGTAGCAACCAGTCGCCGCATCACAGTTCAATAAAACAAATATAAAATATATGAAAAGCTGGTCGCACATAAATGTGCGACCGGCTTTTTTGTTCCGTCACAAGCGTCGAAACAAAAGGTGTTCATCAGGGCCAACGTGGTGTCCATTGTCTCCCGGCTCCGCCTTAATTCTCTTTGGGCTGACCGACATGAACCAGGGTTGTTTATCAAACACGATGGGTTTTGAAACCACAATCAGTCGACTTTTGGTGGTCCACTCACTATGCAATTGGGTCATGATGGCCGCCGCTGTGTCTTGGGGGCAGAGCGTAAGTCCGTGACTCTTGGCCACGGCGATGATGTCGGAGTAAAAGCCACCGTCAGGCAGATTGAGCTCTCGTGGTGTGACTCGAATCAGCTTGAGGTCAAGTCTTCGCAGGGATGATGTGTAGGCTTTTGAACTCAAAATTTCCGTTGTGATTGAATCATTCAGGCAACCTTTGTTTTTAAGTTGCAGCAACATCACAGGATTCGAGCGGTAGGCAACGCCACCGACGACGACGCTGGTAAAAACAGGGTAGCAGTCAATGACACGCATGGTGCCGTAGATGATGCTTCTGGCTGCACTGACTCCGCCAATCGCTTGGATCAGTTGAGATTTTTCTTCGTCAGAGAGGACGGTGTTATTTATGGAAAACTCCTGCTGGATTGATGAGAAGAACAAAAAGAACCTTTGAACTATATAATATCTTTTGCATTTGTAAAGTCTGGCGGGTAATAGAAAAGCCGCTTGTGTGAAGCAAGCGGCTTTGTTGATGACGGTGGGTTGCTGGTCAGTGCAGCCAGGTGATGTCCCCCGTGTTGATGTCCAGAAATCCTTCTTGGCTGTCGACAAAGATGCGCAAGGCACGTCGTCCATAGGTTTCCACGTTGGTGAACCTCGGTTCGCAAACCCATTTGCGCTTGGTGGGGGAGTAAACCCCAATCACGACCCGGCCTTCGCTTTGTTTTTCAAACGCGATGAGGACTTTTTGGTTGATGAGTGGGACCACCTCCTCGTAGACGGCCGGGAGCAAATCAATGCTCACCGAGACGTCAGAAGAAATGGCTCGGACACCAAACTTTTCTCGTTCATCGTAGTAGATGACCGTATCCTGGTGGACAAAGGTAACGTGCTCCATGAAGTGCTCCTGGTTGTAGATGGAAGATCAATAACAACCTATATCATGACACATTTATATAATTTGGCAAGTCGCTATTTACGCAACACTACGTTTGGCGTAGCGCCATATGGGTCAGGCCAGAATTCTAAGGATTTCCAGGGCGTGCCTTCCACTAGCTTTGTTATAGCGTCATTGTGGTCAAAGTCTGCTTCCATATATAACGTACCTCCAGGGTTGAGCAAGTCGTAGGCTTTTTCAATTAATATTTTATGAAACTCATGGCCGTCATCGTGGGCAAAGAAGGCTAAGTGTGGTTCATGGTCACGCATCTCTGGATCTAGGTCGGGTAGAGCATCGTAAGGTACGTACGGTGGCACAGCGAGGATGGCGTCGTAGGTGCCAGTTAGTCCTTCTTGGGCTGAAGCGGCAATGACGCGAGCGCGCTCGGGAGCAATGTGATTAAGCTCTAAATTCTTTTGTATTTGCGGAGCAAGGGCTGGGTCTAGTTCAGAGATATCAACTGTGGCGTTAGGTAAGTTGGTGAGTAGCGCCAGTCCGACATTACCAGCGCCAGCAAAGGTATCTGCCAGACGAAGGGGACGGTCTTGTGTCTTAAGTTCCTCAATAGCACGCGCCACCCAAAACGCAGTCTCGGGACGGGGAATCATTGGTTTGTATGAGAGGTCAATATGCGCTCCAAGAAAGTCTACATAGCCAAGGACATACTCGTATGGTTCGCCAGCTTCTAGGCGTACACAATCAGCGTGG
>MFLT01000011.1:3056-3681 GCA_001781415.1 Candidatus Kaiserbacteria bacterium RIFCSPLOWO2_01_FULL_45_25
CCCGCATACTTTTCTTTAAGTAACTGCTCTTTAAGCTTTTCTAAATTCATAGAGAGTAGGGTAGCACGCTTTAGACTAATAATAAAAATGTTTTAAACCATCCTAACTACTTTTTGACACTGGCTCTTAACGGTAGTAGTCTTTGTGTAGAAAGGAGTTCTTGCCATGAATGCTACTGACACTGTTTCGCCCGCAGCCGCGCTTCTGGCTGCTCTGAAAAAAGCCCGTAGGCAGTTCACTGCTGCCATGCGTCGGCAACCCAAACCAAAAACTTCGTGAGACAATTGTCTCAAACAAAAAGCCTCCAAATTGGAGGCTTTTCTTTAGATAGTTGCGCGGACAGCTTTTCGTTCTTCGACGGCTTCGAGAAGTGAGTCGGTGAATTTTGCGCCGTCAGGACTCTTTTTGAGAGCGCTGCGGAGAACTAAATGAGCCTCTTCGTCGTTTGAGGTATATGCGTTATCAGAAAGAAGTATCTTGGCTACTTCAGTTAGGTCTGTCTCTACCTCCTCAGCTAGTTCGTCGTGAGTAAGTCCCCCGGACGCTAGTTTTTGGATTTGCAGTTCAATAATCAGCAATTCCTTAACCGTTTCAAGATTATCAAAGGTGTCCAGTCCGGCAATTT
>MFLT01000011.1:3693-30238 GCA_001781415.1 Candidatus Kaiserbacteria bacterium RIFCSPLOWO2_01_FULL_45_25
TGAGTCTCATTACCACATCTAATTTTTCACCCACCTCCTCTAGCATATTAATAGCACTTCGCTCTCTGCCTTTATGTATTTCAGGATTCATATATGGCTATTATAACATTATTTATTTGGTAGGCATTTTATAAAATCCCGCAGCCACTTTGTTATATGGTGCGGGAAAATGGTGGGTGGCTACTGGCCCATCAGCAGGTTTTGCAGAGCTTCCAGCCCTTACGTACTTCATAGTCTGCCATGATTTCCTCCGTCAATTCTTGTGGACTCATGCCGAGTGCCTCAGCCACGAGTTCCCGGAGGTGAATGTACCAGAGGTTTTCAATGACCAATAGTTCGTGTTTGTCTGGGGGTGGGGAGTTGATGGACATCGCTTGTCCCATCATGTACTCGTTAAACAGAACCAGAAGGTGGGCAGCGTCACGGGGGATACGGGCGACAAGCTCATCCACTGGCTGCATCTCATCTAGGCCGTACTCAGGGTCTTTAGGGTAAGTGCGTGCATTTAACGCGTCGCGAAGTCTTCTTTCAAAATTCATGGCTCTCTCCCATGTAAAGGAACATTGGAATCGAGCTTTAGCTCGAGCTGAGGCAATGCTAGTACTGTTTTTGGTTATCGTCAAACTACCAAGAAACGAGTTTACGATAGAAGCTCAGCTGTCAGTTCTTCAATACCAATCTTGGCAGTAGAAGAGTAGGGGAAGAGTTTGTGGCCACGGAGTTTCAGTGCCAGTTTATCTAACTGACTCTTGTACTTTGATTTTTGGATTTTATCAACTTTGTTGAGTACAATCACAATATCTTTGCCAGCTTGCTCAAGTTCATGGAGCATTTCGAGGTCACTATCAGTTGGACCGATTTCGGCATCAACCAGGAGAACTACTCTTGGGTTATTGTTTGAGTTAAACAGGTACCAAAAAATTAACTTGCCAAGCTTTTCAAAAATCTTCACTTGAGTCTTGGTGTAGCCATAACCAGGCAAGTCCATGAAGTAGTGAGTATCATTAATTAGAAAGACGTTTATCTCCTTAGTGCGCCCTGGAGTCTTACTACTAATAGCCAGACCCTTCACACCAGTGAGAGAATTGATGAGGCTAGACTTGCCAGCGTTGGAACGCCCGATAAAGGCGATTTGCGGCACGCCATCTTCCAGAATGGCATTATCTCCTTTTACTCCGAGTTTAAATACAGCAGACGTGATTTTCATAACTGCATCCTAGCATAAAAAGAAAAAAGCCACCCGTGGGTGGCTTTTGGGATGGTGTCTGACTTGTGGACTCAGTCACCGATCTGTATCCATTTGGTCATGTCCACAACAACCTCGTTTCCGTCGTTGATACCCACCACAGACCAATCGCTGAGAATGAAGACACTGTCGTAAATTCCCTCTGTCGGTATGTGTCTCTCGAGGCTGGTATACAGCAGTGTGTATGCCGTGTCAGCTGCTGCTTCAGCCAGGTTCACAGCAACCTGCATGGCTTTCAATTTGTCCACGATGTCTTCGATTTCTGATTCACTAGAAACGAGCCCTATCATTTGAGTCTCGGTTACGACGGCTTTGGTGCGTGCCTCTTCTGCTTCATTTTCCAAATCATCCATCAAATTGAGCAGGTGTCTGAGATGAAATGGAAGTTTGCCGAGGTTGTCTCCGCCGCTGCGAATCAAATCAAACACATACGGCCGAGGTTCATCGGTGCGGCTGAGTGCTTCAGCAATCCGCTGTGCGAGGTCGAGTGGCTGCGATTGGGTTTGGTCGCTCATGACTATCTCCTTGGGTTGGTTGTGAGCTGGGAACAGAAATACTTCAGCTATAGTAGTTTTTAATCAAGGTTTGTCAACTTACTAAAGATATGAAAAATGAGACGACAAGGAGTACTTTTATGCTAAACTTCTCTCATAATGAACAACAAAATTACCATCTTCACAGACGGCGCAGCTAAAGGAAATCCCGGCCGGGGTGGGTACGGAGCAGTTATTTCTTATCCAGATACTGTAGTAGAGATTGGTGGGTTTAAGCAGATGACCACCAACAATGAAATGGAGCTGAAGGCTATCGTGGAAGCACTAAAGGTAGTAGCGAAGAGTGGTGTACAGGTAGCTATCTACACAGACTCTAAGTACGCAGTAGAGGGAGCTAAGGGCTGGGTGTTTGGTTGGGCTAAGAACGGTTGGCAGACCAAAGCCAAAACAGATGTCGCCAACAAAGAACTCTGGCAAGAACTTCTTCCACTCTTGGGTAAGGTAGAGATAGAGTGGCATAAGGTACCAGGACATGTTGGTATTGCTGGTAATGAACGGGTAGACACCATTGCTTCTGATTTTGCTGATAAGGGCACCTTTGCTTTATACAATGGTCCAAAGAGTAACTACGGAATTGATATTGCCGATACATCATACGATGAGTCCAAGGCTCAAGACAGGAGCGACGCTCGCAAGCGCCAAGCGCTAAAGGCGTATTCGTATGTGAGTATGGTTGATGGAGTGATTCAGATACATAAGACTTGGACTGAATGTGAAGCGCGTGTAAAAGGGAAGAAGGGGACGAGGTTCAAGAAGTCCCTTGATGCTGTAAACGAGAAGGAGATTGTTAAGGAATTTGGCGGAAGATAAAACAAAAACCAAAAACCACTGGCTTGGCCAGTGGTTTTTGTATCCTGGTGTACAGGACTATTATTTTGTTAGGTGGCGATAGGTAGTCATACCAATCATGGCCCCAACAACAGAGCCAAGGACATAACTTAAGCTGGTTGATCCAAGGGCAAGACCAACCGCAGGGTTTAGAATACCGCCAGAACCAAGCGCTACGGCTAGGGTGATACCGAGTAGTAGGGAACCGCCAATTACCAAGCCGTTAGCAGCCTCTGCTACTTTGCCGTAGGCGACACTAGCGATACCAAAGGTAAACACGGCGGTACCAATTAGTTCAGCCAAGAATACTGAACTATCTTCGGGGACTAGACCAAGTGATACGCCACCAATAGTAGCTGCGACAACTCCAAAAGCCGCCAGTCCGCCAAGGCCTTGTGCTGCAATATACTGCACTGCGTCTTTAGTTGAAATTTTAGAAATAGACCACAGACCAAGAGTTACGGCTGGGTTGATATGGCAACCAGAAACAGAGCCAATAGAATAAACAAATAAACCAAGCACCAAACCAGCTAGGATAGGAGTAATAAGTACACTATCCGTCACGGTGACTGATAGCAGGACAGCAAGTGATAAAAATGTAGTTCCAATAAACTCAGCGGTTAATTTCTTTAACATAAAAATAGTTATTGATTAATGATTTTGCTCCTATGTCTATTGTACAACTTTAAAGTATTGCTTGGACGTGGGCAGGTTTATAATTTTGTATTAGGTTAGTGATATATAAGAAAAGCCCGCACCAGATACTGGTGCGGACCTTGATTGGGGGGGGACTTTCTTCAGTTAGTCACTGCGGCATCATGTCCGTCGTGAACTGAAAAGATGCCTGGTTAGGTGCAAAGACACCGACGGCGTCACTGGTTTCTTCGGCGACCAGGCACAGCTGGAAGCCCTTGCAGACTTCAAACTCACGATCGTCAGCCAGCTCCATCTTGAAGTGGGCACGCACTTCCTGGCAGAACAACTGGCGAATCAATCCGTGCCGGCGAGATAGAAGGCTGCTTTCGGGAAAGCAGAGTAGCTCCACGGTGACTTTGACGTACACCAGATACAGGTGCTTGAGCTTCATCGTGAGCATGCCAAGCGGCGGCTCGTGGTAGCCCGCTGTGTACTGGGTGAGAAAACTCGGTTCGGGTGGCTCTGTGCGGTCGCACAGAGCGTCGACAACGAGCTTGACCAAAGTGGCGTCACTCTTCGCGTCCATTGCATCACCCAGCTCTTGGAGTGTTTCCATATGTGTCCTTTGTGGTATGAACAAAAAAATACCTACATGCGTAGATAAAGCCAATCAAGAGATTACAATAAATTAATATTTTGTCAAACTGGACGCCTTCAGTTTTAACCCGAATTGCACTACTTTTTCTTACCAAACCACTTGGCGGCATTTGGCCTACGGTGTGGGCAGCCTGGCCAGCAGCAAGGGCGACGTTTTCCGTCTCGGAGCTCTTCAGTGAGCCTAACCAGATGCTCAGCTCGTGTCTCAGCCTTTTTTACAATTGTGACCCAGCAAATCCACTCATTGCGGGCAAGGGGAGTGAGTTTATTCCATAACTCCAAAACATCAGCATTCTTTTCCAGAACTACCCGCAGGTCTTTTGGTACCGTATGGACAACCCCAGTACTGATTAGTGTCTTAGTCATAGGGTAATTGTAGCAAACATTGTAATTATGAAAAAATAAGAGTACATTTCGCTTATGTCTAATGGTCTAAAGGCTCTAGGGATAATTGGTGCTGGCGCTGCTTTGGCGCTTGGTCTTGCTGCGTCTGATTCAAATACTGCCCTGGTTAGTACTCCAGCCGCCGTGGTTGTGCCTAGTGTAGTTGAAACAAAACCAGTTCCAAAGCCAATAACTACTACCGCAGTTTCAGAGCCAGTTACACCAGATGCACCAAAACCTGCCTCTAATTGCCACCCTAGTTATTCTGGCTGTCTCAAGATGAATGCTGGTGATTATGACTGCGCCAGTGGTTCAGGTAATGGGCCAAACTATACTGGTGCAGTACAAGTCTACGGTTCTGATCCATTTGATTTAGATAGAGACAACGACGGTTGGGGCTGTGAAAGATAAAAAATAAACCCTGTCAAACGAAAGTTTGACGGGGTTTATTTTTGTGCTGACAAACTACTGACGTTTAAAAGTTTTAAATAGATATACAGCACCCGTAATGGCAGCTATAAGCCCGAGACCTTGTCCGCCGGGACTGTCGTCATGTTCTCCATACACAATCATAAAGATTCCAAACGCTATCAGCAGAATAAATCCAACTATCTTAAGTATTTTCATATCTGTACTTACTATAACTATGGTAGGGAAGGTATTGTTGCTAGTGATATAAAAACAACCCGCAGAAGCGAACCTTACGGGTTGCTTCTGCGGGCTGGGTCTTTTAGCGGATAATGGTCGCAAGCCAGACGAGGAACGTGAGCACAATCCACATGACCAGGCTCAGTCTGGTGCGCCAGTCTCCGTTGTGGCAGAGTCCGGCAAGGACCGCGAAGTTGACGACCACCATCATCGGCCAGGTCAGGGTGCGAAGGGCGTCAATGTTTTCAGCGGTAAAGGCTGTCCAGACGGTTGGGATGAAAGTCAGTGGGCCGACTAACGCCAAGCCGAGGAAAACTTTGCCGACAATGGTTTTTATGAAACCATCCGTCAGAAACCTCATGAAGCGGACCAGCTGCGCGTCAAATCTTTGAATGTAAACTCTCATCTATCGCTCCGTTTGGTTGTTGATGTACAGATAGGGAACAGGTACGTGAGAACAATACTTATGTAAGTAAGGGATGTCAATGTAAGTGGTTGAATTCTATCTTGAATCGTACAATTCTTTAAAATATTAACCGCCATTTTTTACCCTTAATTAAAAAAAGCACGTTGCTTTAGCAACGTGCTTTTTTAATGTATGCCCCTAGAACACTCGTCGATACAGTCTAGTGAAGATAGATGGCTTGCCAATATTCTGCTCGGCAGTCAGTGACCGGAGCGGGATGTAGACAAGTGAGAGTAGTGTTCCGTAGAGGAGACCGCCCATGATGGTGAAGGCGAGCGGTGCCCAAGTAGCAGAAACAAGAGTGAGCGGTATCATACCAACAATGGTCGTGAGGGTTGTTAGTAGAATTGGTCGCAAACGATTTGTCGCTGATACACGAACGAGGTCTTCTGGTGTCTCGTAATCACCGCGGGCCTTGCGGGCATTCATGCCGTCAAGCAAGAGAATACTGTGATTAATTAGAATACCAGCTAGGGCAATAATTCCGAGGAAGGCTGTGAATGAGAGTGGTTGTCCCATCAAGAAGAGCATCCAGAGCACACCCGCTAGCGAAAGTGGGATTGTGGTCAGTAGTCTCATTGATTGTAGAAGTGAGTCAAACTCAAGTACTACAATCGCAAACATGAGCACGAGTCCAGCAATTAGTGCCACAAACATTTCGGTGAAGGTTTTTTGAATTTCTTCAGAGTCACCACCGTAAGTGAGGGTCACACCTTCAGGCAGATTGAGGGTAGCCACTTTTGCTTGAAAGGCGGTAGTAATTTCTATTGCGTTGCCACCTGGTGCCAACTGCGCGTTTACATTACTTACCCGCATACCGTCTTCGTGATTAATCACGGCTGAGGTACGGCCCGCAGTTATGGTAAGGAAAGTGCCTAGTGGTACATTTCCGCGTGCGGTAGCGACAGGGATTTGAGAGATGGTGTCAGCGGTGGTCACGATAGTGTCTTCGGGTTGTACGTAATCTTCATTTAACGCGACGCGGACACGGACATCAATATCGTCACCATCAATGCGGACTTTTGTTGCCTCCACACCAGCGATAGCAGCACGAAGTGTTTGTGCAATATCACTAGTTGAAAGTCCATAATCACGAGCGCGAGCTCGGTCGATATGGATGGCGAGCTCGGTGCCGTCGTTAGCAAGTGCAGATGTCACATCGCGGGTGCCTTCTTGTGCTTTGAGGGCATTTTCAACAATTTCGGTAGCGGCGGCGAGCTTGGCTGTGTCGTTACTCCAGACTTTTATAACGACCGGGGCTTCACTCGGAGGACCGGCTACGACGTCGACAATGCGGACGTTTGCACCATTTGGCCAGGTTTCGGCGGCGAGCTTAGCACGAAGGGCTTTGGTGATTTCTTCACTACGGACTTCGCGGGTGTCGCCCTTGGTGAGGTTGATGGTAAGTGATGCGTACTTCGCACCACTTTGTGGGTTTTGTGAAAGAGCCGAGGTGCCACCGATGGTGGTTTGAACTGAGGTGAGGTACTCAGTTTCTTTGGCAAAGAATTCTTCTACTTGCTTGGCAACAGCGTCTGTGGCGGTAAGGGTACTGGCTTGTGGAAGTTCGATGTCTACAGTGAAGTAATCAACGTCATCATTAGCAAAGAGAATAGCTGGAAGAGCACCAGTACCAACCAGGGCAAAACCACTAATAAGCGCCGCTACTAGGAAAAGATAGAAGGAAACACGGAGTGACTTTACCTGCATAAGTCGAGTAAGGATACCCGCGTACCAGTTTTCTAGCGTGTGCCAGAGTTTTTCGCGATAGACAGCAAATGGACTCTCGCTGTGCTTGAGGAAACCCATTGCAATAAGCGGCACAAAGCCGAGGGCCACAATAATTGATGCAAGAAGCACCATCACGATAGTGAAGGGGATGCCCTTAACAAACTGTCCAAGAATTCCTGAAAGGAAAAATAGGGGAAGGAAGACAGCGACGGTAGTCATGGTGCCAGCGATAAGTGGCCAAGCAAAATCACTAATGGCCTTTTGTGTCGCCTCGAGTTTGCTCATACCACGTTCCTTGTTTGTATGAATACCTTCAACCACCACAATACCGGAGTCAACAAGTACACCGATAGCGATAATGAGCGCAAAGAGGGAAATGAAGTTAATGGTATTGCCGGTCATCCACATGCCGATGAAGGCCATGGTAAATGACAGTGGAATAGAGAGGGCGGCAACGAGTGCTTCACGAAAACCAATAGTGATGAAAAGCACAACAGCAACCAATAGAATTGTTTCCATTCCCGAACGGGTAAGTTCGTTGATGCTTTTACGTACTTCGTCGGCGGCATCAAACGTCACCACATACTCTGAACCAGCTAACAATGTGCTTTCAAGTTCTTTTAAGCGGTCTGTGGCAGCATCAGCGGCGGCGAGAATGTTTCCACCTGAACTCTTGTAAATATTGAGTGTAAGGGCGTATTGTGTTTCTTTACCATCAATATAGAGGCGTGAGATGGTGTTGGCTTCAACAAAGCCGTCAACTACATGAGCGACATCAGACACTTTAATGGTGCCACTCTGTGTTTGGATCGGTGCATTTTGAATGTCCTCTATGTTTGTGATGTCACCCTTGAATTGAATTGGGTAGGACACATCATCAATGGTGAGTGAACCAGCTGGAACGCTTGCATTGGCAGCACTAATAGCGCCAACAATCTGGAGTGGCGAAATACCGTACTGCAAAAGTGCGTCTTTGTTTGTGATGAGGGCTATCTCGCGGTCGCGAGTACCAGCCACTTCAACCTTTGAAATGCCAGGAATATTAACCAAGTCATCTTTCAAATCTTCGCCCAGTTTGGTGAGGGCAGCCGGGTGTAAGTCACTACCAATAGCAACCATCAATACTGGCTGATTGGCGAAGTCGACTTTAGTCACAGTTGGACTCTCGGCATCAGTCGGAAGATCACGCTTAGCGCCTTCAATGGCGTTGCGTAGATCTTGAATTGAAGTTTCGATGTCTGCAGAGGCGATGAATTCAGCCGTAATAATTGAGACGCCAGCACGAGACTGAGACGTCACTTTTTCAATATTTGAAACATTGCGCACAGCCGGCTCGAGTTCATCGGTGATGAGTCGCTCGATGTCAGCGGCAGTGGCGCCAGGAAGCACGGTGGTGACAATACCAATTGGAATTTTAATTTCAGGATTTGATTCCTTTGGCATAGCCATTAGGGCATACATACCCGTCACAACCAGCGCAACCATGAGAAGTTTTGTGAAAGCTGAGCGTGTCAGCAAGAAGTTCCAGAGAGAGTACATAGTTATTGTGTTACTACCTCATCTCCTTCCTTTAATCCACGAACATCGATAACGATATCAGTTATCCCTTCAGCTCCAGAAATGATGATACTTTTATTTGTTACTAGTCCAGTTTCTACTTCATGGGCAACTAGTTTGCCGTCTTCAACAGTGAAGATAAAAGCTTTAGTTGGGGTAAACTTAACAGCCGTGAGGGGGACAGTAACGGTGTTTTCTGTTTCTACAGTAGTGTCACTAGCGACAAATACCACATCATTACCGACATTGATAATGTCTCCTACTGAAATACTGACAGCTGTTACTGTACCAGCTACTGGTGTCTTAATGACTGTCTTGCCTAGGGCAGCCCGGGCACTCTCAAGAGCACCAAGGGCTTGTTTGACCTGTGCGTTTGAAGCGGCGGCATTTGAGCCAGAGCTATTGGTCATTGCGGTCTCGGCAGCGTCCACTGAACGCTGTGATGCAGTAATACTGGCTCGGGCAGCAGCAATACGTTCAATGTCCTCTGAACGTTGTTCATCAGTGTAACTATCGTCTACGTTCTGTTGTGGTACGAGTGCAGCTAAGTCGTCAATAAAAGTACCAATGACAGAAAGATCGTTTGCTAGTGAACTTAGCATAGTGGCGGCATTTGTCTCGGTGACAGTGGCAGCATCACGCTCCCATGCCTTAAGAGTTTCTTCAATCGCTACCCGACGTTCATTAAAGGCTCCAGCTTCACCAAAAGCTTCAAGTCCACGGAAACCAGTAATTGAACTAGTGCGTGATAGTGAGAAGTAAGTGTCTATCGAAGTATGCATAATCTGCGCAGTGCTTACGGTTTCATTATTCCAGGTACGAACGGCATCTTGCTTGGCGGTAGATTGTGAGGTCGTATTGCCACCAGCTGCAGCCACTGCAGCGTCATAAGCACCTTCGGCTTGAATATAGGCCGCTCGCTGTGCGCTGTTCTCGAGCTGCGCTACAGTGGCGCCAGCAGCGACGGTGTCGCCAACTTTTGCGACGCGGTCGACTCGTCCGCCAGATTGGGCGCGTACAATAAAGGCACTGCCATCAGCGGTGCGTACGGCGGTACCATTATCTTCAGAAATTGTGTGTAATGAAACAGCACGAGGGGCAGCCGTAGCTTCCTCTACTGCTTCGGTGGTCTCGTTGTCACCCATGAAGAAGCTAGCAAGAAGAACAAGTGCAAGTGTAATTGCACCAATACGTACATACGTGCGTTTAAAAAATGATTGATTATTGTTTGTCATAAAATGATTTGGCTATTTTGTTACTAAGTCGGGCATAATCGGCGAGTTCTTCATCGGTCAAGACGGCGAGCAGTTTTTCAAATTCGGCGCTAAACATTTTTTCTGTCTTAGCGAGATGGCGTTTGCCGGCGGCAGTCGGGAGAAGGAAGGCACTGCGGCTATCGTCTGGATTTGGCACCTTTTTCAATAGCTCTTGGTCTTCAAGTTCACGTACAATCTGTGTTGCTGCCGGGCTGGTAACGCCGAGATACGAAGCGATTTTTTTAACTGTTACATCAGTGTGTGCACAAATGCTACCAAGTACTGAGCACTGTGAGAGGGAAGCGGCTCCTTCTTCTCGTACTCGCTCCGAGATTCTCACGTGCATGTGTTGTTTAATTCCACGCCATGTCTTTGAAATTTCTCGCAGTACCTCCCCGCGACTTTGCGCAGAAGACTCAATTATTTTCTTACTTGTCATATATGTAAGTATCTTACTTATCTTTCTTGTGGTGTCAAGAGAGTAGTTTGAATAAACGTTGTATCATAACGCAGCATAGATGAATTTTTGAGGAAGAAGAGTAAATATTGTGGCAAAATACCTTTGTTTTTTGGTGTTATTTTGGTATAATGTATCTAATGAATAACATAGACGAGACAAGTAAAAAGCGAGCCATTGAGCTATTTGGCAGCCCAGATTTAGCTGCTTTTGAAGTCGGCACAACTAAAGGTTTGCAACAAATCCATACTTATCTTTTTGGTGGTCTGTATGATTTTGCTGGTGAAATACGAACGCTTAACATCAGCAAGGACGGCTTTCGATTTGCTAATTCGTTATACCTAAAAGATGCCCTACATCATATAGAAGAGATGCCAGAAACGACCTTTGAAGAAATTATTGAGAAGTATGCAGAAATGAACATTGCTCACCCTTTTATGGAAGGAAATGGCCGAAGTACACGAATTTGGCTTGACCTCATTTTAAAAAAGAATTTAGGTAAGTGTATTGATTGGGCAGCTGTCCATAAGAATGATTATTTTGAAGCTGTTGTGCGTAGCCATGTGAATGTTACTGAGCTCCGTGAATTACTCCGTACTGCGCTCACTGACAAGGTAAATGATCGCGAAGTATTTATGAAGGGTATCGAACAGTCATACTATTACGAGGAGCCAGACAACTACAAAGGCTAAATAAAAAAGTCTGTACCACCTGGTACTGGCTTTTTTTAGAAGTTATAATTGGCGCAACTTCAACAAACAAACCAGCGGTGTAAGCCGCTGGTCTGAGGTTGTTGTGATGGCTTTATTCGCCGCACTCGTCTTGTTCAGCTTTGATGAGCTGCAGGTCTGCGTCGGTCGGAGGATGTACCACACCGTCGCTGTCTTTTACTGCCGTGATGGATGCGTTGTTCATCACTGCTTCGTGGATGGTGCATTCGCCGCCTGGCGTAATTGCATGCGGGAAGCGGTCTAGGTGGGCCATGTCTGTCTCCTTGGTTGTACAAAAGGGGCTGTCTCCAAACTTTATCGTACTCCTTTATATTAAGCACCGTCAACACTTAAGTGGTGCAAAACAGATGGTGGGGGGGAGACGGTGGTTGACCATATTTTTTTATCAACCGTAACTTAGAGGGGGGTTTCAGGAATTAGGGTTGACAAATACAATATATCGTGCTAGCGTAGAAAACGGAGAATACCCTCCAATTCCACAGGAGAAGCACATGTTTAGCATCCCCGTTCTGATCGGGTTCGTCTTAGTCAGTGTACTGGTGGTCTTTGCCATCAGTCTCGCCATCCTCTACCGCAAGGTTGTGAGCACCAACATGGTGCACATTGTCCAGCGCGGTCGCACCACGATGCCCTACGGCACTGGTCTTGAAGGTGGCAACGTGTACTACGCGTGGCCGAGCTGGATTCCGAAGTTCGGTGTCACGGTCATCAAGTTGCCGGTCAGCAACTTCGACCTTCCTCTCGATGGCTACGACGCCTACGACGCCGACCGCGTTCCGTTCAAGGTCGATGTCACGGCCTTCTTCCGCATCGCCGATACAGCACTCGCCGCTCAGCGTGTGGCTACGATCGAAGAACTCCATGAACAGCTGCACTTGATCGTGAAGGGCGCGGTCCGCAAGGTCCTCGCCGGCGACAAGGTCGACAGCATCATGCTGGAGCGTGCGAAGTTCGGCGCTGCCTTCACGGATGAAGTCGTTGAGCAGCTCAAGCAGTGGGGCGTCGAACCAGTCAAGTCCATGGAACTGATGGACATCCGGGACGGTGCTGGCAGTCAGGTCATCTCCAACATCATGGCGAAGAAGACTTCGCAGATCGAGATGGAGAGCCGACGTGACGTTGCTGAGAACATGCGGGCAGCCGAGATGGCCGAAATCACCGCCAAGCGTGAAATCGACATCCAGCGCCAGCAGGCCGAACAGGCCGTTGGTGAACGTACGGCCGAAAAGGACAAGGCCGTCGGTATCGCCAACCAACTCGCACGCCAGGAAGTTCTGACGCAGGAGAAGGAGACCAAGGAACGCGACATGGCTGTGAAGCGCGTCGAAGAAGTGCGCACGGCCGAAATCGAGCGCGACAAGCAGGTCGTGGCTGCCGAACAGGACAAGCAGACCACGGTGATCATCGCCGAAGGCAACCTCGAAGCCGAGCGCCGGAATGCGCAAGGTATTCAAGCTGTCGGCGAAGCGAAGGCAGCGGCCGAGAAGGCCATGCAACTCGCTCCCGTCGAAGCGCAGATCGTTCTGGCGAAAGAAATCGGCGGCAACGTCGGCTACCAGCAGTACCTGATGACTATCGAAGGTATCAAGGGCTACGTGGTTGTCGGCAGCAAGCAGGCCGAAGCGCTCCAGAAGGCCGACGTCAAGGTTATCGCCAACACGGGCAAGCCCGGCGAAGGCATGACCAGTGTCATGGACCTGTTCACTTCCAAGGGTGGCACCCATCTGGCATCGGCGGTCGAAGCGTTCGCGCAAAGTCCGCTCGGCCAGGCCATGGTCGACAAGCTGATCAACCCGAACCCGGCCAAGGTATCCAACCCGAACCCGGACAAGCTGACCGACGCCGCTCCGAGCGATGAAGGCGCATCGGAAGCCAAGACCGAGTAACTCGTCTCGTGAGAGACTCATGCCCCAGACACGCAAGTGTCTGGGGCTTTTTTTATTAAAATTAGATCACGGGAATGTCGAAAATGATGGACGTATCTCATTTTTTGTAAAAATGGTGACTGATTCTATTTCTGTCGTAGTGGGTAGGGGAGAGATTCGTTTACAGGAAAAACAATATCTATACAATATCTGTATATGGCAACAAAAACCCTCAATATTGCTCTTGATGAACGTTTACTTAAAAAAGTTGATTCAGTCGTCAAAAAAGAAATGGCTAGTCGTAGTGAGTATTTTCGTCGATTGGCACTGTCTGACTTATCTCGTAGGGAGGCGCTACAATCTATTCTCGATAGCGGAAATAAAAGAGGAAAGTCACTGAAGTTTAAAAATGAAACTGAGGCAATGCAAGCGATGTCACTTAAGTAGATTCTGTGTGTGAATTCAAGGCGTATTGTTATTGATGCCAATGTCTACCTGTTAGCGTTACTGTTTGGTGGAAATCCGCGCCAAGTGGTCGAAGTGGCTTTTTTGGAAGGTCATACAGTCATCATGTCCGAAGAAATTTTTACAGAGATGCGCAAGGTTATCAATAAAAAATTTCCAAAATTCTTAAATACGTATGAAGTCTTTGAATCGTTTCTGAGACAAAATGCAATACTTATTAAATTAGGTGGGGTAGTGGTCACGATTTGTCGTGATAGTAATGACAACATGATACTAGAGACTGCTGTTATTGGAGACTGTGAATACATCATCACTGGCGACAATGATTTGCTGACACTTGGGTCATTTAAGAATATCGCCGTCACTACACCCGCCGAAGTTATTAAGAGTAAGTTACTTGAATAAGTGACTTAGGGACACTGATGTCCTTGTCACCATTTTTTCACAATGGTGTTAACCTGATTCAAGTACAGCAAAGTAGTAAAACAAAATGCCCCGAAGGGCATTTTTTGAATGTATTCCGTAGGGATCAATTGAGATACTCCCAGATTCGTTTAAGAAGAACACGGCTCCCCTTGAGGAATACCTTACCGTACGAATAAACTTCGTGCGGAAAGATGTCGCGCCACGGGCGCCCGGAGTTATAGACGCTAACGCGATGGATGTTCTCAATGCCATTGCATTTGCAAATGAGCCACATGCGCCAAAGCTGTGTCGGGTCGCTCACCAGGTAATGGTGAACAGTGTCGAAACAGTTCTCTTTGGCGAATTTCTCAGCTTCAGCAACTGAGCGCAATGTGTCGTCCCAAGTACCCCAGGTTTGGTTGAGGGACATGGTAGTAACGTTCCGTTCCTGGTGGAAGTTTTTGATCCAATGGGCCTGGCATTTCTTACCGAGACCATTTGCTTGTGGAAAGCAAAGGAAAGGAGCGTCGAGTTTCTGAAACATTATCAGATAGAAGGCTTCGCGCATGCGCGCTGTAGTCACCTGACACAGTGGCGGATACCCACACGATGGAACAATCAGATTGTGAAGAACTTTTTGATTGCACACGGCAACCTCCTGCAGAAAAGTAAAGGGAACGAGTCGAAAAATATAATAGCATCTAAATGCTATCTAGCAATAAATTTAAGAAAAGAGAGGAGAATAAGGTAAATAAAGACTATTGCATAGAAAGGCCATACAGCCATTTAGTAATTGCAGGAAATAGGGTCAGCCACCATGTGCTACGGCTTTATTACTTTGCCAACAGTTTGTTTTGTAAGTTGACATAATAAATCTGAAGTATTTCTTGGCAAGAATCCGTTCCTAAGAACACGGCTATCAGGGTCAATTGACACAAATACCACATGCTCTAAATCACCATAAAGAGTTGGAACTATATATAATGAATCTGTTGCACCAGGGATGCATTCAGATGGGCTTGTGTAGAATTCAGTTGAGATTGAGGCGAGCGCGCCACCAAAATTGTAAAATCCAAAAGGTATGTATATTAATAATACAACCCCACCTACCAGTACAAGATATTTCGTAATTCTAGTAAAGAAATACATCCAAGTAAGGCAGGCGATAATAAGTATGAATGACACAATCACCATCAAAGGAAGATTTATTAAGACATTAAAAATGATCCGCGATAAATCAAAGAAAAACAGAAAAGGCACTTGCGGAGAAAAGAGACTGTCACTTAAAGGAAGATTGAAATAATTGCTATATCCATAAAATGTTGTTGTCATTAAAAGATAAAGATACCCAAGCACGAGGCTTGTAGTTAAAATTTTATGCGTATTACTTTTCACCTGCATTTTGTAGTTTTGTTAATTTTTTATATCGCAGATTAATAAACAAGTGACCTGTATTTAGAGCGAGACAAGGTGGCAGATGCGATGGCGGAAGTGGTTGTTGGGAGGTGATTTTAGCGTGTTTCAAGTTATTCTTTCCACTACCCGTAACAGTTGGTTGGCTGTGTGAATAATATCTGCCGCTTCTCGGGGGTCAGTAAGGTCTACGTCACGATGGCTTGCGGGATTTTTGTAAACACCAATTGCACCAGTAAATAGTTCCATTCGTGCACTCCGTTCACCTGGCGGTGATGTCTGGTCGGTTAGTATTCCATCAGTTGGGTTAAACGCCTTTCTCATCAACTGAACGCCAATATCTGCTGCCGTTAAGTTAGCCTTTTTACGAACCCTGACCTCAATCTCTTTAAATGCTTTAAAGACAGCGCTTTCATAGTCACCTCGCAAAAAGTCCGCCTTTACCTTTTGAAGCAATACAGGATCAAGCCCGTCCACTGAGAGTAGATACGTTTGTTTATATGCATCAAAGTCTGAGTCATCTACGACTTGCTCTCCACGGCGTGTTACAAACATCCAATCGTTTTGGTTTCCTGGTTGTGGAGCAACAAATCCCTGACGTTCAAGATACAGCCATGCCTCCATAACACAACGCCAATACAGGTCTGCGTTTGCATGACCTAGCCGATCAATAAGTTCGGCATCATTGTTCAAAGTGAAGTTGTATCGGTTGATTTGTCTCTGAGTTTTTAAATATCTAAGGATAAATGGGGCTAATTCTTCAGGCTCCATTTCCAGAACCACATCTGGCGGGGGTGCTTCTTTCCAAAATGACATAAATGAATGATACCCTTCATAAAAATAAAATACTAGTAGTTACATAAGAAAGACCTATGTAACCAATCATTGTTGTGCAGGTTTTTCTATGGTATTACTTGTGCATATGAATATTAAATATCTATTGCTGGCGGCTGTGCTTTTATTTACTCCTATGATGACATTTGCTCATCCAGGTGGATTAGATTCAAGTGGAGGACATAATTGCTGGACTAATTGTTCATCATGGGGAGAGGTTTATGGGCAGTGGCATTCTCACGGTGGTAGTAGTTATTCGACATACACTACCCCTACATATACTCCAACCTACTCGACTTTTAAATCAAATTCAGATTGTCCGTCATACGGTTTTGCTTACCTAGGTTCTTGTTATGAGTTACCAAGTAATGCAAAAAAGTCTGCCTTTTCTGGCTTTACCTGTAACTACGGGTACGACGAAGTGGGGTTTGGTCTAAGTAAAAAATGTCTGCCAGAAGTTGATAATGGTACTAGAATTGGCAGTTCAATTTTCTGCGATTATGGCTACGAGTTGTATTACAGTAGTTGCATTAAAAAGTCTTCTAGTGGTTATAGTTATACGTCTGGATATCCAGTTTCTGATTATGACCTCAGCTCACTATACTCTTGTCCAAAGAATTCTTCGGAAGACGAAGTTGATTCAACTAAATGTACTTGCAATATTGGCTACGAAGTAAACAAGGATAAAGACGGTTGCAAGAAAACTAGTAAGAAGACCAACGACAAGATCTGTCGAGCCAGCTTTGGCAAATATAGTCTTTGGACAGGGAAGTATGACGAAGAGGATGCTGTGCCAACTTGTAAGTGTAAAAAGAACTATGAGTGGAGTGAAGCAGGTACATCTTGTGTAAAGGAGTCCTAATCTAAACAAAATAAAACACCCTCCCACAAGCTTTGGCTTGTGGGAGGGTGTTTATATTTGGTCTAATATAGATTTAACCAGCAACCTCTGCAATTAACTTCCAACCAAAATGTTGAATTCTGTTCATTCCAATCTGTCTGACGGCATAGTCAACGATGCTAGATTTAATCATCCGCATAAGCTCCCACTCCTTGAGCATTTCTTTTAAGTCAGAAGGGGCTTCCACAATTAAGATATCCGCCACGGTTTCGCCTATGTCTACATTAGACTTCTTTAAGTAAAAAAGTGTTTCAGTATCAACTTTTTCTTCTTCATTTTTCCACTCGAGTCTAGTAGCCTCCTCGTCCAGTAACTTGCGTGCTTTCCAAATATCGATTTTTCTAACCTTAGAATTTGTAGTTAAAAGAAGTAAAAAAATATCAACAAGTTTCTCGTGCTGCGGCGTGGCTAAAAAATTGTCTTTATTTCGCGCGTCAAAGACTGTTTCCAATTCTGACTTGCTCAAAATCTTTGAACTATCGCTGAGAACACTTGAAATAGACTCCTCCACTTTCTTTAGTTCGGTATTAATAATATTAATATTTCCAATGCCTCGGTTCTTCTTGAGTAGTCTCAAAACTTTCTTGTCTGCCACACTTAGCTGTTGTGAATCTGTCATATAAGTAGTGAAGCGCTTTGGATCGAGGCAAATTGTAAAAATAGCTTCTACTCCAAATACAAAGCCGCCGTATCCGTTTATTAGACGCCAAAATATGCGTTCTTTCCTTATGCTGTCTATTTTTTCTTGTGCGCTCTTTCGCCATTCATTATTAACAAGCGCACGAATAATGAAAACAGCGACACCAGTAATTAGTAGAAGTATTATTATTTCCATATTAAAAAGTTTATCATTTTGATTTCAAATATTAAGCAAAAAAATGTAAAAATAAATGTGCCCGGCTCCTTTTATGTAAAATTTAGTCAGGTTCATGAACTTTGTCTTTTTGAATACGTATCTGAGCTTTACCAAATGCCCAATTTTCAGTTGGTGGTGTCTCATCAATAGCATCTAAATACCTACAAAGTAAAGAGTCATAAGTCACATTAAGTTCGGTTTCGGTAAGATATTCAGAATCAATAACTAGTGTTTTGCTACAAAGTTTTTTTAGTCGAGTAAACTTTCTACCAGCATTGTTATGGGATTCATATTTTTCTTTTGCTCCTAATACATTTGTGGTTGCTGTTGTAACTGCAGATGCAAGAATAAGAGTAATAAGTATTTGTGATTCAGGCTCAAATGCTACTTCAATAACTGAAAGTGAGGCTGTAAGTACAGCAGGGATTAGTCGTGACCAAAAATCAATAGTCTTACTTCGACTAGCAATTGTGTAATGAGTTTCTGCTGTATACTTGCAGTCGTCAAATAGCTTTTTTAATTCTAATTTAATTTTGTCTTTCATGTTAATTTAGCTACCAATCGGTACTGGAATCCTGCCTATAGCTGCGCATTGATTGTTTTTAATAATATAACACTCTACAAAATGAATGCCTGTGTAAGCTGTACTTTCTACTCTCTCATATTTACCCTCATCCTTTGTTATTTTACCTCTCAAGCACTCCTTGCGCTGTGCCTCCTCGCCAAAATTTCGCACTTTCCAATATACAGAGTAGGGCTGAGGAACATCTACATGCTTGATGTAAAAGGATAAGCTAGCACTCTTAGGAAGAGTAAATTGCATACTATTTAAAAGTTTATCTAGTAGAAAGCCCTTACGAAATCCATTAGCTTCTTCAATTCTAGTATCAATCAACACACTATAATCAGGATTAATTTGTATAGGGAAACTGTAATCTTTGTCTATGAACTCGTCTTCACTGCTTGGATAAAGTTTAAATAACTCAGAGAGTCTAGTATCGCTGAGATATTCTTTCTGCACTTCAACCTTAGGAAAATTGTCTCCAAATATCTTACGTAGTTCAGTGGTACATTCATTAAAATCTTTGTCTTCATAAGCCTTGATTGCTTTTTCAAGTCTGCTTAATGCCGACTGTGTCCTGCTATACCAATCAGAACCAAGTTGAGCATAGCTACCTGATGGTGTAGTGATGTAGCTATTGGGAATTGATAGTAGATTTTCAAAAAATGATTTTAGTAATCTGTCATATCCTATGTTTGTGACATTATTGTTGTAATAATATGCTAAGTGATTAGTTACCAGAACTTCAATTTTAAAAGCGTCCAATGGGACACCGCAAACAACCCGCCACTTTTTCAGTAGGCGTATAAGGGACTTTGTTTTTCCTGATTCGTTATTTGATGCATTGATTGCCGTTATATCAGCAGCTGGGTTCCAGTGCTCCCATGAACCACCATTTGAGGTATTTGGAATAATAAAACTACCGTCATTTTGTTCCCATCCTGGCAGTACTTCTACGTTGTGTTTACCAACTGTAAAATGAATTACAACTACCTTGCCAAAAGCTGATATTTTTTCAGTAGTTGTATAAGATTTGCTTAAAATACCCCTGACGTCTTGCAATAATTGTGATTGGGCGTTCTCCTTCTCTAGATAAGTATCATAAGTATCTGCAGGCATTTTAAAAATCACATCTATATCTCCCGGTGGTCGAATATTTGTTTTCTTACCGTATGACCCGATTAGAAGTTTGGTCTTTCCTGAGTATTCAGTGTCAGTATAATAGTGATTATGAAGAACCCTACAGACACCACTGTATTTTGTTTTAGCATCATCTCGCTGTCTCTTTGTGAGCTTTATTGAGTGAATAAAATCATTGAAAACTGGTTCCATTGACTACAATTATACGCTCGGTAATTTGTACTACAAGAGGCGGATTACTAACTATATTTTGTAAAGTCAAAATATAGGGGTAGATGGGGACATAAGAGAATAAGCACAATTAAATTAGAGAAAGTGTTGTGTAATTTTACGATTTTCTAATAAGCTCTTCACTCCGCTCAGTTCTGAATTTGTGTCACGAATCACTAAGTATATTTGTTCGTCTTCGACTCCAAATCTACTAAGTGTTCTCGACCCCGCCTCGCTCGCCTCCGGCATCGCTCCGGCCTCACAACGCACACGTAAGCAAAGCAGTTTGCTTACTAATACAAAAGCCACCAGATTAGAATCTGGTGGCTTTTGTATTGTGCGTTGTGACCCTACGGAGAATCGAACTCCGGCTTCAAGGATGAAAACCTTGTGTCCTAACCACTAGACGATAGGGCCAATATATTTGTGTGGTAACTCTGCGTTTTGTGCTTGCTTTGACGTTCGGTTTTCATTGATGAAAACCCTCTTATTGCCTTGCTCGCAAGCTCGCATCGGCAATTCATCACTTCGCTCTGACCAGATAAAAATCTACACGATTTTTATTCCAGTACCCACTGACGATAGGGCCATACTCCATTGTTAAGCCCAGCAAGGCGCAACAATCAAGTGCGCATATTTATAGCAGAAAAATCCCAATAAGTGAAGGGGGTTAACCACGGGTGGGTGGGGTAGTCAAAATAAGTAATTTCCAACAATTGACGGATGTATTTACAAAACGTAATTTGTGTTATATTGTTTTGCACAGCTTTAGGTAATCCTGCCGCAAGTTCTAACTCTCAGTTCCGTAACATAGGAGAAAACCATGGAATTCTTTGTGCAAATCGACGCGCACGACGTGATGAATGGAATCGACGGTAATTTCCATTCGCCAGCCCGAGACTTCGAAAAGTTGCCAGCTACGAGCGGAGACCTGCTCCTCTACTTGGGAGTAGGTATTTGCCACCGTAGTGGTGGGAAGTTCGTTGTCCATCAGACCAACCAAGGAATCATCACCATGAAGTTTGATGACTTCGTTCCTGGTATCACACTTGGTATTCAGCCAGCGTGGTATCCGTTTCTGAAGGATCGGATCTTGAGTACTTGTGCTGATGCGAGCTATGGTGCTGGGCAAGCTCTCAGGGTGGTGGAGAGTGTCAGTTACATGTCTGCCAAGGCGCGAATTCGCAACGTCAAAATGCCGTGGGCGAACGAGATTGCCTTCGTGGTCAAGATTATCGCAGAAGGCCCCACTTCGTTTTCGGATGCGAGGGTGCTGCACGACAGAATTCTGAAGGGTGATTACTGAACTGTACATCCCTATGTCCTTTTTTGGACAAACAAACCCCCCGCAAGCCATTGGCTAGCGGGGGATTCTTTTTGAGGGACGAGACTGACTCAGGTCAGCTTGTGTCAACTGTTTAGGTCGAGAGACTTCGCTTTCGAAACAGGTTTTTGAACCAGCTACCTTCTTTGCTTGAAGAAGGTGGCAGGATATCGATGGCCATTAAGTGTGTGGCTAGCCAATAACCGTACATGGAGAAACCTAACGCCACAACAGTGATGTGCTTGTCATGAAATATCCAAAGACACAAATGCTCAAACGCAACTACGTGCATAAACATACGCATAGCCACGAAGTTCAAAATGATTTTAAGAGGATTGGAAACACCCTCCGAAGCCCTTTTTTCTGTTGCAGCCTGGTCACGGGAACTTTTAAAACAAATGTAGTTCAATGTGAATAGCGTGCCCACAGAAGCTAAAAAAGCTATGGTATTTCTTGAATAAGAATTGGCAGTCGGCATATCTTTATGAAGATACCAGGTGATCCAAAAACAAAGTGTGAAAATTAGCATTGACGCCTCAATAGCGGTGCTAAGTTTAAGTCCAAAGTGCCTCTGCAGAAACTGATAGGCCTTCTCAACCTGTGAAAGAACAAAGCGGTCGATGGAAAGGAACATGTGAATTCTCCTCGGTGGGTAGTTTGCTGATTTGAAGATTACAACAGAATCATAAATAGTCAAAGTACATTTTAATGTTCACAATTATAAAAGGGGCGAGACCGTAGTCTCGCCCCTGGTACGTATTATAGCGACCTTGCAATTGCTTGCCGTACCCGCCTTGTGCTTTTTGATCTGCGTACCTAGCCGGTTTCTCGATTTGAGGGAAAGCTATACCTATTAATCTACCTTCCGGACAATCAAACTCCATCTCAGTTTTGTGCTGGTGTGCAGCCTGCTACACACCGTTGTCTATAGGTAAACCCAAAGGAGGGTCGTACAAGAGCTGAAGCGAACGGATTCTTACTTGATTGGTACTTTTGTAATATAGCAAAGAGACCTTGATTAAACAATCAAGGTCTCTTTGTATTTAGTTGGTTGTTCGCATTGATTCTTTGATATCAAACCGAGGATTTACCTTTTTGCCGGGGTTGAAGATGTCGTCTGGGTCAAAGATGGCTTCAGCTTCTTTGAAAATCTCGAGCATGCGCTTACTGAACAGTTTGTTCAAGTGTGGGGTGCGGATGATGCCGTCGTTGTGCTCGCCGCAGATGCTGCCCTTGAACTTGATGGCGGTAGCGAAAAACTTCTCAGACATTTTCTCAATCAACATCGGGGTGGTCTTGTTGGTGAAGTCGAGTAGGGGATAGAAGTGGAAGTGACCATTACCGCCGTGTCCGTGCACAGCTGCCGTGACGTTGAATTCTTTGAGGAGTTTCTTTATCTCCATGAAGAACTTAGAAAGATGCTCTGGTGGTACGGTCATATCCTCTAGGAAAGCGGCGGGACGGCGATTTGGGTCTTGGAATTTAGATAGGGTGAAACTAGCGCGACGAACTTGCCACAGCATCTCAGCTTCAATCTTGCTGGTCACTACACGAGCGCGGGTCTTTTGGGTGCTGATGGCTTTGACGATGTCTGCCTTTGGAGTTTTGGCAGTAGTCTCTTTGTCTAGGGTGATGAGAACAGTGAACTCTGGTGTCTTGCGGCCGTAACGGATATGGAAGGTAGAGTACATATTGAGCATAGTACGGTAGTAGTCCACGCCAGACAGTCGCTTCTTGAAGAAGTCTGGATTCTTGAGGGCGAGGTCAAAAGAAAGACCATCGAAGAGTTCGATGTTTATTGGGTTGTACTTGAGAGCATCAGTGACAACCTTGGCCGCTTCTTGTAGGTCGAAGATAGGTACTACAAGTAAGGTGGTGTCTTCTTGAATCGGGAGAGCGCGCATGGTGATGTTGGTGATGATACCAATTGTCCCTTGGCTACCAGAGATGAGGCGAGTGAGGTCGAATTTACCTTTACCTTTCTTGAACGCGGCCACCCCTTCTGGAAGTACATTCCAGAGTGAATATCCAGCGGTGTTCTTCTGAGTCTTTGGCTTGGCAGACTTAATTTCTTTTTCGTTCTTTTCAATCAAGGCAAAAATCTCACGAGTGATACGAGCGTACTCGTTCTTTTCTTTTACTAGAGATTTAAATTCGCGGTAGCTAAGAGGCTTTACGGTATAAGTGTGTCCATCACAGAGCACGACATCGAGTGAGTCTACCCAGTCAGCACAGTGACCGTAGCGGAGAGAGTCTGGGCCAGCGGCATTGTTGCCAATAGAGCCACCGATACTGCAGATGTCTTTTGATGAAGTGTATGGCGGTAGGTAAGCGCCATGGCGCTTGAGCTTCTTCTCCACATCTCGCCACATGGCACCTGGTTCACAAGTAAAGGTAATAATGTCTCGCTTCTCAATTACTTCGCCGATTTTGTGTAAGTGAGCGCAGACGTCTACGACTATGGAGTCAGTGAGTGATCCACCAGAGAGTCCGGTGCCAGCGGCGCGTGGGGTAAGGGAGAGGGAACTGAAGCGTTTGGTCTCACGCGCGATAACAGTGGCCGCGATTTCAACATCGTGGCGATTGCGAGGCTGGATCACTACTTGGGGACGAATAGAAAAAATACTTTCATCAGTACTGTATTTCTCAAGGACGCGTTTGTCGCTCGAAATGCCGCCACGGAAGCCGGCTTCACGAAGCATCTTCTCAATTAGAAGGTGACCAAGCGGATTACGCTTAATTATTGGTAGTGGGCCTTTCGGCTTCATGATTGAAGCGGCTGTGGCCTTCTTGGTGGTTTTCTTGGGTTTGGCTGGGGTGTGGGTATGAGAGTCGGTGTGGACGTGAGCAACTACAGCCTTTTTGGCTGGTTTTTTGGCCACCGCAACCTTGGCTGTCTTGATAGAAGGAGCTTTGCGCTTGGTATCGAGGTTCGTAATGGCAAGAGTAGTTGAAGAACTATTTTTCATACTTTCATTTTACCGCATGTCTCGAAAAAATGTGGTACGCTTATTCCCAACTATGACACAAGAGACTGCGCTATCGATTTTGAAAACTGGAGCAAATGTATTTCTAACGGGAGAGCCTGGTTCGGGTAAGACGTATGTCATCAATCAGTACATCGCGTGGCTAGAAGCAGCGGGACTACGAGCGGCGGTCACGGCTTCAACTGGTATTGCAGCTACGCACATCGGCGGACTCACAATTCATTCTTGGAGTGGAGTGGGTACACGAGACTCTCTTAATGCTTATGAGCTAGATCAAATTGCCACCAAAGAAAAGTTAGTGAAGCGAATCAAAAAAACTAACGTACTTATAATAGATGAAATCTCGATGCTCGATGGGAAGCTGCTGGATATGGTGGATATCATCTGCCGGACGATTCGGCAGTCTACCGAAGCTTTTGGCGGTATGCAGGTGGTGTGTGTGGGGGACTTCTTTCAGTTGCCACCAATTGCTAGGCAAGGTGAGATGATGCGCTACGCATTTGAATCACGAGCCTGGGAGAATACCCGACCGCTCGTCTGCTATATCACTGAACAATTCCGTCAGGAGGATGAACTACTCTTGAGCTTACTCAGTTCAATTCGCCGCGGCGAGATTGAAGAAGATCACTACACGCTACTTAATGAGCAGACGTCTATTGATTATGAAGACATCGAGCCAACTCGGCTGTATACACACAATGCGGATGTAGATGCTGTTAATGCTACCAAGCTCGGCGAACTAAAGACGCCAGTGAAGTCATACAAGATGGCGGCACGTGGCAACAAGATTATGCAAGAGTCACTCATGCGTAACTGTCTCTCACCAGCGATGCTGCACTTGAAGGAAGACGCCATGGTGATGTGTACCAAAAATAACTTTGAAGCGGGATATGTAAACGGCACACTCGCGCGCGTAGTCGGGTTTGATTCGTATGCTGGTAATCCAATTATTGAGACAGCCGATAAACGTCGCATCACTATTGAGCCAGTGTCTTGGGAAGTAGCAGAGGAGGGAAAGATACTCGCGTCTATCGAGCAGCTGCCACTTCGTTTGGCTTGGGCTATTACCGTGCATAAGAGTCAGGGAATGTCCCTTGATGCCGCGGAGGTAGATCTCTCGAAGTCATTTGTGTATGGACAAGGATACGTAGCGCTGTCTCGGGTGCGTTCACTAGCTGGACTCAAGGTGCTGGGGATGAACGCCAACGCACTCATGGTAGACCCAAAAATCATCGCACAAGATGCGCGCTTCATGGCGGAGTCTGATGCTGCGGAAGAGACCTTTGCTGAAATGGAAGCGGATGAACTGGAAACTTTGCATACACAGTTTGTTATCGCGAGTGGTGGCTCGCTACCAACTGATGAGGCTGTCGCCAAAGCCAAGACTCCAGCGCAACGTATGGAGAAGGTGAATACTTATGCTGAGACGAAGCGACTATTAACTGAGCTTGGTAGTATCGCCGCTGTTGCTAAAGCGCGTGAATTTACACCAGCGACTATTTTGACCCATATCGAGACGATGGTTGAGAATGGGGAGTTAACCAAGGCTGAGCTAGAAGTAGTAGCAGAAAAGGAACCAGGCTGGACCAAAAAAGCTAAATCAGACATTTTTAAAGCCATTGATGAACACGGCGCGGAAAAACTAAAACCGTTATTTGAAGCCACTAAAGAGAAGTATGACTATATGCTCATACGCTTGGCTCGAGCCCTCTACGAAACCAACAGCGATATACAGGACGAGGTGGTTTTTTAGGTCTGAACATGGCGTATAATTAAGGAGTTAGTGGATTACCCTAACTTGTTAATATTCTTAATCATAATTTAATTATCTTATGAAGCGATTAATTGCCGGCATGTTATTTGTAGCGTTGGCTACAGTAGCTGTATCACCTGCGGTGGTACGAGCAGAGACGACCAGTACTACAACTGCCACTACTGATGTATCAAGTTTGCTCACACTCCTAAAGAGTTTGATGAAGCAAGTTGAAGATTTGCAAAAGCAACTCACATCACTTCGTGGTGAAGTACAAGAAGTGACAGCTGAACTAAAGGATGGTCTACGCGAAGGTGTGACCGATGAAGATGTTAAGAAAATTCAAGAGCTCCTAGCAACTGATCCAACTATTTATCCAAGAGGATTAATTAGTGGCTACTATGGTCCGCTAACTAAGGAAGCAGTGAAGGCTTTCCAGAAGCGACATGGTCTCACTGAGACTGGAGAAGTTGATGAAGAAACAAAGGCTTTTATGCTCGAGTACTTCAAGGATAACAACGGTGTAGTTCCTCCAGGTCTACTCCGAGCTCCAGGAATCCACAAGAAGATGATGGACCGATTTATGAAGGATGCAGACGGACACTATTTCCTCAACTGTGATGATAAGAAGGGGGCTGGTGTCTTCTGTAAAGAGGATGACGATGATGATACTGACGAA
>MFLT01000012.1:0-5160 GCA_001781415.1 Candidatus Kaiserbacteria bacterium RIFCSPLOWO2_01_FULL_45_25
GACCTCATATAGTGCGTCAAAGACTAGATTTTCAAACAAGGTACTGGCTGTTTCAGCTGTCAGGATGGTATGTCCAGCGTATAGTGGTGTATTCAAGGCTGAGCGAGAGGCGTGAATAGCATGACCCATTTCGTGAGCTATTGTCTCAAGACCCTTCATGGTGTCGGTGTGATTTAGCATCACGTTAATTGGGTGTCCAGTTTCAGAAGACATAAATGCTCCACCGCTCTTACCTTTCTTTGGATAGACATCAATCTGTCCGTTTACAAGCATGCCATCAAAAACCTTTCCGTATTCTGGATTGACTTTGTAAAACACATCACGACAGACAGTCAGTGCTTCATCAAGAGAAATAAAACTGGTTGTACCAATGGAATCGTATTTCTGTGAGTAGTGAATCGCTTCTACTCCGTGATACGCCGCCTTTAGTTCGTAGAACTTTTTACTTAAGGCAAAACCTTTTTTGGTCACGGCTTCGACAAATGACTCAATACTCTTCTCGTCGTGTTGGTATGCAATAGCTGTCCCACTGTATGGCTTACTATAATTACGCAGGTCATCCTCAGTGCGCACATCAGTAATGATGGCATTAAACTCATGCTCGGCGACAATACCAAAAGTTTCTAGTGTATCAATAATTATCTTCCAGAGTTTTGGTTTGTCAGAACTCTTTTGTGAATCAATCGCTACTATGGCTTCTTGCAGTGGCATCTTCTTACCTTTCCAGGTTATCTCGCTAGTACTGAGTAACTTGTCTGTTACTTGTTGCCACATACCTGATGACTGAGCCTTAAGACGAATGATTTTTTCCTCAGCTTCGGTGAGATCGTGAGCGGCAGCTCTGAATATTTGTTCTAGTAAGTAGCGGAAATGAGCCAAGGCGGGGTCCTTTAAAAAGGATTTCTGTGCGCTCTTTGGAATTTTGCCAAGCTCGAGAGTAAAAAATAGTATCTCATCAGCGGC
This sequence comes from Candidatus Kaiserbacteria bacterium RIFCSPLOWO2_01_FULL_45_25, assembly GCA_001781415.1. GTDB lineage: Bacteria > Patescibacteriota > Minisyncoccia > Phycocordibacterales > UBA918 > OLB19. The sequence continues at coordinate 964 of MFLT01000012.1, forward strand.
TGGTCGTAAACGCTTGCGCAGTAATGCCAGCGCTTTATCAGCTGTACTGTCTGTAGCATTTAATTCGGCACGCAATCCAAAGTATCGTCCAGGTCTTGAGGTGTCTGGGTTTCCTGCTAAAGCTTCGTATTCTGTGAGGGCAGCCTTGAGGGTTTTGCTGTCGGTGGTGAACTTTTTGTTACGCCATTTTTTGGCAAAGGCTTTATAGATAGCAATAGTAGCCTCGATGTCCTTATCAATTTTTGGATCCTTTTCGTTTTTGTAATACACCGTTAAATCCCATTCGGTTTTATAGTTTGAAAGTTTCGGGAGTTCTGGGCTGGCTGTGTACTGTAGACTTGGTTTTTTCATTAGGCGTAATTATTCAGGTGGTAATTAAATGGTGTACTTACTATCCTCAGTCTCTTTGACGTGATACAGGAATTGTTTATATTCTTCAAAAACGTGATTAAACTCAGCGAGGATACGGCCAGAGAGCCGGTTGTTTATGACGTTGGCGATATTTTGGTAGGACTCTAGTCTTTCTTCAAAGTTCTTGCCGAAGTCTTGGATAAACCGTTCGTGGTCGTCGGTGTAATCCTCGACAGTGGTACGGAAGTTGTGGATTTTGTCGGCGGCGGCCACTAGGAGTGAACCTTCGGGAGCTTTCTTTAGTTGCTCAGCGTAGATGCGTTTCTTTTCTTTAAAGGAAATCTTTTGTTCCGGGGTGCTCTTTGGTTCAGTTACGGCTTCAACTAAATCTCGGACTTTGCCGCCGAAGTCTTCTTGTAGTTCGTCGATAGTATAATCAGTATCTTCAAGTGTATCGTGTAATAGCGCAGCAATAATCACATCTTCATCGTCGGTGTAATCATGGAGCGTAAAGGCTGTAGCCACCAAGTGTGTGATATATGGAAACGGCATCGAACCTTTACGGAGTTGGTTTTTGTGGAGTACAGCCGCTGCGCGAATGGCTTGTTCGATACGATAAGAATACATATGAAATTACTTACGGTCACGTTCGTAATCCGCTTGAAGGCGGTCACGATGACGAGATAATTCAGTCTCTTTATTGCTAATTTGGTGCAGTATATGTGTTCGCTTGTTGTCTAGGTCTTTGCTTTTACGACTAAATTCATCTTCTAGTCGACGGACATCAGCTTGATAATCTGTCTGGAGACGTCGGAGTTCCTCTTCATTTTGATGTTGGTCACGACGAAGACCTTCAATTTCTCTTTCGTAACGTACTAAAGTTGGGTCAGAAAACATATATTAAGATGTTATTGCTTCACGTTCTAATATAGCATGTTTGGCAGCGCTACCACCACGGTTGTAGCCACCAAGGGTGCCGTCACTCTTGATAACTCGGTGGCAAGGAATCTCGGGATCATAGTTGGCACTCATGACTCTGGCCACTGCTCTAGCAGCTTTTGGATTGCCAGCTTTGGCTGCTACTTCTTTATAGGAAAGAGTTTGGCCTGCTTGAATAGCCCTTACAACACTGCGGACCCGATCTGAAAATGAGCTATTTTTTGGCATTTTTATTGGCGAAATGAACGGCTTGGAGTTTTTTACCAGCGGCTTCGCGGTAGGGGCAGAACTCACAACTGGCACCAGATTTTGGCAGCTCCCCACTGTTCAGACAAGCTTTGATGTTGCGTAGTGCTGGCAAAATCCACTCCACATCAGTTGGTACTGATACGAGTGTAGTTTCAAAGATTAGTTTGTCATCAAAGGCGTCTAGGTCTTTGCTCGCATTGGCATACACCAGATAGCCTAGTGGGTCTACAGTGAAGCCGTTTTGTTCTAGTAACCAACGATAAACACCGAGCTGCCTAGTGTACTGCTGGTCCCAAGGACTGTCTGAAAGTTCAGTGATGCTGCCGTCTTTAGATGTAGACTTGTAGTCGACAATAATAAGTGTGCCGTCTGGCTTAACCCAGATGTCATCAACGCCGCCCGAGACTGTCAGTCCGGTTTCAGGTTCTTTGTATTCAATTCCCACAAACGGGTCGCGCCACTTATCCATGTCAGCATGAAGAAAAGGCACGGCGTCGACTTTGTACTTGGTCATTATCGGGTGAGGTGTCTTCCCTTGGCGATGTATATCAAATTCTTTTTTGAATAGTTCATCAACGGCGATGTTTAGATTAAATGATGGAAAACCAGGACGCTTGGTACCTAGTTTATTATCCAAATAAAAACAACGAGGACATTCAAAAAAGAAATCTATTTTTGAACGGGACAATCGCCATTTATAACCTCCGTAATTCCATTCACTACTGCGGTCTGGATTATATTTTGATTTATATTCGGCCATAGATTTTTAAAGTATACCATCGACCCTACCTTGAGGCATAGCAAAAGGCCCCGCAGGGCCTTTGTCTAATAGTACAACTGATTATTGTGCAGTAAAGGTTGCGAATACAGAGTCAATTTGCTTGTCGTCTGCGAGATTGAACTGTCGGTCTCCACTTTCTGTATAAACTACTACAGCGTATTCCTTTCCAGCTACTGTAGCGCGTTGTAGTGCAACTCCACTTGGAACAAGTCCTTGTGCTTCACTAAAACGTGATACACCGAGGAGTCCACCGAGTTGACCTGCTTGGTAATCGCGTACACCAATCCATCCTTCACTCACTGGGTAGGTAGCACTAGTTAGTGTTACTACTGATCCAGCGGCTTGGTTGTTTACAACTACTTTGCCGTCTCCGACTGGTAGAGTGGCTACTGGTGCTGCAACTTCTTCCTTTTGCTCGTCAGCTTCTTCAGTAACTTCGAGTTCTTCACCTTCAACAACTTCCTCAGTTTCATCATCGTTGCGGTCATTCTCCTTTGGAGCACTGGCGGCTGGGCCAGAAAACGCCCAGACTAGAAGTCCACCGATGAGGAGACCTACGATAAATGAGACTACTGTCTTCTGCCCTTCTTGCTTATCATCTGACATATTGGTTGTTTGAATTTCTGAATAAAGTAATACAAAAATTATAACATAGGCAAAATAACGTCGATATTGACAACAGCCCTCTTTCGAGCGGTTATTTGCTGGTGATGATGATGGCTCTGGCTTCGGCCAATACTTGCTCTATTTTGCTCTCACTAATATGTAGGATTCGGAGAATGCTTGGATTGTCAATAATATCCTTACAAACAATGATATCTCGATTGATGAGAGTGGCTATTTGGCTGACCGATAGACTCTGGAGAACGGTAATAGGGTAGATTTTTGCTCGTTGGATACGGTCGTGGAGATTGTTGCGTCTTGGGTAATCCCAGCTAAGGAGTTTAACGCCACAGCACTCAGCATAATGTTCAGCCGTTGAAGTGAATTTAGTATTGGTGATAAGCCAAAATTCCTTGATGCCACAAATGGCGTCAGTACAAATACGAATCTCTTTTAGGTCGAGTAAACGGGCATATGAATACATAGCCACTTGAAGATCGGTCTTGATGCCTGGTCTAGCATGGAACTTGGCTTCCCCGACAAAACTGTGGTCACTCTTGTAGGCAGCAATATCAATCTCGTGTGGCGCACACTTGCCTTCTAGTATGATGCCGGTCTGTGTGCTGTAGCCATCACTAGCAAAAAGTCTAGCCAAAAATTTCTCAAATGGAAAACCACTTGGACCAAGTCCAAATAGGGCGCGACGAAGTGAGTAGCGCGTAGCGGCTGGTAACTCACTGGCACGAAGTAAAGTAAAAGCGTGACGATAGATTTCTTGGGTTTTGATACCGTCGTAAAGTTCTTTGGTTATCTGCGCCACTATTACGTTTACTTCATTAGGGGCAGCTCCTGCCCGCCTGAGTGAACGACGGAGTTTCTCTACTTTAAAGTATTCGGTCGAGCCGTCGGCCTTGGTAATGAGCGCTTGCATTAAGCTATGATACCACCACCGAGGCACAGAGAGCCCCGATATAGTACACAGGATTGACCACTAGCAGCAGCTTCAGTGTCTTGTAGTACTTCGAGAATAAGTTTGTCTTCTTCTACTGTTAACACTTTAACTAAAAATGGTTTTTGGCGGTAGCGTGTTTGGGCTTCGCAAGTCTCACCAGCCGTGAGCTTTGTTCTGAGTTCAATGTCATGTAAGACTAAAAGATTCTTGTCGTGCAAGACTGGTTTTTCGGTATGTACGGTGATGGTGTTTTTCTTGGTGTCTTTTGCAGTTACATAATAAACAGCCCGATGTTCTTCGTGAGTAGAGATATGGAAGCCTT
>MFLT01000012.1:5169-72470 GCA_001781415.1 Candidatus Kaiserbacteria bacterium RIFCSPLOWO2_01_FULL_45_25
CGATGGTATAGATAAGTGAACCATCATGTCGACCAATTACTTCCCCGTTTATATTTAATACTTCACCAGGCAGTAACTCCACGTAGTGTGAGAGGAAGTCTTTGATATCAATGTGGCCCAGGAAGCAAACGCCCTGACTATCCTTTTTGGTCGCGGTTGGAATACCAGCGGCTGCAGCTTCTTTACGGATGATGTCTTTAGTCGTGTCTCCGACTGGAAGTAGCGTGTACTCTAACTGTTCTCCCGAAAGTGAGTACAAGAAATACGATTGGTCCTTGTTGCCATCAAGTCCGCGGTGAAGTTCGTCCCCTATCTCCCCGGCTAGCTTTTGCGCGTAGTGACCAGTCGCAATGTAGTCCGCCCCTCGTTTCTTGGCAAACTCAATAAAGGCTCCAAACTTTACATAGCGGTTACACATTACGTCTGGATTTGGGGTGCGGCCTTGTGTGTACTCGGAAATAAAATACTTCGCTACTTCATCACGATACGCTGCCTCGGCGTCGCAGGTGAGAAATGGAATATCTAGGTGGGCCGCGACTCGCATAGCATCAAGTCGTTCTTGTTCCCAGTTACACACCAAAAAATCCGGGTGCCAGACCTTTATAAAGACCCCAACCACGCGGTAGCCTTGCTTTTGTAGTCTAAGTGCAGCGACTGAAGAGTCGACTCCACCAGACATCCCAACAAATACGGTCTTTTTGCTCATAGATTCTTACACGCTAGCGCTTTTTCTGCATCATCGCAAGTGGCGCTCAATGTTCGCCTTGTGAGCTTCAAAGTCTTCAGCGTAATAAAAATTGCCATCAGTTCCTGTGACATAGAAGAAATATGGAGATGGTGTTGGATTAAGGACCGCATCAATTGCTAATAAGCCAGGGTTGCCGATGGCTGTTGGTGGTAGTCCTGGATAGAGATAAGTATTGTATGGTGTGTCTAACTCTAAATCTTCAGGTGTAAGTTCGGATAGGGGTTTATCAAGTACGTACTCCATTGAGGCATCTACTTGAAGAGCCATGCCAATATCTAGTCTATTTTGTAATATGCCAGAGACTAGTCGCATGCTTTCTTCATTGTTGGCTTCACGTTCAACAATAGAAGCTAAGATAATAATTTCTTCTAAGGTGAACTCACTCTTGGTAATGGCGTCAGCTAAGTTTGCTGTATTTTTTTCAAAAGTCTCTAACAAGACAGTTAGTAATTGTACTGGTGTGAAGTCTTTTGGTACTAAATATGTTTCAGGAAAAAGTTTTCCTTCATAGAGGAGGGCTTGATCCACGAAGGCTGCTGCATCAAAGCCAGGAATAACAGCGGCAGCCCGCCTGCCATATGAGACGGCCGACTCCCCTTCGATAAATGTTAAACGCAGTAAGTCGGATTTTGGTTCTCCGGCAATCAGGTATTCAAGAAGAGTTGGTACACTCAGTGGTTCGGTAAAGGTGTAGGTACCAGCTTTCAGTGATTCTCCGTAAAATTTTAGTCGCAGCACCATCAAGGTGACAAGTTCAGAGCGCACAAAACCGCCTTCTTTTAGGTCTTTTACAATTAGTCTGGTTGGTGAACCTGGCTCCACGACAAACGTGGCTCCGTCTACAAAGCCACTTGGTGGAGTTTGTAGGTATGAGAAAAGGTATAAGCCAATACTAGCAAGTACTCCGATGAACAACACCAGATAGGTAAAAACTTTTATAAGTGGACCACGCTTTGAATTTGGCTCTGATGTAGATGATAGAGAATCATTTAGGTAATTATCATCAAACGAATTAGGTTCTTCGGGCATGGCTAAACAAAAGTTATATTCCGGTGGCTAAACCAGTTGGTAAGTTGCTTGGAGCTTCCTTGCGGGCTGAGGTAATACGTGGGAGTGACGGTGTTACCACTGATGTGCCTGGGATGTGGTAAATAGTGGCTAATTCTTCAGCTGAAAACACCTTCATGGCGTCTGCACCACCAACTCTATCTCTGTGATAATAGACGCGACCTTTGTAGAGCCCAAGTTCTTGCTCTTTCCACTTCTTGATTCGTCGCCCCTTCGGGTCGGAGAACATCTTATAGTCAAAGTCAGTTCGCCAACGAGGACTTAATCCATTGCGTCCAATAATGTCATATTGTGAAAAGGAGCGCAGGGTTGGCGAAATAAGGTCACCATCAAACTTCCCTTTTTCTGTAATGTATAACCAGCGAATTCCTACCTCATACGCATACTTGCCAATGTTGCGTTCTATAGCAGCGATGGTGTCGCGCTCGTTCATAGTGAGCATTGGAGCCCTTTCATAAGTCTCTGAATCAGGATCAGGTCTCTGGTCGCGCTTGAGAATTTCATTAATCTTAGCAATGGCCTTTTTATCCCAGGTCGGAGTTTCGGTTAAGTGGCCATTCTTAAATACTTTTTTAACATGAGGCACTGCCAAGATTTGAATCCAGACACGTTCATGTGGTTTTACTTTTCCGAGCTGTTCTAGCATGGCGGCCATCGGTTCAAACTTCTCTTCTTCTTTAGGGAGTTTGTCTAGTCCGAAGTCAATGTAAGTTTTGATTGGAAAAATTTCGTCCTCTTTCTTTCCCATATGGAAAGCCATGTATTCGTAGCGCTCAGGATCCCAAGGAATTTCGTCGGTGTAATCAATATCTTCTTCTACCACTTCAATCCCTGGATACTGAGCGTATAGTTGAGCTTCCAGTGCATTTTTGGTTTTCTTGGTTGGGACGTTGATATAAAAACGTACTTCCCCTCCTGTGGAGACCAATTCAAAACTAAACGTCAACGGGTGCTTGCCGTCTAGGTACGTCTGCATGAGGTTATCAGGACTGTTTACGTTGTGAATCTGTGAAATTACACTCTCCATCGCCTCCGGAGACTTAAAGACGTTTTGTGGTAGGTGGATTCGCAGGGTTGAGCGGCCTTGGTTGGCAGCAAATTTATTTTGAATGTAATACATCCATCTATCGAAAGTCAAATAGAACAAAGTAATTGGCAACCAGATTGGTGTAAGAGCCACCATCACCGAAAAGATCGGCCCTGGGTCGATATTCATTAGGTTGAGAAGGTAAATAAATACCAAAAGTCCAAGTACGAGCATGAGCGGCCCAGCGGTCGCTCCAAAGATAGTTTTTATAATTTCACCCATGTCTGCCTATTGTACTACAAAACCCCCACCGGACGGGTGTCGGGTGGGGGTTTTGCTGGACTTTATATAATTTATTCAGCGAGGGTGTAGGTGCCATTACTTAGTCGACGGAAAAGGTTGGCATCTTGGAGGTTTACGATGATGGTGTTGTCCTTCACGTAGCGCTCCTTGCGTACTTTGTCGATAAGTTCTTCACGAGAGAGTGGACCTTCCTTACCGAGAATTTCCCGTAGGACGTCCTTGACCACTCCAGCCGTGTAGCCCCATTCAGTGAGAGCGTAGAGACCGCGTCCAACTAGGACAAACCGTTGGTCTTTAATGAGCTCGTTGTGAGTGGTGGCGATGTGAGCCTTGTGCTTGAATAGGTTGTCGATAGACTCTGCTACTTCACGGAAGTGCATAGGTGAACCATGGCGCTTCACAGCTAGGTAGGCGTAATCACGGATACCCTTAACTTTAATATTTGGACTTTCTGCTGGACCCCAATCTCCGAGTGGGTTCTTGCCAATTTGCTTAGACATGAGTAGCCAGCGCTTTAGAACTTGCTCATCGTACTTATCTGCCAGCTCCATGAGTTCTCCGCGGAAGCGATTGAGAATCTCTTGTTCACTGATAAGTTCATCAGATTGTAGAGTGCCATGCACTTGCTTGAGGGCCTTTTCTACTTGGTCAGCGACTTTACGCTCAGTAAACCAACGATGTGTATAGGTAGGGTTTTCTTTACCTCGATAGAATGGATCTCCAACTACCAATAAGAAATAGAGGTGGTTTTTGACAATTGGATCAGAAGTAAGTTCGTCCAAAAAGACGTGTTCAGCAATGACTCCTCCACCAAGTTGGTCGATAAGAGCCTGCATTTCAATAAAAAGATCGTAATGCTTCTTGTATTCTTCTGACTTTTGGATAGCTTGAATACCGTAGTTTTCAATCTGACGAACACGCTCACGAGTAATACCGTAAGCCTGACCAATTGATTCTAGGGTTGATGTTTCACCATTTGGGCCAAGACCATAGCGCTTTGTGAGGACGTCACGTGCACGCTCAGGCAGTACGCCGAGAAGTGATTTACTGATTTGTTTTGGTTTGAATGAAATCATAAAACTGTTATTTGCCCAATAGTTCCCTCAATGCGATGACCATTTATAACATGAGTCTTGCAGAAGGTCAACTACTTTATTCCATTCGTAATTAATTGGGTCTAACTACGGTAGCTAGACCAAGTCCGGCCTCCCTTAATGACGCTAATCCCTCACATACATCAATGGTCTCGATACCGGTGGTTTTGAGTACTTCGTTCGTATAACTACTGCGTCCACCGGTTTCGCAGATGAGGTAGATGTTCTTGAACTTCTGGAGCATTGGAACGTGTTTGCCGATGGTACTTAATGGCATATTGAGACTGTTTGGGATATGTTCACTTTCGAACTCTTCAACTTCACGCACATCAACAATTACATCTTCTGGTGTGAGATTTGGGAGTACTTCGAGAAACTCCTTGGTAGAAATAGTTTTCATTATTAATGTATTAAGTGCTTATACAATTAGGTTTAAGATTTTACCAGGTACGTAGATAACTTTCCTAATCTCACCTGTTAAATACTTTTCAACTCCTTCACTATGACGAGCAGCTTCAAGCGCTTCGGCTTCACTGGCTTCGGGAGAAACTGCAATGGTCCCACGCATTTTACCATTAACTTGGACAGCAATTGTGACAATATCATCCACAATCAGACTTTCGTCTGCCTCAGGGAATTTAGTTAGGTGGATTGATTCAGTCTTCCCTGCTGCTACCCATAGCTCAGCAGTGAGGTGTGGAGCAAATGGCGCCAAGACTCGAAGGAAGGTCTCGTAGTCACCCGTTGTGATGCCATTTTTTTCCACATGATTAACAAACATCATCATGGCACTGATGGCGGTATTGAATTTAAAGGTGGTAATATCCTCGCTCACCTTCTTTATGGTCTTATGAAGAAGTTTGTCAGTGTCGAATGCTACATCAACAATATGCTCAGATAGACCGTTCACTCGCTCAAGGAAGCGCCGTACACCAGCGATACCGCCGAGGTCAAACGGATAGTTAGAACCTTCGTAAGGTCCCATAAAAGCTAAGTACATCTTAACGGTGTCAGCTCCCACCCGCTTCACGTGTTCGTCTGGGTCAATGACGTTACCTTTACTCTTACTCATCTTGTTGCCGTCTGGACCAAGGATAAGTCCACGATTGAGGCGACGACGGTATGGTTCATTTTCGGTTACCAATCCAAGGTCAAAAAGCACCTTCTGCCAAAAGCGAGAATACAGAAGGTGCATGGTCGTATGCTCCGCTCCTCCAAAATAAATATCAATCGGCATCCAGTCTTTCTGGTGAGCTAGTGAGGCGATTTCTTCGCTGTTTTTGTTATCAAGATAGCGCAAGAAATACCAAGACGAATCCACAAAGGTGTCCATCGTTTCAACTTCTGGAGTCCAGCCAGCCCCAAAGATACTTTCGGTACGCTTCTTCAGCTCCTCACTCTTAGCTAGTGGCGCCACGCCAGTTGGTTTGAAGTCTACATCCTCGGGCAAGTGCCATGGTAAATGTTCCTTTGGAATTGGATGAGCGTTGCCCTCCGGGTCATACACAATTGGAATCGGTACACCCCAATAACGTTGCCGGCCAATTGACCAGTCTCGCAAACGGTAGGTTGAAGACATCTTGCCGCCAACTTTTTCTACAATCTTTTCTTTTGCTGTTTCAGAGTCCAGGCCATCAAATTCTCCAGAGTTGATAATCACGCCTGTTCCAGTGAAAATTTGTCCTTCAGTGAAGGCTGCCCAACCCTTCTGGTGTCCTTCCCACGTAAGTAGATTTTTTACCTCTGACTTATCTACCCATTCAATAGTGTGTTTACCGTCTTCTAGTTCAGAGGGCTTTTGGTCGAGCGACTTCAACTTGATATGGTAAAAAGAACTTATTGTAAGTTGATTCTTATCCTTGGTGTGTCTGTAGCCATGACCTTGTGAGGTTGTAACCACATCGCCAATGATTTCATATTCTGTAAATCCAGTTTCTTCTTCTAGTTCGCGTCCAATCGCGACCACTTGTGATTCCCCGTCAGTCCCTCCACCTACAAAGTGAATGTGGGTATGAGTCCCATCTACTTCCTTTTGAACGAGAAACTGTCCATTTGTTGGGTGTTCAATCATTAGGTCGACACATTCGCGTACTAGAGTTTCTTTTTCTGGTTTCGGCGCTGAGATGCCAGTGAAAACAATTTTTTCTGCCACCACCTGCTTCACAGGGATGCTGAACTTCTTAGCAAACGCACCATCTCTTTCATCATGTGCTGGTACCGCCATAATCGCACCTGTTCCGTAAGAAGCTAGGACGTAGTCAGATATATAAATTGGAATCTCCTCACCCAAGGCAGGATTGGTAGCCGTAACGCCTTCTAGCTTTACCCCAGTCTTTTCTTTGGTGGTGTCTAGACGGTCTTGCTCGTCTTTTTGTTTGGCTAGAGCTACATAGTCAGCAACTTCAGCGTAATTACTGATGTTGGCCTCGTTTTGAGCTACTAGTGGGTGCTCTGGAGCGAGAACGAGGTAAGTCGCCCCGTATAGGGTGTCGGGACGAGTAGTAAAGACAGTAACACTTTCACCAGTTGAAAGTTTGAAGTCTAGCGTCGCACCATTTGAGCGGCCGATCCACTGTCGCTGCGCTTCTTTGATGTGCTCTGGCCAATCAAGCGGGTCGAGGTCATCAGTCAGTCGGTCAGCGTACTTGGTAATACGAAGCATCCACTGCGGCATCTCGCGTTTTTCGATGACATCGCCCGAGCGTTCACAAGTGCCATCACTTAGCACCTGCTCGTTGGCAATTACTGTATTGCAGCCTGGACACCAGTTCACAATTCCCTTTCCGCGGTACGCAATGTCCTTTCTAAAGAATTCAGTAAACATCCACTGGGTCCACTTGTAGTAGTCGGCGTCTGTTGAGCTGGTGGTCTTATCCCATGAGAAAGCGTTACCCATACTAGCGAGTTGGGTCTTCATGAAGGCGATGTTGTCGTTGGTCCAGGCTTTAGGGTCGAGATTTCGTTTGATAGCAGCATTTTCGGCAGGGAGACCAAAAGCATCAAAGCCCATTGGGTAGAGCACCTGCTTCCCCATCATACGCTTGTAGCGTACGTAGATGTCTGGCACAGCAAAAGCGTACCAGTGTCCAATATGGAGATTCCCAGACGGGTATGGCCATTCGACGAGGACGTATTCCTTTTCTTTGCTATTGTCTCGCTCTCCGACATTGTATATGCCCTCTTCCTCCCAAATCTGTTGCCACTTCTTCTCAATTTCGCCTGAATCAAACTTTTTATGCATAACAAATCTCCCTAACCGTTAATTACGGCTTAGTATGCCACGGGTTTGGACAGATGTAAAAATTCCTAAATAAAAGAAAAGCCGTCCCAAAGGAAGCTTTTCCTGGGGACGGCCATTGAATTAGATGGACACACTAGTTGTCGTCGGTTCTTTTTAGCGCCGATAGAGAGCTATAAGTTCTTCTTCAGAAATCACTCTGTGCACGATGCCATACTGAACTGCTTCTCGGGCTGAGAGGGTGGCATTGCCGCGCATCAGGTTCAAAAAGAGGGAAGAAGGAAGACCGGTTTGTTTCGACATGAAATCGAGCATCCACTCTTGTCCACGTCGCAGCTGATCGTGCCACTGCTTGAGGAACTCCTGCTGTGGACGTTTCGACTGCCGAGCCATTTCTTCTTCAATCTCAAGCGCGTGCTCGACGTCGCAGATGGTCACCTCTAAACCTGGACGAAAGATTGTCCTTACTTCATGGAAGAAGTATGTCGATTCAGGTAAAGCGAGACGTTCCCTTCCGAGTAATTGCAAGACAATTGCAGCCGAGGCAACACGTTCGCCGATTGAGACAAACCCTGAACGCGCGAGAGCTGGTGCCAAGCGTGAAAAGAAGTTGAACGTGCCGCCTGGTGAGTCAATCATCACACATGCCGAACCGTAATTTCTCTGAAGTTGCTCGAGGAGTTTTTCGATGCGGTACCCAGAAATCTCTCCTTCAAATTTTGTCATGTACATAATACCTCCAAAGGTTGTTTGTTGAGCCAACCAGGAACATATAACAGTATTCGGCTGATGTCAATTTTAATATAATATAGTAAGCGTGCGTAATAAAACTAAACCCGACCTGGTAGTTCGTCGTCTTTGATATTTAGTAACCAATCAGCCTTTTCTGCTTCCTTGACTTGAGTGAGGAATTTAACTTTCACTAGATCGTTAGCTGTCTCTAGTTTAGATTCATCGACATCTTCTATATAAACGTACACATCGTACATGTCAGGAGTCTTCGTCTCTACATATTTAAATGGAATCGGTTTTGAACCGTTCTTATCAATTTTAAACTTAAGCTCATCGGCCAGGGCTCGCTTTAGGGTGTCGTAGGCGGTTTCGTCCCCTAGGGTGAACCCACCAAACCCGGTTATAAGTGCCGTGTCTGTGATATTTTCAACTGGTAGTTTTTGCAGAAGAATATACCCTTCCTGATTTCGGAGGATGGCTCCGACTGACACAATTCGTCCGTCAAACTCTAATTTTGTTTCAAATCCCATAGTAATTATTTAGGTTTGTAGTATTGCATGAGACGGTGAGAATGTGCAAATAAGAAAAGCCGCCTGTTTCTGGCAGGCGGCTTGGTCGAAGCTCTGGGGTCGTTCAGGCGGCTTTGGCCCAGGCTTTAGGGTTAAAGCTCCTGTGCTTAGTGTGCCAAAAGACACTTGTTTTTGGAATGTTTGGACTGTCATCAAACATGGTCAAAGACAAAACATTTTCTTCCACTTCGCGGATGTTCACGGTCTGTAGGACCATGTTTGCGATGGATACCGCCTGGGTGGGTTGAGTTTTTTCAAACGGTGTTTCGGCGTAAGGAACGATGAGAACTTGTGGAGGTGAAACTTCACCCTCGGTCTCTACATACCACTCCACGCAAAACGACTCGCTGCCATCCAGGTTTTTAGTGATGTTCGCAACGGTAACGTCAAAGCGAACGCCAAAACGGCCCATAGGCTGCCGACGAATGACCTGATGTTCATGACGCATGATTACTCCTTCAGTTATTTATGGGAACGAGGCAACAACTACTAAATCATATATTGAAAAAAAGAAAAGCCGCGCCCTTTGGGGCGCGGCTCGTTTTGGCTGTGCTTATCTCAAACCACGGCCATGCTGTGGTAGGCGGTGTAAGGAGTGGCCTCCACAAAAACAAAGGTCATTCCGTTGTTGAGGGCAGTGGCGTGGATGGCCGAGGCTACTTCCAGTACCAAATCTTTGCTTGCCCAATCACGCTTCACAACCAAAACTTGTTTGTTGATTCGTTGATAAAGCGTTCCGTCGTTTGGAATAAAGACTTTCATGGTCGTACCGAGCCCAGGTTCGGCCTTAACCACAAAAGTAATTTCAGACGGCTCGTTGCCACAGCCACGGACGGTCTGTCTGAGGCTGATGGAAATTTCACGACCTTTGTTGTCGTGGATTATTCTATTCACTTAGATTCTCCTGGTTGAAGGTTTAAAACGAGTAGAAGTCGCCTTTGTGCGACCAAAAGATGTGGCCATCGAAACGACCAGTGCCATCAGGTCTTTCTGCGAAAAAGATTTCAGCAGTGGTATCGATGTCACGGTCGTATTCAAAGACGACAACACTGTTCAAGAAGGTGCTGGCGATATCTCTTGCCGGCACAATTTTGTTTTCTTCAGTGTCCCTGTACGGAGTGATTTTGTGTGTGAGGAACAATGGATCGGTGAATTTCACAGTGAAAGATGCGCGGACTGTTTGTTTGCCTTCCGTTACCGACCAAAGCACTCGGAAGCACTCATTGGGACTCCGTTCGCTCGGCTTGATGTCTTCGATGCGAATATGAAACTCGACACCGCTTTCAGTTTTGGCACAGTACTGGTCAATCATGGTCTACTCCTTGGTGTGGGTTGGAACTATTCGTCTACAACTAAACCATAAATTTAGAAAAAGAAAAGCCGCACCCTTTGGGGTGCGGCTTTTCTTTCGGTTGGGTTAGTTCACTATCCGTTCAAAACAGTATCTTCCCTCTTTATACTGCCAGCTATTGCCATTTCTGATGAGGGCAGTTTTGTCGAAGGTTGGCCCCCACATCTCTTGTTCGGTGTTTGAGTCACGAGAGAAGGTGGCGCAAAGGTTAAAGCCTTGCTCGGTTACTTCGTAACTATAAGCAGCACGGTCTTCTGGTGCTTCTGGAATTGGGAATCCATCATAAGCTTCTTCTAGACTAGCTGGAACAGTACTACTACTTACCGCTAGAGCTTCTTCAATTTTCCACTGAATTTGTTGTAGGTCAGAAATTTGTGTTTCGTCTAACTTCATTTCACGAATGGTGTTTGGTGTCTGGCTATTGAAAAATCCCATAACAATTGCCGCAGTCACCACAACAGCCATCGCTAGTCCGTAGAGTTTTGATTCCTTCTCACGAGTGAGCCAGTAGCCACGGGCGTCTTGAAGGTAGTAATAAAAGGCCGCTCCCACAATGAGCATCAATACTGCGGCCTTGAGTACAAATCTGGTTGTAAGTTCCCCTTCTAGGAAACTAAGGATAACGGCTACAGCATCTCCAAGAAGCACACCGCCACCTACTAGAAGTGATAGGTATAAAAGCCACTTAGTAAGTCCAAGATAAGCACTGTTGGTTTCGGTGCGACGGTTTTTGTTGACTTGGCGAGTGAGGGCTAGGTAAGTTGGGAAAAATACCAAAAGCATAGCTATAGCCACCCGTAGACTACTAGTTGAACTTTCAATTTGCCAATAACTTTCGGCAGCATCTTCAAAACGTAGGTTGATAATACTAAATAGTAAAACTACTAAAAATGAAATTGATACATAAAGGGTTATTAAAGCTCCGAGCTGTAGCACTGTGTGCTTGGCTGTGTTGTTTTCCATATACTCATATTATACGCCTTTCGGTGGTAAAAGGTAACAAAAGATAAGTCCCCACTAATTAAATTTGAGTGATATAATGCACCTATATGAAATCAGAAGACTTAAAGAAGGCGCCGAAGCTATTTTGTGAAAGTATTAATGTTGGATTTACACCCGAGTATTTTGTGATGGGTTTGAGTTCTGGTACTCAAGGGGCAATTTATTCTCTTACCCCGCAGCACACTAAACGACTCCTGCAGTACCTCACCCACCAGATAGCTGAGTTTGAAAAGCAGAACGGTGAAATTAAAGCTGAGTGGAATCCCAACATCGTGAGTCCAGTGCAGCGCATGAATCCTCCAACTGAGTTGAGTTAAAAGAAAAAGCGACCAGGAAGGTCGCTTTTGTCATCGTGGAACTAGTACTCCTGCTTTGGCTACAGCCAATTCCTTCTGGCTTCTTTGATGGTCTCAATCATGAGTGGTGCCGCCTGTATGCTTTGCTGGAGGGCAATTTTAAAGCTTGATAGAGCCAAAATTAGCACTTCTTCTGGCACGTCATTGGTTGGAGCACCATCAGGAAAGAAATTTTCAATGAACAAAACTGTCATCTCCTCTTTCTCACCCTCAGTTCTCTTTGTGTCAGCATTTGAGTAGAAAAGTAGCTCATCAGCCGGATTAATTCTGGCTAATTCTTCAGCTAAGGCCTCGCACTCGTCAAAGAGATTGAGGGTATGTGCGTTGTAACCCATGATTTTCTCCTTGAATGAACAATGGCGAGGTTACTTAAAGAATAGAGTAAATTTGAGGCAAGTCAACAGAAAAGCCGACCCATTGGGTCGGCTTGGCTTTGTCTTTCGTCGGTCTCATTTTCTATGGATGAGCCGCTCCGTCGTGAGCGCTGCCTCAAGTGCCTGATTGAAGTTGTCGAACATGGCCTCAACTGCTTCGGCCAAGGTCATGTTCTCTGTGTTTTTGGGCATGAATGTATCGATGAGCTTTTGACTGGCGTCATCAATCTCAGCTTCGGTTTTGCCGTCGGCGTCGTAGATGAGGAGTCTGTGAGTACCAGCTAGTCGCTGGAGTTCCTTGCCGTCTGCCTCACACTTCCGCATGAGGGCTTCAGCCCGTGGACTAAGTGACATGTTGTATCTCCTAGTTGTGAGACGTGGATACGGATTGATTATTCACATCAACGAACTTCTTGGCGTAAGTGCTAAGCTCCCAATACTCAACGAGTATCTCCTGCTTCATGTAAAAGCGCCTTTTCACAACCCGTTTGACTAGCGGCTCAGGGCCTCTGGTCAACGTGTCGAGAATCAGAACGATTTGGTTGTCGTGAATCTTCTTCAAGAGACCGTCGTAGATGTCGATAACGAGCACTGGTTTGGTGTACTGCATGAGTTCCATAAAGACCGCCAGCTCATTTTCGGTGAGTAAACGTCCGGCAAAGGACGTCAGCGAGGCTTCTTTTTTGGCCATGGTGATTTCCTTTGTAAAAGAACAATAAAATACAGCATAGAGTTTTTGGTGGTCATGTCAAGAAAAGCCCGGCGCCTAAAGGCGCCGGGCTTTCTTTTTAAACTACTTTACTATTATTTTGAAATTGTTATAGTGCCTGTACCACACAGAAGGGACTGGCCAACTTCTGCTCACATCTTGGATGGTGGTTGGCTACCGCAGATGCATTGGAGGGGTTTAGTAGTGGCGAACGAACAACCCACACAAACTCTTTTGCACCTGCGGTTTTTTATATGTCTAAATCAAAAACTCAATCACGTCTCCGTCTTTCACTATGTAATCCTTCCCTTCAGTTCGTAACTTACCTTCAGTGCGAGCTCGAGCCAGTCCATTACATTCGACGAAGTCATCAAAGGTCACTACTTGAGCGCGGATATATTTCTTTTCAAAATCAGTGTGGATAGCGGCAGCCGCTTTTGGTCCGGTTGAACTAATTGGTACTGTCCAAGCCCGAGTCTCCTTCTCTCCAGTAGTGAAGTAACTCATGAGTCCAAGACGGTTGTAACAAGCGCGGATAAGACTCTCTACTCCACTTCCCTGTGCGCCATATTCACGACGGAAATCATTCTTCTCTTCATTTGAGAGGTCACGAAGTTCGTGTTCCATACCCGCGTCGACCACTACGTACTCAGCGTTTGTACGTTCAAAAAATTCTACCAACTTTATCCAACGGTCATCATTCTGGTCATCGAGGTTAAAAGCATCAGTCTTCTTGTTACAGACATAAAGGAAAGGCTTCATAGTGAGGAGGTGTAGCCCCTTCACTACCTTGAGTTCATCTTCAGTCATTGGCAGTGCATTAGCGAGGTTTCCACCAGCTAGATGTGGCTTCAAGCGGGCGAGGACGTCACGCTCGACTACGGCTTCCTTGTCTCCGCGCTTCGCGTCACGCTCCACGTTATTGAGGCGCTTTTCTACTGTTTCAGCATCAGCCAAGATGAGTTCGAGATTAATTACTTCAATGTCTGATAGCGGGTCGATTTCTGCTGAGACATGGTGAACTTCACTATCTTCAAAGATTCGTACTACTTCAGCAATCATGTCGGTTTCGCGGATGTTGGCGAGGAATTTGTTGCCGAGTCCTTCTCCTGAAGCAGCACCAGCCACCAAACCAGCAATGTCTACGAACTCAACTACGGCCGGAATGATAGTGGCGGTACCAGAGATAGCCGCTAAGCTAGCAAGGCGCCCATCTGGTACAGCTACTACACCCACTGATGGGTCGATAGTGGCAAATGGATAATTAGCAATCAGAACCTCATTTTTGGTGAGGGCGGTAAACAGGGTTGACTTTCCTACGTTTGGAAGTCCTACAATTCCTACAGATAATGACATATACGCGCTAGACTAACAGAGTTTTGCTAAAATCCAAAATTAATATGTGGCAGAAGTAGTCTAGGACTGGCTTTTAATTGCTGAGCGCAGGTACTGCATGTCGGCATCAACTTTTTTGTGAGGATTAAAGATGCGGTGTGGGTCAAATATTTCTTTGATTTCTTGGAATACATTTAGTATTTCTGGACTAAACATTTTGTGTAGATAGGGTGTTCTAATTAGTCCGTCATTATGTTCTCCGGTAATTGAACCATGGAATTCTCCTACCAGTGTATATACTCGCTCAGATAGTTTGTTGATGATTTGGATAAAGTCGGGACGTGAAAAATCCATTAGAGGAATAATGTGGAAGTTGCCATCGCCCACATGCCCAGCCACGGTGTACAACAAGTTATATTCATCAAGAATGGCGTACAGTCGAGGAAGAAATTCTGGTAGATGCTCAGGTAGTACTACAAAGTCATCGATGAAAGGGGCGGTGTGTTTGTCTGAAACATTTTCACGCAAAAGTTTGAAGCTCTCACGTCTGATTGTCCAAAACTTCTGGGCTTCTGATTGATTCTTGGTGATGTGTGAGGAAACGCCAAATGACTTAATTGATAGTTCAGCCTGCTTGGCCATTAATGCCGCTTCAGTTTCAGTGTCGGCTGCAAATTCTGCCATTAGTACTAACTTTGGAATGCCGCCTTGGAACACCAGTTTTATCTCAGGCCAAAAATCTCGTAGTAGTGTGAAGGGGTTACCACCTAGTCGCCAAAATAATTTAGGAAATACTCTTAGCATTACGTTAAAAGTTTTGTCATCATATGATTCAAAGCTCTCTGGCTTATGGGCCAAGACCGCGTTTACAATTTTGCCTAACTGAGCGAAGTGTTTTGGTCGTAAAAATAGTACCAACATTCTTGAAGCTGGTTTTGGTTTTACAAGATTAAAAGTAATTTCTGAAATTAAACCAAGGGTGCCCTGTGACCCAACAAAGAGTTGTGTCATATCAAAGGTGTCTGTGGTCTCGTCCCAAACATTCCAGATGCCATAACCGGCGGAGTTTTTACTAACTATTGGTTTGGCAGATTTAATTGCATCGTGATGCTGATGAATTAATCCTTCAACTCGACGATAAATCTCACCCTCATAATTAGCTTGTGATTTTTTGGCTTCAAGTTCAGTTCTGGTTAGACGCTTAAATTCATATTCAATTCCATCTTGTAGCACTACTTTGAGGGTGTGGACGTAACGTTCAGTTTTGCCGTACGTTAGTGACTTTTCTCCAGCTGAATTATTGGCCACCATACCACCAACGGTGTTTAGCTCTCTACTGGCGGTGTAGCTTGGCATAATCACTCCATGTTTTAGTGTGGCTTTTTCAAAGTCACGATAAAATACGCCCGGCTGCGTGGTGGCATGGACTGTGTTTACTTCCAGTATTTGATTAAAGTAGCGAAGAAAATCTACCACAATCGAACTTGAAAGTGGCCCGCCAGACATATCTGTTCCAGCACTTCTGGCAGTGAGAGACAGCTCGCCACGTCTAGTGTGGACGTAGTGAATTAAGGTATGTAGGTCAGCAACGTTTTTTGGATAGACAACTAATTCTGGGCGAATTTTAAAAATACTTGTATCTTCACTATATTGCTCCAATACCCGATTGCTATTGTCTACATCACCGGAAAAAGTATCTGGTATAACGATTGGGTTTAGTTTTGACATATATTAATGTCCAGATCCACTGGTCTTAGTAAAATCTCCCTCATAAATAGTTGGGTCAGCTGGGCCGGTTACTTCTATAGTACCCCAAGCCCCTTTGTCTGTACGCATCAGGGCGTGGTCCACCAGAACGTATGTGCCTGGGTAATCGACAGTAAATTCAACTATGGTTGCTCCCCCAGCTGGGACGTTTGTGGTCTGGACATTCTTAAACTCCGCACCACCAATTGAAGCTTCTGGGTACACGGTATCAAAAATTTCGCCCACTACATGGAAGGAAGAATTGTGAACCACTCCACCATTACCAACATACATGCGGATTTTGTCTCCAACCTCGGCCTTCATTTTATTTACTACTCCATCTGGACGACCGTTGAAAGTTATATAAGTTGGATTGCCTAACATCATTTTCTTGGCGTCAAACGCTTGTAAGCCACGACGGCCAATGGCGCCGGTGGTAAATATTTCCCCCTGCATTACATAAAACTCCTTATCTACTGCTGGTAAGCCATCTTTTGGTTCAACCAAAATCATGCCGTACATGCCGTGCGCCATATGCACAGCCATGTTTGGGGTGGCACAATGATAGACAAATAAGCCTGGGTTGAGTGCCTTAAAGGTGAAAGTCTTGGTCTCTCCTGGTGCTACCATAGTCACAGCTCCACCACCACCTGGGCCAGTAGCAGCATGGAAATCAACGTTGTGGTGATGAAGACTGCTGGCATTATTGGTGATGGTAACGCGAACAATGTCACCTTCTCTTACTCTAAATAATGGACCAGGAACGGTGTTATTGAAGGTCCAGTAGTTAAAGGTGATTCCTGGAGCTAGTTCAGACAATACTTCGGTCGTTTCAAGATGTAATTCTCTAATCTGACCTCCCTCTTCTGGTGCGGCGTCTTCGTCGACAACGGCCAATGTTCCACTAGCCGACATTTCACTTAAGAGTGTGGCAGTGACTGGTGTTGGGTCTAGTACGGTAATTGGTGGAGGGACATCACTGGGGTCGCGGGCAATGTCTTCAATGTGTGCAAACTGGTCGATATGTTGAAAGAATGAAATTACATTTTTCATTGGTAAACCAGGTCCAGAACCAGGGCCAAATGACTCAACATAAACAGGATATTGTAGGGCGTAAAGTCGTCCAACTGAAACAGAGACAAATAAACTAATTCCGATGGCAAAAAATATCATGGAAATGCCCATGGGTGCGGCTTTTAGTCGCCAGACTAGGCGCAGAGCGAAGAACAGCATAGCTGTGATAGCCATGCCAAGTCCCAGGGCTTGGATCAAAGAAACCTTTAAAAATTGAAATAATTCAACGCCACCAAGAAATAGAACACCTCCACTAATTATCACTACCCCAACAATAAACATTATTACTAAAGCCCAGGACAACTTCTCAATATTGTGAAAATCGTGTTCAATCATGTTGTTATTGTAGCACTCTGGTAGATAGGACTTGGCATAGTGTACACTTAACTTCCTACATGAAATTTATTACCACTATAAACTTTTCCAACTCCAATCTATGTAAGTGGTTGCTGGCCATTAGTTTTCTTGAACAACCACCCACGATGTAGGTGTTTGAAGATTGCTTCTCATGAATAAGCGTGATAGTCGCGGTAATAATCAAACACCTTAACTCACCCAAATTAATTATTGACGTAACTTCTATCTATGTTTACAAACATTCTCAAATCTACATTGGAAACTGCCGCTGCTAAGGCCTTGGCTACAAATGGACCAGAAGGAATTAATGTTGTGCCTGTCTCAATGATTAGGGTTAACGAAAACGATATCTGGTTGTTTGACTTTTTTATGGACAAGACAGCTAAGAATGCGGAGGCGGGAGAAAAAGCTGCTCTAACTGCTTGGACAGATATGGTTGGAGTACAAATTATTGCGGAGCTACAGTACGTTACTAGTGGAAGTGATTTTGAAGAAGCAGTGACATGGGTAAAGACCCAAAATGCTTCTCGGGTAGTTAAAGGATTATTAATCCTCAGACCATCAAAAGTCTATGACATCAGTCCAGGTGGAGCTTTCAGTGCTGAAGATTTAAGTTTTTAGAGTTAAGTGCTGTGAGGTTGAGGTGTTGGGTTCTAAAATGTGGTAAAATATTTGCAGTACAACTAGTCAGTGTCGCTTTATTAGTTTGACATGCTCATATGACTAAAGGCCAAGCCCTCTGCTATATTCTTGCGGTGATTATCATCACTCTTTGTGCGTATTTATATACAGCCACTGCTCAGGCACCTACCCACGAGAACCTACAGCCCGTAGCGGCGACCAATATGTAAATGAAAAAGCGTCCCTTGGGACGCTTTTTTGTGGTTGGCTCACCGTAAATCATTGTGTGCAAATGATAAACGGGATTTCCGGGCTTTCGTCGAAATGGAAGAAAGGAGACGTGTTCATGCCGAACAGTCCCTTTATTTCAGTCAGCATTTTCAAGTACTGACCACGGGCATAAATCAGATCGCTTTCGCTCACTGACACCGATGATGTCTGAAGCTCAAATTCAATCACATCTTCGACTTCCTTCTTTGTGTCAGTGTTGAGACAAAGAAGCGTATAGAGTGCCCCCAAGTCGTCTTGGCGCAGAAAGAAAGGCACGCTCCTGGGAGTTTCCGAATAAGCCAAGAGCCATTGCGCCAAGGCCGAGGTGACTCTTGGCAAGTCGTAGATACCCAGCTCAATGACATTTTGTTGTTTGCTGAAGTTCGTGAAAACATTTTGCAGCAACGTGAGTTTGGACGAGAAAGGTCTGTTGTCCATTACGAATCCCCAGTAAAGAGTTTAAAGAGCAACCAGCACGATGCCAGATGTTGTTGATACCGTATCATAAAAGCACTGCATAGCAATAGCTAAGACAGAAAAAAGCCGACCCGGTGTAAGGTCGGCTTTGGCGTCAGCGGTGTTCGGGTTACTGCCGGGCGGCTTCACGTTGCTTGGTCTGCTGCCAATTATGGACTGTCACCCCAGTGAGGTGTTCATACCCATGACTTGACCACACCAGACTGATGGGCACATAGCGTACTTGTGGCATCTTCCACCAGTACTGGAGGTTCTTGGCCAGGTGAGTGCCGTAATCGGCTTGTAGCCGGTTGAAGGTGTGGGTAATCAGTTCCGGCGTGTTAAAGTCCGACTGATTAACACCACCAAGTGACAGTTCTGCCCACTTAAGGCCGGCTTTCTCTTCCAGTTCGGCCAAGAAAGATTCATCTTCCTGCAGCAGGGACTGGTAGAGTGTGCGTACTGGCCCGTTCATCATCACAAAAGGGATGGTCGGGTCTGGGCTCAGTTGCTGTGAGACAGCCAGTTGTACAAAGCTGTCCACCACGTCTACCGCAAAGGTAACCACCATGCCCTTTTGGGCCAAAAGATTTACAGCCGGAACGACGTCAATCTTGTTGCGAAGCTCCCAAAAGTAAAGTCGAGTACGATCAGATGCCTTGGTCATGCCTATAACTCCTTGTAATGTACTGATACCTGACAATTTCAGGCCAAAATTAGAGTACAGCAGATTAAAAATTAGACAAGCCACCAGGCAAATTTTATGCACACTGCCTCCCGGTATCAGTTTCTAAAGTGATATTATTAATATATGGAAGGCTTACGGTTACTATTGATAAAAAATCAGAGTTACCTCGGCAAACTCCGAGTACGTGCCCTTTACTGTACCAGCGCTATTACCTCTGTAGAAAGCGATACACACAAACAGTACGGGCCTTTCGCAGGCTATTGGGACGAGTGGTATGTTGAAGCTGATGAAATGAAACAAGAGCTCATGGATAACATCACGGCTACGGCCACGTTCTTATTTGAGCTGCGAGACTTTATTGCGACACTTGAGCAACGACAAAAACTAACTAAGAGTGATAAGTCATACGTACTTGAAGTTACCAGCTTAGCTGAAGGTAAGCTAACGGAACAACAAGACCTACTACATTCAATTAATGAAAGAATTGAACTCCATCAACAATTAACTGAGAAACTTCTCATGGTTGAGGCGATTGATAGTCTGAGTGACGAATAACTAGCCATCATGTAGACAATATTTTGCCCTGGATATAGGGCTTTTATCGTGTACAATAAACAACGACTATGATGGAACTACTTCAGAAACCCCTCCGCACCACTCTTATTATTATCGGCGTGTTGGCAGCTATCTGTCTCTTAGTAGCTTTGTCTTTCTTTGTCTGGACCAAACATTTGATATTAAAAGAAACAGTAGTTCAAAATGATGTATTGCTGACAGAGCAAGAACCCTTTCCGGTAAGTGTTCAGGTCATTCAACATAAGATTGTTGAAGACCCAACCGTAGATTGGTATGTCGAGACTTACCTCTCATTTAATTCAGATAATTCAAGGCAAACCCAATGGTTAGACATGCTCCTGGCTCAGGTCGTTAAATGGGATTGGTATCAGCAGTTAGCTTCTTCTGTCAGCCGCATTTTGGTTATTTATTCTGGCGAACGAGGTGAGCAAGTGGTGGCGAACTTCGGTGATATTCTAAAGTGGAGTGACGAAGAACGCGCATTATTTGCTGACTACGTTGCAGAGACTGAGCCTTACCTTGACGACGGAACGTTTTATCCAGGTCGCTATGTGGTACCAAGTGATGCTTCTCCAGAACTGGTGGCTGATTTGCTACATGAGCGATTTTCAAATGAAATTTTGTCTCGCTACACATCAGAAGTTGAAGCCCAAGTGCCACTTAAAGACGCACTGATTATTGCTTCACTTCTCGAGCGCGAAGCTTATGACTTTACTGATATGCGCTATATCTCTGGAGTGATTTGGAACCGTTTATTTATTGATATGCCACTGCAACTTGATGCCACGTTGCAGTACTCACTTGGTGCGGCCGCTAATGATTGGTGGCCAAAGATTGTGCCTAAGGATAAATTCACACCGTCTCCGTATAATACGTACGAGAACACTGGCTTACCTCCAGCTCCGATTGCCAATCCTTCTGTGGAATCAATTATGGCTGCTCTCAATCCTCGAGTGACGGAGTGTATGTTCTACTTCCATGATGATAATGGTAGATTTTACTGTACAGACACCTACGAAGAGCATGTAGCTAAGTTAAAAGAAATCTACGGACAAGGACGATAATGTATAAAAAAGAAGACCCCGCGCGCATGCGCATTGGGGTCTTTTATCTAGCCTGCGCTACCTTTAACGGCAGCGAAGACTTTCATAGGGCTTGGACGTATGTACCTTACGGTAGCTTCGCAAGGTGCCGTACTCGACGTTGGGAACGAGTTTGGCCTCTTCGTCGACCACCAAGTGACACCGGCCACCACCATCGCGCCAGGTGCAGTCCGTGACCTTGTCCAGACGCGTTTCAGGGACAGTACCCAAAGCATGGTTTTTTCCGAGGTAGGTGGTGAACCTGGAGCGACTGCGGCAAGTTTGTTGATGGCCGCGTTCACTCCATTGAATCCACCGGCAATCTTCCACGTCGACCTTGACGGCCATGGTGCTGCGCGAACTGCTCTCGTAGGAGCTGTCCACGACTTTGCACCCGAGACCCCGCCGCAGGTACGCCGCCGGCGGAGGCGCCGGTATTTCAGCGGGGCGGCTAAATTGCATGGTGTGAACCGGGACTGGCCGCAGGACAACTGTGGAACCACAGCCAGTCAGCGCCAGCAGAATCGAGAAAATGAGAGCGATATGTGCGTTCACGAGAACTCCTTTGGTTGAATTGTGCGCCTCAAATCAAGGTGCTTACTACTCTATACAATAGCACAAAAACAGCTTAAAGTCAATCCAAATTCGGGTACAAATGGTGAATTTACCTTTATTTACATAGGTTTTTTCCTTAATGCATAAACCCCGTGAGTTTCACTCACGGGGTTTATGGTTTTTCTAAAAAAAGTTATTAGCAGGCGTTTTTGCCAAGTCTCTCAACTTCCTTCATCCACTTAGTGCGAACTTCATCTGTCACACGCTCACATGGACCGTATGAACTGACGTTGGTGCGGATACCAGCGAATTCAAGGATGCCGTATTGAATTTCGTTGGTGTAGTCACCAAACTGCCACCAGGTCTTAAATGGACTATGTGAACCAGATAGAATAATCACGCGTCCAGTCTTCCCTGCTAGATGCTTCTCTATCTTCTTGGTTTGCTTATTGAAGTTGAAAGCAAAACCTGGCAACCAGAAGCGGTCAAAGAGTCCCTTAAGGATGGCAGGCATAGTGCACCACCAGTTAGGATAGATAATCACGATGTGATCTGCGGCACGGAACTTATCTTGGAGAGCCAGGAGGTCTGGTTCAAGGTGCTGGATTTCTTTGTAGCCTTTATGGAGAATTGGATCGAAGTTTAGTTCACCGATATTAACTCGTTCAACGTGGTGTCCAGCGTCTTCAGCACCAACTTGGTAATGATCTGCAACTGTACCAGTAAAAGAATCTTTGTCGGGATGTCCGCAGAGCACGACAATGTTTTTAGGATTTTGCATATAGCTCTAGTATAACGGAACACAGCCCAAGCGAAGCTTGGGCTGTGTTGATTACTTTCAGCTTAATACAGAGTTATCGTCGAATGCTGCCGTTAGGATTGAACTTCCCTTGTGCTCCCATTTGCATCTTTACCATTTGCTCTTTCATCTCCGGGCTCATGACTGACATGATTTCCTTTTGGTACTTCGGTAATACTTTCATCGCTGCTGACATTTGGTTGTTACCATTCTTCTTTAGTTCTTCCTGCATTTCCTTAGCAATTTTCTCAAACAAAGCTGGATCTTTCTCAACCATTTCAAGAATCATTTGTTGCTGCTCTGGTGGAGCATCCTTCATCTGTGACTGTAGCACTTTCTTGAGTGCAAACTGTTTTAATTTTCCAAACATAACTGGTCGATTGTACCACAGGAAGTTAAGTTTGGTCTATAAAAAAGTCATTAAAATATGACGTAGCTTGGCGGTTCGTCTGCGGTGGGTTCTAAATAATAACCGGCTGTTGTTCTTCACGCTTCTCTTTGAGGTAGGCCATGACACTGTTTATGAATGAAATAGCAAAAAACATGAATGTAGCGTATGCAAACAAGAAAACTAGAATATGGACATTTGAATATCCTTGAGCAAAGAGGGCTAGCAAAAAGCCTAGTGAATACCAAGATGAGGCTTGAATGGCTGGACCAAAAGTACTAGGCATTATGTGGACTGTCATCAAAAAAGCGTTAATAAAGAGTACGGCCGTTAGAATTGTTTGAGCAGTGACATAACCGGTAAAGTAATCTTGGCCTAAAGTAGCGTAACCAATGAAGGCCAAAATTAGAGAGGAAACAAGAATCAATCCCATAGCTACCCGAAGCACGATGTAAGTAACACCCATGAAGTTACGCTCAGTTTCATCAATCTTGCCATCTGAAATGGCGTAGAAGAAATTAAGGATAGCGAGGGTAGAGGTACCCACTCCTAGTGAGATACCCATTGATTGAATAATTGAGAGACCAAGAACTAATATTTCCATATAATAAAATCATAGCAAATGACTGAGAATATCCTACCCCTTAGTGTGTATTCATCTCAATACTGATGGTAGATTATGTCCAAAATATGATTCACATTTTGATTGATTAGAGGTAAGCTTTTAACACATGAACAAACATAACTTTGAGCACTTGGAAAGTATTTATCGGAACTATGACATACGAGGTCTCTATCCAAATGAAATTACTGAAGATGAGGTTGAAAAAATCGGATACGCCATAGTTAAAAATTTTGGTACAAAAAAAGTCGCTGTTGGCTATGACATTCGTCCTTCTTCTCTGCCACTAAAAAATGCATTGATAAAAGGTTTAACTGAAGCTGGCTGTAATGTGGTTGATCTCGGACTTGTAACCACCCCAATGACGTACTACGTCTGTGGAAGTACAGACGTTGACGCAACAGTGATGGTCACTGCCTCACATATGCCCTCTGAATATAACGGCTTAAAAATTGCCGTTGATGACAGTAAGCCGGTTACGAAGGATATGCTTCAAGATTTGAAGAGAATTGTTGGTGAGCATACCTACTCAAGCTCTGAGGTTATTGGTGTTATTGAAACTAATTCTCCTCTTTCAAAGTGGCAATCAAAATTTAAAGCAGCCCACTCTTTTGGTGGCAGACCATTACGTATCGTTATTGATCCTGCCAACATGATAGGAGGATTAGAAATTGAAACATTTCGTGCTTTTGAACCAGACTTGGAGGTTTTCGTTATTTATGATGAGTTTGATCATACTACTCCAAATCATGAAGCTAATCCCATTAAGCCCGAGACTCTTAAAGACTTAGGGCTTGAGGTGTTAAAAAATCAAGCTGATATTGGAATCGCTTTTGATGGCGACGCCGATCGGGTTGGGTTTGTTGATGAAAAAGGATCTTTTGTTCCAGCAGACATAATTGGGGCGCTAATTGCTGGTGTTCTATTAGAGAAACATCCCAACTCAACCATTGTTTATGATACTCGTTCTTCCAAAGCAGTGGGAGAAGAAATTCAGCGTCATGGCGGTATCCCCATAGAGTGGAAAGTTGGACATACAAACATTCGCACCAAAATGCGTGAGGTAGATGCAATTTTTGGAATTGAATTAGCCGGACATTACTTTTTTAAAGAAACTTACTTCTCAGAAGGTGGGCCTTTGCCAGCCTTTCTTATTCTTGAGCTTTTACACAAAACCGGTAAAAGTCTGTCCACTCTAGTGAAAGAAGTACAAAAATACTATCACTCAACAGAAATTAATAGTGAGGTAACTAAAACTCCTGAAGAAATTTATACGTTACTTCAAGCAGAGTTCCCTGGCGGTGAAGTTAGTATGCTGGATGGGATAAAAGTAACCTTTTCTGACTGGTGGTTCAATACCCGTCCGTCAGCTAATGATCCCGTACTCAGGTTAAATCTTGAGGCTAACACAAAAGATTTGATGGAAGAAAAACTCGCTCAAGTTTTAAAAATTATTCGAAGCTAGATTGATATCAAGCATCGTCTGAGTAGATGCTAGTTAGTATGTAACTGATGTATTGGAGTTTGCTTGCATGAGGCAGGTATTAAGAGCTGGTGTCTCTGTCCAGCCACATTCGCCGGATTGTTGGCGTTCACAAGTTGCTTCTCGGTAGCAGGCATATGACTCACGCCATTCACAAGTGGATACTACATCTCTATTTTCAGAACAGATTTGACTACTGCAGCCACCAACATAACAACCTTTTTGTGCCACTGGGGCTGGGGTTTCTTCAGCTGGTGGTGTAGACGAAGCTGGCTCCGGTAAAGCTGGGGTTTCTACTGGTGTATCAATTGGTTCAATCGGTTTTTCTTCAGATAACGTTGGTGGAGTTGAGGTTGAATCGTTTGTTGTTGAAGTAACACTTAGGGTGGGCGTTGTTGTGCGAAGTAAAACACTGGCAACAACAATAAGTAGTAGCAGGGTGAGGAGGGCTAATGTGCGCTTCCTATGCATATACTTATAAACTATATAGCAAAATCGAATTCTGACAATACAGTGATGGGATTATATACAAATTTAAACCCCGCCAAACTTGGCGGGGTCAATTTTAATATCCACAAAATACTATTTCCTCGGGACTCATACCAAGCTGGTTGGCAAACCACGCTCTAGCCACTTCCCTGTTCCCAACTGCGTCAATCAGTCCTGCTTCCAAGGCAAGTTTGCCTGGCATGGAAGAACCGTCCGCTAGCTTGGCTATCGTCTCAATTGGTAAGTTGCGGTTTTCTGCCACCTCTGCCACCAATGCTTCGTGCCAGACTGATAGGTCGCGCTCAAACAATCCACGCTCTTCTTCAGTTAGTGGTTTGTCTGGGTCGCCATAGTTTTTATATTTAGCAGAAGCTAATGAAATGTATTCAATACCTTGGGCGGCATTTTGCGCAGAATAGTCTAAGTATGACATTGTAATGCCAATTGATCCTACATCTGAAAACGGAGAGGCGATTATTGTGTCCGCGGCTGAGGCAATTAAGTAGGCTGCTGACGCTCCTGAATCTACGATATAAGCGGCGTTTGGCATTACGCTTTTCTTTAACTCTGTAGCAATTTGTTCAGCTGCCGCTCCAGAGCCTCCAGTTGAATTAATGAGAGCAAGTACTCCATAGATACCTGGTTCTGCTTCAGCTTGTTCCAGAAATGACAGGGCGTCTTTCATATTGGTCGAAGTCATTTCATTACCATAATCATCAGTAACGCTTCCATAGCCATGAATCTCGCCTTCAATCGGCAAAACCGCAATATTGCAGTAGCCATCCCCAATGTAGGTACTGGCGTTGAATCCACTCCACTCATCATGCCAGTCACCCCAGATAGTTAATCCAGTATAAAATAGAGCTGGAATAAGGATAGCTACGAGAATGATGGGAGCAAGAATCTTGAGGGCAGTGTTCATATTTGGATGATTAGTGGTGATAAATCAATATAATATTAAGAATACTGATTGAAAGTAGAAATGGCAAAGGATAACTAATTGTACTTTTAGAGGTGAGGTGTACACTTAAAGCATTATGGAACAAGCACCAAATATGAGTGTTGAGAAAGCTAAAGTTACAGCTCTTACTCCTGAACAGATTGATAGAAATGAAAAATTGTTAGCAGCAAAAAATAAGATGCAGCTGGCCCTAGCGTTAGATATTCTACACACTAAAGACGAAACCAGAGATATTTTTTCTAACATTCATGATGAAAGTGATTTAATGGAACCTAATCCTGAAACTGAGGAGTACGTCCTCCTTGTTTTGGCTCAAATCATGGATGATGTTAGAGAGATGGTCATTAAACACCCTGAGGTTGTTGAACATATTGCCAACGATACTGACCGACCTTTGGATGAAATTAATCTAACTGAAGCCAAAGGGTACTTGTCGCAACATTTTGAAACGATGCATTAGAGAATTAGAAACCGCCGACGCAGTCTAGCTACGCCGGCGGTGTTCTTTTAATTTTTCTTTATAACTTTAATTTGCTCATAGCTATTACCTGCTCTTCAAAGGGAGTAAGTGGAAAAGCTACTTCACGCTGACAAACTAACTCATTAATTGTTTTACGAGTGGTTAAGTACACATAACCAGTCGGTGCAGCAATGCCCCACGGACTTAGTATTTCTTCGCGATACTGTTCTTGGAAATTAATAACCGCCTCTTCGGTCAGCTCATCAAATACGCCGGTAGCTGGTAATTCAATGGTCAGCTGCTCCGCTAAGAAGGTTTGCAGTTTTTCTACTTCGACAGAATCGTTGTTTTGACCAAGTCGGATAAATGACTTTAGGTATGGGTCACAGGTGGTAAATGCACCCAAGACCAGTGGTTGTGCAAGGTTGGAAATATTTAAGTCTACACTAGCACTAAGTGACATGTACACATTGTTTGTGCTTGGCGTCTTCTTCCGATGGTTTCCAATTACTTGAACAGAGTTGGTGTATACGCCTGGCTCAGTTGAACTTGAATATTCTATGGTGTAAGTAACGGTTATCAGTTCGTCCGCGGCCACCGTACCCAGCTCCCAGAACTCTTCATGAATCAATTCCCCAGCTTCATTTCTTAGTATGTCTGAAAGCACGGCATTGTAGAGCGGGCCACCAGAATTTTCTACTGTCACCGTGTAGTCCATCGTGGCTGGTACGGTGGTGTTTGGAAAAGCCACCTGCTTACTAACACTGACTTCAGCTGGTTTGGTGGTATTTGAGCCACCACCAGACCTTCTAATTACCCCAGCTTCTATCACAATTGTGTCATTGTTATTGTCTACCACGTCTTCATTTTCTGTTGCCTCAGCCGAGACAGTGAGGGGAATGGTGGTTATATTACTAGCCGGTAAGTCAGTTCTAACAATGGCGGTGTAGCTTACTTCACGAGTCGCCCCAGCTGGGATTGATCCAATTTCCCATGATGATTGTTTTTTACCATCTGCCAATAATTCACCCGGATTGTCTAAAAAGTTTAAGTGTGGGGCGGCAAAGACATTATTCAAAACTACATCACTAGCAGTAGTGTCACCTAGATTTGATACGGTGTAAGTATATTTTACTTCTGAACCGGGCATAATCGGATTATCAGCTGAAGTAGCCTCTACTCCTACCCACAAGTCTGGACGACCAAAGGCAATATTTCCACCCCAGTCACCAAAGATATCAAAGATAAGTAAGGCCCAGTTCTGACTAAGGATATTTAAGTTGGCTAGGTTGGTAATATTGGCGGCCGCATAGGCGTTGCCGGTATTAATATTTCCAGAAGCAGTACCTTCAATTTTGTTATCTCCAGTTAGAGCAAAGACAGAGACGTTGTTTTGAATGGTGGCTTGGTTGGTGTTATTGGTTGTGTAGTTTGCATCCGCTCCCGCTTCCCCTTCGGCCGGAGCATTGTAGACAGTGATACCTTGCGGAGTTTCACTCCACAGCATATTGTTTGGTAGTCCAAAGATTTCTCCTGACCAACTACCATGTACACGAATTAGGATAAGGAAAGAATCTCCACCAATTAGATTTTGATTTACTTGGTTGGTTATATTGCCCGAGGCACTAGCGTCACCAGTAGTGACGTCACCACCCTCATTGGAATTTAGCCCAGTTTCAGCGCCAACTTCAACATTATTATCAATATCAGCGGTATTGTTGTTATTGGCAGACGTACCGCCACTCACTCCACTACCAGCGAAAAGCTTATTTAGTAAGTCGGCATTAGGAAGAATAATATCGCCATCTAGACTACCTAAGTTGTTAATTGATACCAATAGATAATTGGAGTCTACAATATTGGTGTTGGCCAAGTTAAAAATATTGGCGGCGGCGTAGGCGTCTCCAGTTGTGATACTACCCTCTCCTGTGCCCTCAATATTATTTTCACCAGTACTGGCGCGAACAATCACGGTGTTATTGATGGTGGCGGTATTATCGGTATTAGATTCATTTACAAAACCACCATCTCCACACACCCCAGGAACACAAGGGGTGGTACTTTGTGAAGTTTCAGTTTCAAAAACTGAAAATAGGTTTCGGACATCGAGTGAGCTGAGGCCAAGAGCGGTAAAAAACTGAATTAGACCATCAGAATTTAGGATATTGGTATTAACTAAATTCACTACGTTGGCTACTGCATAACCATCGCCAGTGATGATGGTGGCGTCTGTAGCATCGGTAATAGTGTTGTCTCCGGTTTCGGCGGTAGAAGTAGCGAAGTTATCTATCGTGGCTGTGTTGGTGGCGGACGCTGTCAAAGTATCCTCAAGCCCTAAAAATTCTTCAATCGCTTCTTCTTGCGGAGTGGTGGTTGATTCTTCGGTTGAATTTTCAATTATATTTGTATTTGCTTCGTTATTAAGTTCCAAAATTGAGACGGCATCACCAGTCTCTACCACTGTTTCTTCTGGGGTTGAATTAATTACTTCTTCTGAAGTTTCCTCTGGCAATTCTTCTGCTAATAGATACTTAGTTTGCAAAAAAAGTGACTCTAGTGTTATGGCTATGACAAGAAACTTCGCTAGTATTGAAAACAAAGTCTTGCTCTGGTGTTTTGTATACATATAAATTGGCTTTATGTAGATCCAGAAATCTTGGTAAGTAGTCGGAGCAAGTCTTCTAATAGTGACATTAATTCTACAAGTCTAGCTATTTCAGCTTCCTTGTTACTGTTTGAAGTACTGGCGACTATAATTCTCACAAAATCATCTTCGTTGATTTCTGAGCTATAGAAAAGTTTTCCGGTTGCACTTGTTTCTTGATAATCTTCTACCACCTGGCCATCTACCACTGTTTTTACAGAGATGGA
Organism: Candidatus Kaiserbacteria bacterium RIFCSPLOWO2_01_FULL_45_25; assembly: GCA_001781415.1. Lineage (GTDB taxonomy): Bacteria > Patescibacteriota > Minisyncoccia > Phycocordibacterales > UBA918 > OLB19. The sequence continues at coordinate 34,574 of MFLT01000012.1, forward strand.
TGACGAATTATTGGTGCCATTATCAGATGACGACTCTACACTGACATTATTAGTCACCGTAGCCGCTACCGCGGTTGATGCAATGATGCTGGCACAGAAAAATAAAACTCCTGTTGACCACACGATTATTTTTATGCAGTGTTTGTGTGACATATACCCTTCTAAAGGCAGTCATCTTTAAAATATTTTTTGATGGCGACCTTTATGAAGGGGGGAAATACTTCCCCACTTCACTTTGCTCGAACTTAGATTAGTTACGAGTAACACGAGTGATGTTTCGGTTGAGCACATTAGTGATTAGGCCGTCTGACTGACTAACGCCAGTTTGAACATTGCCAGCGGCAGCACCGCTTCCACCAGTGCCACCATTTCCACCAACGGCGGTGTTATCACCCATATTGAGCCACCACCAGAAACTAAAAGCAGCATCCGCGTCGGCGTCACCGCCATTACCTCCCTCTTCACCGTCACCGCCATCACTGTCGTTGCCGCCAGTGCGAGCTCTGACTTGAAGTTCGTTTTCTAGATTGGCTTCATTATTGTTGGTTACGTCAACATCGTCTGATCCACCAAAGAAGAATGGGAAGTCAAAATCATCATCGCATCCGCATCCCTCGACTTCGGTCTCGTTACGATTGATGTCATTATCAATGGTACCAATTGCTAGAGCACCGCCAGTGCTGATATTGCCTCCGGTGCCACCACTACCGCCGTTGCCTCCATCTCCACCAGTAGCGTCACCATCTTCAGAATCAGCTTCTCCACCATTACCACCCTCTTCACCGTCGCCACCATCGCTGTCGTTGCCGCCAGTGCTGGCACCAACAGAAAGTGAGTTTGATACGGTGGCGCTGTTAGAGTTGTTTACCGTCACATCATCAGCGTATGCAAATGAAGCAAATGAAAGTGCAATCATCGCAACTGTAGCTATGCTAGAAATAGATAGTACTTGAATTATTTTAGTCATAAAATTTTCTTGATTAATAATCAGTTAATTTGTAATGAATTAAATAAGTGTTTGCTGCATACTAAGCGGCAGTAATACACCTGTGCGGGATGATGCACGTAACCCACACAGAGAAGTGTTGTACTCAACTTCTCTGTGTGGACTATCGCACACAGAGAGCATTTTATTTAGCAAAGCGAGAATGAATTGGGATGAAGTTGCGAGCAGTTGGAAGATTGTAGACTTGTCGCACAAAACGGTGACTTGATTCAGAAAGTAGTGAAACCACTTCTTGATCAGAAATTTCTGAATAGTCCATATAGTAGCTAGCAGTTGTACCACGGTACTCACGGTCATCATTAACCACGACTACACTATCAACTAGGGCGGTAAGTTCCCTAGCAATGTCATGAGGCGCTACTGGACTTGCTACCACTATCTTGTCTGGCCATTGCTCCTGCAGAGCTTGAATAGCTGCCTTCATAGTAATACCAGTTGCAATACCGTCATCAACAATAATGGCAATTTTATTTTCAGCTGAGAGAGACGGTTCATTTTTTTTATAAACTTCACGGCGTCGCTGCGCTTCTACTTGCTTAAGATACATTTCGTAGTTCAACCAGCTACCATCAAGCCCACATAGTCCACTTTCATAACAAACAGTCTCTCCAGTCTCGGCGATGGCACAAATTCCATAATCTTGACTCATTGGATGACAAATTTTTTGGACAATCAAAATATCTAGCGGTAATCCAAGCGCTTTAGCTACTTCAAAACCTACTGGCACTCCACCCTTTGGCAAAGCAAATAGAACCGCATTTTCTCCTCTATATTGATTTAATTTTTGAGCCAGTCTTGCACCGGCAGCGCGTCTATCGAAGAACATATATTTTAGAAATTAAGATGTTATTAAAACTTCAAATAAAAACGATTACTGTCACTGTCTTTTTTATTTAACTATTTCTTGTCCTTCTTTCCTTCTTCTACTACAGGTGGCAGTAGAATTCAGAAATCACTCTACGCGCTTTTTAGGACTCTTGTATTTTGCATCAATCGTATGAAAACTTGGTGAAGAGTATGATCATACGGTCGGTATATAATATGTATTCAAAGCTCTAACTCACAATCCTGGAGGATGAGTCTAAAGCTGTGCCTTGTCTGATTAGTGAAGCAATTGCGCGACTGGTATCTTTTGTAACAGTCATACGTCGTGACTCTGCACAATGCCAATGGTGAGAGCATACGGTGCGCTTTGCAAAGAACAGTCTGTTTAGAATTTTGCCAGTAAAGTTAACTAAGCAGTAGTTTCCAGCTGTCATTAAATTTTTAAAACAATACTTTTTATTTTGTGTCAACAACTATACTCAAATAGCACTTATTTATAAGTTCAGAATTGCGTGTGAGAATTTTAAAATTGTATTAACTAGAATGTGAGCGACAACAAAAATGTTGTGGCTTATGCGTTAGCATCATCCCAGAGTCGTTTAAAAAATAAAGTTGAAGATTCTGCCAAACCGTTATCTTCGAAAATAATTCCGATTGATTCTTTTGGGCTAAGTAAAATTAAGGCTACGTGGTCATCAAACATTATGTATACAACTCGATGCAAACGCTCGTCTTCATAGACACGAATACGATGCTGTGTACCATGTACAATGTCCTTAAGGACATTCACAAAGTCACAGTCACTAGTTAGTAGTTGAGTTGGTACTTCTCTAGCAAATAATGCATGAAAAAAGTCCTCTACCATGGTGTCATCCAGGTATTGGGACATGTGCAACACTGATCCCATTATTTGAACTGGGTATTTAGAATTTAATACCTCATCAAAAATATGTTGCACATTAGTAAGTCCAGTAAAATATCTGAAAAGCGGTTTTAGTTTAGATTCGTGCTTTAGCGCCTGCAGTTCCGGCAGTAGTTTGTGCAACAATACTTCTTTCTCTTGCAAATTAATTAGAAAACGACTAGGGCTTTCAGCTAACCAAACTGAACCTTGTGGCTTAACGCAATGACTTAGCAAGCCTTTCTTTTGTAATGCTTCAACGACTAATTGTGTAGTTGAGCGCGGTAAATCAGCCGCACGAGACATATCACTAACTGTACCCTCCCCTAATCTTAGAAGAGTTAAATATACCTTTATCTCATTATGCGGATACCCAAGCTGCTCTAGAGCTCTTTGAATTTGCATAGTAGTAAAAACATCCGGCTGGCTATCCCCCAGGCTCCGCCATGGGCATAATGCCGCCGGAACCTGGTGTTTTTTCTAGCAGTAGAATCGCCGCCGGCAATACATATTTAATGTCACATTCATTCCCTCGCTTAAGCTCGGGCATTCTGTGACAAACTAGTAAACATTACTAATCTGAGCTAATCGGTCGGTTTGTTAATAAGTCTAATCTATTAAAATTATGTACTACTGATGAAATATGTCAATGGGGTTTTTTCGAAAAGAAGAAGCCCCACGAGTTTTGAAGTCGCGTGGACTTCCTCGTGGGGCTTTCTGTTATTCAGGCTGATTTGCGCAGACTGTTGACGATCTTTTGGCGTTGGCCAGGCGGCAGGTCGTTGAATTGACCAGCCGTTCGTGCGTTGATGGTTGTCTTGCGGCGAGCATTGCGCTCACGGTCAAGCTCTTTTTCTTTCGATGAGCGGTGCTTATTGATTCTGTGTTTACCCATCTCTATATCTCCTATGAACAAAGAACGGCTTAGATTCTATATTGGAGTCTAGAGTAAGTCAAACAGTAATAATGGTGTATAGGGAATGATCCTTGTGACTAAGTTAGTTAGTTTTGTTTACTACATAACGCAATCCATGCAAACGTAAATAGTACGGTTAACCGTACTATTTTGTTGGGTTGAGGGGAATGATCCTGACGGTCACCAACCTATATTATTTCGCATCCGCTCATAATCTAGCTGGTGCCGCCGTAAAACAGTGTCTATACACTGTTTTACCACCTCGCTCGCTCGTAAACTCGCATCGTTCCGGCGGTTCGATTCCCACGCAGGGTGCAATTTGGAATCGGTCACTCTCGTGGATATTTTGTTTCGTTCCTCACAAAATATCTCACTCGCTCGACCCCCACTCGCGGCGGCCCAGAGGGGCCCCGCCGCTTCGGTTCGATTCCCCTAGATTCGCACAACAGCAAACGACCACTAAGCAAATGCTTAGTGGTCGGCTGTTGTGGACTCTAGGGGAATCGAACCCCTTACCTCTTCCATGCCATGGAAGCGCTCTACCAAATGAGCTAAGAGCCCGTGAGTTCGACTATTATACGGATGGAATTAAAAATGAAAAGGGTATAAAAAAGCAGCCCGTGTTTGGGGCCGCTTGTTGTACCTTGTCAGTGTCCTGCTTAGGACTCGGCTGCGTTGGCTCTGTTGAAATCAATTTGCAGCGCAGCCAGTAATTCCGCTTGCTCTGCCGGTGTGCTTCGCTGGTATTGCTCGAGCGCCCTCACCAAGAGATTATGCGTCAAGCCATTAAGCAGAAGCTTGTTGGCCTCCTCTGCAGCCAGTTGCCAGCGAGCTTGTTCATCCGCTTGGCTTTGTTGCAGACGGAGGTTGTATGCCTCTGCTGCCTGCCTGAACTCGTCCAGGAAGTCTTCCACGGTCATGATTGCACCAGAGGTAACCGAGCCTGCAAGCTGTTGAGCGTCTGCTCAACATACAGCTTCGTCGACGTGTCGACCACCTCCGCCCGGTTATTGGGCTCGTTACGGAAGTGCTCAAACAGTCGAGCCAGCTCATAGCTGGGCATTGTCCAAGGGAGGCTGACCTTAAACGCCGCCGTCCTGGCCAATTCAACAAAGTTGTCCGTCAGGCACTTGTCTTGGCCGTTGATGGCCAGGATGTAGTGTGTAGCAGCTGCCACAAACATGTTCTTGAACTCTTTTTCAGTGAGAACTGTGGGCATGATTGTCTCCTTTGGTTACGGGGTGTGATAGGGTGGGCACAGCGCAGTCACGCTCGATGACCTGGCTTTTGGTAAGCCAGCCAAACATACCTGGCGACTCCTCTGTCTTTTGGCGAATGACACATCCACCAGAAATCACAAAGTAGAACTCAATGATCTCTCCGTGCGTCAGCTTGTCGAAGTTAACGACCTTATAACGATGGTCGCCTTGTGGTTTCACCTGCACGATTGTGCCGGTGCTAAGGGTGTATCCTTCCGTCTTCTCCCCGCAAGCAGTGAAGACAATGGACACAAAGATCAGTACAAGAATGTCGTTAAGGTTCACTTTTCCTCCAAATGATTGATACTAACAAATCCGGCTGAAATTAAATCACTATTGTAGTATGGTGTCAATTAAGACCCTTTCTCCTAATGCTAATTAAAGAGACTGAAATAGGAGTATTCTCTATGTATCACTTGTGATACATAGAATTATGTATGAATAGGTGCAAAAGCTATAATTTAAACAAATTAATTAATGTTTTGGGTTTTAATGTGGTGTCAATTTACAGTAATGATGTGTCACAAACTATTAATAAAACCAGCCCAGCAATTATCAATTGCTGGGCTGGTTTAGGAGTCGCTTCTAACTGTTATGACTCAAAGGTGATGCGGCGAACATCAGCGCCAGTATCGAGCATATCAGCTTGTAGGAGGGCCTTGGCTGGCTCTACAAACTGATTTGGGTCACAGACTGCTTCTGTACCATCCAAAGCTACACAGATACTTTCAGCGTCAAAGAAAAGTGGGAGCACATGTCCAGGTGTACCATTTTCTTCGTAAATTAAGTGCCAGTTTCCGGCTGTGTACGGAGCCGGTACGCTCTTAAGGAGGAATCCACTACGCTCAAAGTCAAACTCACGCTCTGGCGGAACTTCTCCTTGTAGACATTCAATTTTAGTAATTTGCCACAAACCATCAACGGCACTTAGAGTAGCCACTGTTTGGTATGGAGACTTTGTCTCAAATCCTCGAGCCAGTATCATAATCTGTGCTTCGGTATCTGCTTTAAAGATTTCCTTGCCACCAAGTCGTTCTGGTACAGTTAACTGACAAAAAACCGCATCCAAGTCCCCTTCGGCTTTGTTGGCTTTCTTGTCTAGAATCATGTTCCGTACTTCGTCACTGATACGGGTTGAATTAATAAGACCAGACTGAAATGGATCAGTGGTAGTACTTTGTGATTCCGCTAGCCACTGATCAAAGAATACCATCGTTACATCAAGTGCTTCTTCCTGTGGAATTTGTGTTTCTGATACGCCGTCAGAATCTTTACTACTTTTAAATAGTGAGACAGATACAGCAATGATAGCCAAAACTGCTCCACCGATAATTATAATTTTTTTTGTGTTCACAATTGAATTTTGTACCAGTTAGAAGTAAGGAGGTACGATTTTTCTAGTATATCACTTAATTTAGGCAACTTATAGGCTTACATTAAGCTAAAATGTTTTGTTATGTTAGGCTAAGTTTTGCATTTTTACATCTATAGATTCATCAAAAACTTCTATACAGTCAACATTGGCAGTATTCACCATCAATATTCGGCCATCCATTAAAGTCATTTTGGTAAATTCACCTTGTTTTATAGTCTCAGTAATAATTCCACTAAAAGTTCGCTTGTTTCCGTTTGAAAAATGAATAATCTGTGTAACGGTTTTACCCATGCTGTTTATTGTTGAATGAAGATTTGGCACAGGTCGATTGTATCATGGAATATTTTTAGAGTGAATGATTAGTGTTTTGGTGAAAATTCTTGAATATTAAGGCGGTTACAAACTAGGAGGGTTGGCGTATTCATGGTTTACTTAGAGTGGATTATTAAACAACCAGGAGAATCTGCCATGATTGAATCGTTTCTTTCCTTCCTGCGAGTCTGTTCTGTGGGCACGGCAGTGCTGTCGTTTTGCCTGCTGATGTATCCGGCTGTACTCCCGTTTTGGGGGCAAGCTTTGGATATAAAGGCTGCTTACGCGCTGATCTTTAGTTTGCTCACGCTTTCTTACACAAAGCTCGGAGAAAGGATCATGGTGGCCAGATACATGGTTGTCTACAACCGTTTTATTTCTCAAGCGCTGGTGCTGGTCGTGGTACTCATGCTGCTTATGGTGTATACCGCCTGGTATGCATTGAGCACTCTTCAACACCCCAGTTATACCGTGAATGCTGTAGTGCTTCTTGCCTCAGCGGCCATGGCCTTAGCTTCCACCGTGGCCAGCTGCATTGCTGTGTACTACGCCATCGAGTCTTGGTACCAAGAAAGAATTTATATGAATGGGAGGACATACGAATGAATTCAACAACAAGAAACCCGCCACCTGGCGGGTTTTGATATTTATATAAGATTCGGTCACCATAAAACTTTCTCCCAGAAAGTTTTATCTAAGTTTTTATTTCGTTTCACTCATAAAAATCTAAGTACTCTCGAATCTTACTTGAACAAATGAGTACCTAAACCAGAGCTCGCTCGGGTTTAGGGTGCGAATGCAGTTCAAGAATGCCTGCATACAGATTCTGTCCACTCATTGGACCTTTTATGCGCAAGCTTGAAAAGTCCTCAATGAGTCTTGCGAAATGGGTCCCTTCCCATTTCTCACCCAACTCGCCGACAAGCACTCGCTAACGCTCGTCTTGTGTACCGGCTCCGTCTTTCGAATCTTCTCTGATCGCACAACGGCAAAGTCCGCAATACTTTCGTGGGTGGTATTTAGTCGAAGATTCGGTCACGAGTTACTAAAGCATAATCTTTCGCAAAGCTCAGATTCTGCTAAGTACTCTCGACCCCAGCTCGCTAGTTCGCAAGCTCACAGCGCTCCGCTTTTCGAATCTTCACGAAAGGTGCATTAGCACCTTTCTTCTGGTCCACGAATAAAAAAGGCCGTCACTAGTGTGACGGACGCTTTTTTATATTCGTGGACCAGAGAAGATTCGAACTCCCTGCCTCCTCAGTGCAAATGAGGCGCTCTACCAAGTGAGCTACTGGCCCAAGAAACTAAAGGGTTTCCCCTCTAATTTCGCACTATAATACGAGTTTCCTTATTGTAAGTCAAGCGTTTCAGTGTTGTCGATAAGTATCCAAGGAGCTTTGGCATTAGCTGAGTAATTTGTACCAATTACCAAGCCGTCGTTGTTGAATTTTGTCGCTCTGAGGCTGTCAGCACTGATGAGTACTGGGGCACCATTTTTTACAACTGGGTAAATTGTCTCTGCTTCAATGTCATAAACAAAGCCAAGGCAAGTAGTACTGGTTACGTCTTGTCGTTCACAGAAGAAGACAAAATTGTCATCTGGTGATACTTGGTATTTAATCTCTCCAAAGTGAAAACCTTGAGTTAAATTGGCTGTGTCAACATCAAGACCTGCGACCTCTGTGTTGAATGAAAGCAAACTTACTTCATCACCTTTTGTTACCTCAAGTAGTCCGTTGTTATAGGTAACTCCTGATGAGGTTACTTCTTCAATTGGCAATATGTTTGTTGATTCCGGAGTCTTCTTTAAAGCATTGGCCACTGAAGCAGTATTTGCATCTGTTCTTGGGGTACTAATAAGAGTCGAATTATTGTTAATATTGGCTGCGTACAAAATAAAAGCGGTAGTAAAACCGATAGCGTATGCTGTCAGCACCAGGGCTGCTCGTTCATGTCTTGTTCCTTCCATATACTGTAATTATAACTTGTAAGGCAATTTTTAAATGAAGTTCTTAACAGGTCGCGGTCAGAACTAAATGCTTAATGAGGGCATTAATATCTAGCCCAACTGAAGCAGCTGCCTTTGGATATAGTGACTCAGTGGTTAGTCCTGGCAAAGTATTAACCTCAAGGAAATAAACTCCTTTGTCACTTACGATAAAATCGCTGCGTGAGTACTGAGCCAAATCTAAAACCTCATGAACTTGCGCGGCCACTTCTGAAATCTTGGCTCTATCACCATAAGAAAAACGTGATGGGCAGATTTCAGTAGTTTGTCCGTTATATTTTGATTCAGTATCAAAGTACTGACGGTCGCGTGGTGTAATAATTTCTACCACTGGAAAGACGTAGATTTTATCATTGCGGAAGTCTTCCAGGGTGGCGCAGGTTGCTTCACGTCCACGAATGAACTCTTCCACTAAGACACGGTCACTTTGTTCTAGAGCCGAGCGAATGGCTTCCTCAAGTGATTGTCCGGATCTGATATGCTCTACACCAAATGAAGAGCCACTAGCCACTGGCTTCACTATGTATTCTGGACCAAATGAATCAAGTATATTTGAACTGATGGTAACCAATTCATCAACCTCATCGTCACTAACTACAACAGATTCTGGAGTTAATACATCATGAGAAGCTAGACTTTGCTTTGTTAGGTGCTTATTAAAGGCTACAGCTGACGGAAACGCGCGACTGCCAGTAAACGGAATACCGAGTCGTTGTAAGATGCGCTGCACTTCCCCATCTTCTCCGTAAGTGCCGTGAAGGGCAATAAACACTACGTCGACCGCCTGGAGAGCCACCTCGGGGCTCTTAACCAGCCCTCGGTCTAGCCACTGACCTTGCTTGGTGATGACAATATCTTTAGTATTAAAGCCATTTTCAGCCAAAGCTTGCAGTACAACTGCGCCAGTGTTCATGGATACACCATATTCGACACTTGGGCCGCCACGCAAAACTGCTACTTGGAGATGACTCATATGGCAATATTTTATCACACTTTTTAAACAGTCCGCAGAGATGGGCGTGAATTTAAAAAAGACCCTTCGCAAAAAGCGAAGGGTCTAGGTTTTAAGCATTGAAATAGTCTGAGAGGCTATTTCAAAGTTATAAATCAGTCAAGGATCAGAACTTCCTGGCAGCGGACACCCCGAGACCACCACCACGGCTGCCGTTCCAGAAACCGCTAACGCCCAGACCATCGGCATTAAAGCCTCCGACGCCGATATAGCCACTGCCCGAGTTGAGGCTGGACGTCCGAACGTAGACGCTTTCAAAGAGTCGGATACTTCGGACCTCGAAATAGGTCGTAATGAACCAACTCATCTCGGCGGCGTTCGGCACGTGCTCGAATGCAGAGAGCAGCTTGTTCTGGTCGTCCCAATTTTTGTTGGTTGAGTCAGAGACTAGCGTCTTCTTGATGGCGAGCCATCCGAATGACGTTTTATCTTCGCGAGCAAACTTTTGGTCGGTATACCATCCGCCCGTCTTTGAGTTGAAGTGGGTGGGTTGGATTTCCCGAACGTCGAGGAGCGACATCGCCGAGGTTGGTGCGGGCACAGTGGCGTAACTGTTGTCCTTGCACCACATGAGCATGTCTTTCGAAGGCAGACTTTCGGCAAGCGCCGTGATCTGGTCGTGGGTGTACACGATGCTCGGGCGAGCCTTGGCGACTTCCTCCGGCGTGATGAAATCTGCGCCGAGGATGGATCGGGCGAGACTGTAGTCTGGCATCTTCGCGGTCAACCGCGCGATACCAGCGGCAAGGTGGTCCTGCCACTCATCCCCGCGACCGAAGAGTCGCTGGAGACCATCCTTGTCGGGATTCACGGTGGTGAGTGCTTTGCGCGCGCCATCCTGCGTGAATCGGTTGTACTGCCTACGCTGATTAGAGGTGATCGAGTCCATCGTCATACTCCTGTATGTTGCCCAACGCTGGGCGAGCGGCTATCTCAGAATGAGACGAACTTTTTGAGGCCTAAAATAAGCCACAAAAAGCTCGTCTCATTCTTGATTGTTAGTGAACTGTATCTTAAAGAACTAATAAGGCAGTATAATTAAGGAATGATATCTGTCAATGATTTTTTCTATCTATAAAATTAGAATTTCATTCTTTTACGGGCCAAATTACGATAGTAATTAATAGCAAAACGATGTGATTCAGCGTTGGCCAGCAGAATATCAAACTTATATTTACTCTCAATTTCTGAGGTAGTCAGTATGCCAGCCGCCTTGTGTCTATCATCTTTGACTACTGCAGCAACTGGGATAGCTAGATTTAAGTCCTTAAGTAAGCTTTCGGCGGCGTTCTTTTGGATTGAGTTTCCGTCCACTACAATCAGGTCTGGCAGTGGCCACTCGGTGTGGGAAAATCGCCGGCGTAATACTTCACGTAGTGCTGCTGGATCGTTGGCTTGTTTAAGAGTTTTAATTTTAAATTTTCGATAATCGCTCTTTAGAGCTTCAGCGTTTTGTATCACCACCATGACACCCACCATGTCCTGGCCAGCCATGTGAGCAATATCGTAAGCTTCTACTCGGGCGGACACTGTTCGCGCAAAGGTGTTATCGCTCTTTACTAGGGCAATATCTTCAATGTGTTGCAATGCAAACAATTGTTTCTTCAACCTTGAAGCTAATTCAAATTCTTCAGCTTTGGCAGCCCGCATCATCTCGCGTTCAATTTCTTTAATGATGGTTTTTTTCTTACCTTTAAAAAACAACCCTAAGTGTCTAATGGTAGTTAAATACTCGTCACGTTTATCTGGCTCTGGGTATAGGCCAATTTGCCGATTAAAATCAATTTTGCCCCGAGCCATTTTGGTCTTCTCGCTACCAAGTGGTTGCTTGGTGTCATAAAATTTAAATAATTTGCGCACTATTTTAAGAGCGTCACGAAGTAAGAGTCCACTTGGGAATGGACCGAACTCGTATTTAATTTCTTCTTTAAGAAACTTTTCACTAATGTCACGACCTCGTACCACAAGTACTCGCGGCCATTCTTCATTGGTAATCACCAGATGGTTGTAGCTTTTGTCGTCTTTGCTTCTGGTGTTAAAGCGGGGTTTATGAGAACGAATCAGGTTCGTCTCAAGGATAAGTGCTTCAAGTACCGATTCGGTTTCTGTAACATCTATACTAATAGCTTCAGCTACCATATTTTCAATCAACTCCGAACGCTTATCTTTGAGGTCTGGTGCGAAGTAGCTACGTACCCGGTTTTTGAGTGAAGTAGCTTTACCAATATACAAAATCTTTTTTCTAGCATCTAAAAAGAAATACACCCCAGGTGCATCAGGTAAAACAAGGCTTTTTAGATCTTCTTTAGTCATAAATGTGACATTATGCTACACTATATTTCTAGAAAGCTCCATTTATCCAAATAGAAAGGTTGGTGCATTGTGAAAGATGAAAATCACGACCATCCGGCCATTTACGGAATGTTGGTTACATTCTTTAGATGTCATCCGTACTGGTTTATCCGAATGCAATACGCTCAAGATTCATTTAATGACGACGTCAGTCTTTCAACTGAACTTTGGGAAGCAATTTGTTTCCACATTACCGGCCAGGTGCCAGTAAATCAAGTCAAGATTAATGATGACTTGAAAGAGGAGATTGTCTTTGATCCGCTTTGGGATGAAGTGCAAGTAAGGCGGCAAATGCTTCGCAATTTTGCCGGCCTGCGGAAGACTGGCTTCTTCAACCAAAAAGCGCCCTAGGGCGCTTTTTTAATCTTCCAATAATTACAGTACGTGCTTGAGGTATTGACCAGTAAAAGATTTTTCTGTATCAGCTACTTCCTCTGGAGTGCCTTTGGCAACGATGTCACCGCCACCCTGTCCACCTTCTGGCCCAATGTCTATGATGTAGTCCGCTGACTTAATCAAATCAAGATTGTGCTCAATTACCATCACAGTATTGCCTTGATTAACAAGTTGCTGGAGAATTTCAATTAACTTCTTCACATCTTCATAGTGAAGACCAATCGTCGGCTCATCCAGTAGGTAAATAGTCTTTTGAGTATGTGGTTTGTATAGTTCAGATGCAATTTTCACCCGCTGTGCCTCTCCTCCAGATAAGGTGGTAGCGCTCTGTCCAAGTTCTAGATAGCCCAGTCCTACATCAAGAAGCGACTTTAAACGCTCTTGGATGGAAGGTACATCCATAAAAAACTGGTAAGCCTCTTCAATGGTCATATGGAGCACTTCGTGAATATTTTTCTTGCGGTATGTCACTTCCAATGTCTCTTTGGTGAAGCGCTTACCATCACAGACGTCACAAGTTACATACACCGTCGGTAAGAAGTGCATTTCAACCGCAATTTCACCATTACCCTGGCAAGCTTCACAGCGCCCACCTTTAACGTTGAAACTAAATCGTCCGGGCTTCCAGCCGCGTGCTCGCGCTTCGCCTGAAGCCGCAAACATGTCACGGATATGAGTAAATGAACCAGTATAGGTGGCTGGATTACTGCGTGGTGTACGACCAATTGGTGATTGATCAATTAGAATTGAACGTCCAAGATATTCAGTTCCGGTGAAAGTCTTACAGTTGTAGGTGTGTGGGGTGCGGTGTTTTTTCTCTAGTCGAGACTTGAGGTTCCGATCTACAATCTCGTACATAAACGTAGACTTTCCTGAGCCAGATACTCCGGTTACACAGATAAGCCGACCAAGTGGAATATCGACATTAAGGTTTTTGATATTAAAGGCCTTACCGCCACGGATTTTGATTGATCCTTTCTCACTTTCACGACGAGCTGGAATTGGAATTACTTTGTCACCACGAAGGTAGTCGAGTGTGACTGATTTAGATTCATTCTTTGGTGAAGACAGTAGTTTTGGCAGGTAGTCAGACACAATTACTTCCCCACCATGCACACCAGCCCCCGGGCCGATATCAATTAGGTAGTCAGAGGCACGAATAGTGTCCTCATCATGTTCAACCACAATGATAGTGTTGCCCAAATCACGAAGTTCAGTCAAAGTCTTAATCAGGCGGTCATTATCTCGCTGGTGAAGTCCAATGGTTGGTTCGTCCAGTACATAGAGTGCACCAACCAAGCCAGAACCAAGCTGAGAAGCTAATCGAATACGCTGTGCTTCTCCTCCAGATAAAGTATTGGCACGACGATCAAGCGTCAGGTACTGAATACCGACATTGTTCATGAACTGCAGTCGCTCAATGATTTCACGCAAGGCTGGCCAAGCAATATCCTGTTGCTTCTTTGATAGCTTCAAGTTGTCGATAAAACTAGTCGCTTCTTTGACAGTCATGGCAGTAAAAGCCACGATATTAATACCGAGATCCTTTTTGCCATCACCACCGAGGTAAACTCGCATGGCTTCAGGTCTTAGTCTTGCACCCTTACAAGCTGGACATTCATCACTTTGGAAGATACCAACTACACCAAGACCATTACATTCCGGACAGGCTCCGTACGGTGAGTTGAACGAGAAAAGACGTGGCTCAACTTCAGGAAATGACGAACCGTCAATTGGGCAAATAAACTTCGCAGACAGTGTACGAACTGAACCATCAGGACTTTCAATTTTTACCAAACCATTTGATTCATGAAGGGCACGTTCAACAGCTTCTGAAAGGCGTTCGTGTGAACCCCTTGGGTCGTCGGTAAATTCACTGACATAAATTTCATCAATTAGAACATCGATGTCGTGACGTTTGGTCTTAGTTAGTTCAATCTTCTCGCGTAGCTGCTTAATTTGCCCATCAATTTTTACTGCTTCATATCCCTTACCAAGTAGGTCGTACAAAAGTTGATAGTATTCACCCTTGCGTCCAACCACTACCGGTGAAAAGATGGATACTCGACCCTTTGACACCTCAATACCCATCACCTTTTCTGATTGTTTACGGGTGGCTTCTTTTACTTCTTTAGTCTCAATTGATTTTAGAATGATGCCGAGAATTTCATCTTGTGACAGCTTTTGAATTGGTACATCTACATCAAGACAATATGGTTGGCCGACTCGAGCATAAAGAATACGCAAGTAATCGTAAATTTCAGTTACGGTTGCCACCGTTGAACGTGGGTTTCGAGAAGCAGATTTTTGGTCAATAGAAATAGCTGGTGATAGTCCACTGATTTCATCAACATCTGGCTTTTGAAGTTTGTTCAAAAATTGCCTAGCATATGGAGACAATGATTCAACATACCGACGCTGACCTTCAGCAAAAATAGTATCAAAGGCTAGTGAAGATTTACCCGAGCCCGATGGTCCAGTGATGGCAATCATCTTGCCGCGAGGCATTTCAACATCAATATTCTTTAGATTGTGAGTACGCGCGCCACGAATAATAATCTTGCTACCTGGGTCGTTTGCCCGCTCATCTGCTTCCCAACCAGTTTTAGTTTTGTCTTGTTTTTTAGCCATAAAATACGGCCTTCACATGATGGTGAAGGTATAACTCACTCAGTATAACTGTTTTGAGCAAACATGCAAAAGTACTGATTGGCTAAGCTAGCCGTACTTTTTGTTGGTGTCGATTTCGTAAAGTGCTACTGAGTAATAGTAAAACAAAGCCGAAGGTAATCACTCCAACTGCTGCCACCAGTAAATTAAGTAATACGTTATCTTCGTTTGATTCATTATTCAAAGGAGTAGCGGTACTCATGGTGGCAGCCGCTACGAAAGTGTTTTGGGTACGAGCAAAGCGATGTGGCTTACTACTAGCAACTATCTCACCAGTTACATCAGTCAGCACTGCCGTTAGTTGGTGCTCGCCAATATCGAAGTTCTGTTCAATAGTGTATGAGAATAAGCCGGTTGACCCAGTTTTTACAATTCCAACAATATCGGTAGAGTGCGAGAGTAAGTAAACATATGAATTTGGAATACTACGCCCTTCAACAGTAACAAAGTATTCTTCCTGCTCATTGTTATTGGTGGCCGACACGAGCGGTGAGACTAAATCAATTTCCACTACCGAATCAAATGTAACCTCTTCAATATTTTTGTTTAAATTAGGTACCACAATCTGGTCAACGACCAGCGGGTCTGAGTTTCGAATTAATTCAACACTATCAACCACACCGTCATTGTCGGTATCAGCTAAGAGTGGGTTTGTGGCAAAATTGGCTACTTCATCAAAATCAGAAAGACCGTCTTGATCAGAATCTTTGGTCGTGAGGTTATTGGTATCTTGTTTAATTTGCTCCTCACTTTCACGCACTTTATCTTTGAGTATTTGATAACGTAGGGCCATTACGGTATGGATAGAAGGGACAGCTGACGGCTCTCCAGTCAAACTAGCTACAGTTGAAGCTTGTTTAGTGTAATGGTCAGTCAAAGCCTGGTTACTTAAGGTAGTTATAAACTGACTCTCAGCCTGTGTTGCCGCTGCGTATTGAAGTAGCAGTGGATTTAATGACTCCACATCTTGCTCCATACTACTATCAATTGCAGTCAGTAAGTCTTTATTAGCAAAAAGTAATTCTTCGCTTTCTGTAAACAGTATTTCGGGTTGGGTGGTAAAGAAATCGAAGTAGTGACGACGATTATCGTTATCAACTGATGAAGCTAACAAGGCTAGTTCGATCTTTTGAACCAAGACAGCTAAATCAGTCTCGGTGTTTGGTGAAGTTAAGTTTTCAGTAATCGGTTCAAATTTAACCGCTTCTGTTTTATAGGTTTTTCCAGTCGCAGCAAATGATGCGTATAAATAGTGACTGGCTTGAGGTAGATTAAGAGCGGATATATTAAAGACCCATTCTCCTTGAACTAGAGTGGCTTGACCAAGATGTAGTGGTTGGCCAGCAGCATAAAGCTGACTGTAGACATCAACCTTACTTGGCGTAAAGTCTCCGGTTAGAATTTTTACATATGAAGAACCTGACTGATCATGGAGTGTAATGGAAATTGGTGAGAGAGTTCTAGTGGTAGAAACGGGTTCTGTATCAACTAACTCTTCCTCGTCTGAAGACGTAGAAATTTCATATGTTAAATCAGAATCAGAAGTAATTACTTCATCTTCTTCCGCAGTATCTGCCAGCACTGTTTCTTCTACTACAGCGGTAGTAACTTCTGGCACAACTGCTTCTGGAAGTTCTTTTAGACTAACTGCAAAAACTGGTCCAGCAAATGTATAGGTCGTACCGCTCTGTTGAACAGTTGCTTCAATTTTATAGGTAGCTGCAGCTAGGTGTCCGGCCGGTATTAAGAAACGGTATTCTGATTCATTTTGTCGGTCAGCTGGTTCAAGTATTACTGTATTACCGGTTTCAATGGCGGTCAAAGTTATGGTTGGGTCTGTAGTATTTAAAGCGGTAATTTTAAAATCAGTATCACTGTTTAGCGTAGCTGGAATTGAGTTAAGAAAAGTTATTTTTGGAGCAGTGGAAGGCAATGCATCATCAGGCACATCCTCACACTCTGACCCACTACAAATTAGCGCTGCTGGAGTAGTTATAATATTTTTGGCATCAATATAGCTGAAAACAGCAAAAACTGTTCCCAAGAAAATGAAGGCATAACCACCGACTTTAGCAACACCAGACATCATACTTGGTACGTATTGTTCGTACCATACAGTATAGAGATGTACCTTTTCCAAAAGCCGGAGACTAGCCTGACCTGGCACAAAGACTACTTCAGGAGTTGAAGAAACTTTACTGTCAGACGTCTTTTTGGTACGTGCTGTTGTCTTTTTAACGGTAACTTTGGCTATGTCTTTGGCTTTAATTTCAGCCACTTTTTTGGTTACTGGTTTTTTGGTCACACGTTTAACTGCCGTAACCTTTTTGGCTCGTACAGACTTCTTTACCTCCTCTTTTTTACCAAGAGTAGTTCCCATTTAGATATAGTATACACGCATCAGTTGCCATAATTGGCAATTTATTAACGGCTATTTTCCGTATGAAAGAATCAACGAAACTAGCGTACTAAGGTCAGTGGTCGCTTTGACTAGAAAATTATCAACCTTGAGTGATTTGGCTCGCATTCGCTCAGCGTCGTCGTCTTTATTTGAAAAAATAATCACTGGCAAATCTTTAATACTTGAATTAGTTCGAATGTCGAGTAGGACATCCATGCCATTTTTGCCTGGAAGCATCAAATCAAGAATTACGACCGTTGGCTTAAATTCAAAAATCTGTTCCAGAGCCTTATCACCAGAATGACAAAATTCGTGAGTAATACCACTTTTCTGTAGTCTAATTGATAGCAGATTGCGCAACAAGGGGTCGTCTTCTACTACCAAAAGCCTAACTGCTCCAACTGCGTCTACATGAGGTTCCTCTGCAATTTCTTCAGAGAAGTCAAAAACTTCTGTTGAACCGTCGTTATTTTTGTTGCGAAGTATCGACTCAACCAGTAATACCAAGGTCATGGCATCAAATTCAGTGCGTACCAAATAATGTTGCTCCCCTACCAAAAATAACTTTTTATAATCGTCACTGGTTCGTAGTGAGGTAATCATAATAAGCGGAATGAGCTTGGTGGACTCATCAGCTTGCAGGGTGGCAATTATCTCATCCATCTCAATATCAGTGACAGTATCATCAATAATGATGGCATCGGGATGAATACTTTGGACTTTAGACAGACCTTCTCGACCAGTGGTGATGGCAACTACTGTTGCTCCGGCAGACGATAGCATTCGCTCTGCTGAATTTATTATTTGGACATCACCTCCAAAAATTACAAAACTTTTGCCGTGCACCTTGTCTTTATTGTCTGTCATAAAATATTTTTATGTATTAAGTATACAATACCAGAACCCATCTCAAATAGAATCGCACAACTAAGCCCCTTGCTTGGCGAACTAACATTACTTAGTTGTTTTCTTCTTCGACTTTTTGGTTACACTGGCTTCAAGAATTCTAATTTCATCTCGAATAATAGCGGCAGTTTCAAAATCCAAGATTGCCACAGCTTCATCCATTTGTCGCTTTTTCTCTTTGAGCACACCTTTAGGATTCTTTTGGAACAAATCCATATCAACCTTGAGCAGGGTATCTACAGTCTCATCATGCTCGGTACGCATTTGGTCTGTAATAGATTTAATTTCTTTGGCGATAGTCTTTGGGGTAATACCATGTTCCTTGTTATAGGCCAGCTGTCTGTTACGGCGCCGTGTTGTCTCGCCAATAGCCTTATCAAGCGCCGGAGTCATCTCATCGGCGTAGAGAATAACTCGACCATTGACGTTACGAGCAGCTCGTCCAATGGTCTGAATAAGCGCTGTCTCACTGCGAAGAAAACCTTGCTTATCGGCATCAAGAATAGCTACTAGCTCAACTTCTGGTAGGTCTAGACCTTCTCGTAGCAAGTTAACGCCGACCAAACAATCAAACTTACCGCGTCTAAAGTCAGTCAGGATTTCAATACGTTCGATGGTATCAACGTCACTATGGATGTACTTGGTACTGATACCACGTTCAGTTAAGAACTCTGATAAGTCCTCAGCCATTTTCTTGGTCAGAGTAGTAGTAAGTACACGGGCCCCACCCTTAATTACCTTTTCTGCTTCGTCGATAAAATCTTTAATTTGGCCAGGGTAAGTACCAACTTCAGTAATTGGGCGGATGTCGATGGCTGGATCTACTAGTCCTGTTGGACGAATGATTTGCTCTACCATTCCGATACCAGACTCCGCCGCCTTCTCATACTCATACTTACCAGGTGTGGCTGAAGTATAGATTCGTTGACCAATATTAGCTTCAAATTCAGCAAATTTAAGGGGGCGGTTATCAACCGCTGAAGGCAGACGAAAACCGAACTCTACTAGCGTGTCTTTACGTGAGCGGTCACCAGCGTACATGCCATTAATTTGTGGAATAGAAACATGTGATTCATCGATGATGGTGATGAAGTCAGGTGTACCGTCTTCTTTGTGTGGGAAGTAAGAAAGCAGTGTGTATGGAGCTTCACCAGATTTGCGTCTATCGAAGTGACGAGAGTAATTTTCAATCCCATTGCAGTAGCCAACCTCACGCATGAGAGCAAGGTCATGTTGAGTCCGTCTTCGTAGTCGTTCTGCCTCTAGCAACTTACCTTCTGATTTGAACTTAGCTAGTTGAACCTCAAGTTCTTGCTGAATTTCTTCAATAGCTATCTTGCGCTCATGTTCTGGAGTAACAAAGTGTTTGGCTGGAAAGAGGAAAAAAGTCTCTGATTCTTCAATAATGGCTCTGGTTATAGCATCAATTTTGGTAATACTTGTAACACTGTCACCAGTAAAACCTAGACGATAAATCACCCGTTCGTTGGTAGGCATTATTTCGATGGTGTTTCCAACGGCTCTAAAGTGTCCTGGCACTAAATCAGCGTTAGTACGCTCAAAGTACATATCAATCAATCTTCGTAGCATATCAGCGCGAGTAGTCTTGAAACCACGCTCAATTTTCATGTGTCTCTTCAAGTATTCTGCTGGAGCCCCAAGGCCATAGATACACGACACAGACGCTACGATAATCACATCCTTTCGTGTGAGCAAGGCTTGAGTTGAGGCATGGCGGAGACGGTCAATCTCTTCGTTAATCTGCGCTTCTTTTTCGATATAGGTGTCAGAGGTCGGCATATAGGCCTCTGGTTGGTAGTAGTCGTAGTACGACACGAAGAAGTGTACGGCGTTTTCTGGGAAGAAGTCACGGTACTCTTGCGCCAGCTGAGCCGCTAGTGTCTTGTTGTGGGCAATTACCAGAGCCGGCTTTCCTATCTGCTGAATTACATTGGCGGCGGTATAGGTCTTTCCAGAACCAGTTACACCAAGGAGAGTCTGGTGGGTCTCACCATTTTTTATACCCTTTACGAGCTTTTCTATAGCCTGTGGCTGGTCTCCAGCTGGCTTTTTGTCGGTGGCGAGTTTAAATTCCATAGAAAGAGTATAGCTTGTATTTATAAAGAAAAAAAGCCAACGTATTTTGGTACGTTGGCTGGTTAGGAGTCACCCTCTTTATTGTGACTGATGTGCGGAGTACAGGCGAGCAAAAGCTCTTTCCACAACCGGTCGACCTTGCGCGCGAGCGGAAGTACGTGGTCAATGGTTTCTTCTGTCTTCAACAGCTTCTTTTCTGGAGTTCCCCACAACGTAATCATATTATGGAGTCTATCAGCGAGCTTGAGCACGATGGCGCGATAACCAGCAGCCCGCACTTTGGCAAAAGTTGCCGTTTCAAACTTATGATCAGAACCATATAGTTTTCGGTCTGGTTTAGTTACTGCCTCAACCAGTACAGCCACATCGGCATTGAACATTCGTTCAATCCGTCTCTTGGTCCAACCCTTTCTGTCCTCAATGAGGTCATGTAGCAGCGCAGCCACGATAAGGTTGGCGTCCTTAATACCAAGATAGGCCATAATGATTACCGCCACCGCTACCTTGTGATAGAAGTAACGAGTACCATCCTTGCGCCTAACTATGAAGAACTCATCCCGGGCGACAAAGTAGGCTTTGACAATGAGCTTAAACTCATCGGAGTCTTCTCTAAAACTCCGGGTTACCAGTCGAAAGAAGTTTCGCCGGTGTCGATGTTCAAAAATAACTTGCTTGAGATCATCCAGCATTTGGTCCTCCTTTCTGGAACTGGTTCAAGATATTGAAACTATGTCATAAAAAAGCTCTGGTGTACACCAGAGCTTTTTTAAATTTTTAACAACTGTTCACGGAGTTTCTTTGTAAAATTCACGATGAAGTGAAGGTTGTGAATTGAGGCCAGCTGTGGACCGAGCATTTCACCCGCTCTGAAGAGATGCGAGACATAGGCTTTGGTATAAGTCTGCGCTACATGTCCATCAGACAGTGGGTCAATTAGTGAGTGGTCGTTAGCAAATTTTTGATTTCGTAAATTTAGCTTAACGGTCTCAGGATAGGTAATCGTACCGCAAGCTGAGGTCTTGGTACGTCCAGTATAAGCGTAGATTGTACCAGTGCGGCCAATACGAGTTGGGGCGACGCAGTCAAAAGTGTCACAGCCTTTGAGTACCCCTTCAACAATATCTTCTGGTTCACCAATACCAAGTAAGTGACGCGGCTTATCTTCGGGAAGAATTTCATTTACGACCTTGAGTGAGTCACCTAAGTCTTCTTTACTGAATGAGCCACCAATACCATAACCATCAAAGCCCATATCGCCAAGCACTCGAGCACTCTCCTTCCGTAAGTCGGTAAAGCGCCCTCCTTGAACAACACCATACAAGCCCTGCTTCTTAATAGCTTGATAGTTTTGCTTATGAGCCATGAGACTACGCTTAGCCCAGCGATGGGTTCTGTCCATTGCTTCTTTTTGGTATTCATAATCAGCACTTGGACTAGTACATTCATCAAACGCAATGATAATGTCTGCCCCAATAGCTTGCTGAATTTCAATTGAGCGTTCAGCTGTGAAGCGATGCATTGAACCATCAATATGCGAAGTAAAAGTAACACCTTCTTCATCGATGATGCAAAGCTTGCCGTGCTCAGTAGCAGCTTCACGCGAGTAGACGTTAATCCCCTTTTTATTTACCGACTCAGCTTCTGGAGCTTCGCCTTTAGCAAACTTAGTAACACCCTTTCCAAAGGCGGCACCAAGTGAAAACACTTGAAATCCGCCGGAGTCAGTGATGGTTGGCAGTTGCCAGTTAGCGAACTTATGTAGGCCACCTGCAGCCTTAATGACCTCATGTCCTGGTTGTAAGAAAAGATGATAGGTGTTAGCCAAGGCCACTTGATTACCAACATATTGCTGCATTTCTTCTGGAGTCACGCCTTTGATAGTGGCTTTAGTTCCAACTGTCACAAAAGCTGGCGTCTGTATGTCGCCATGCGGAGTATGAATAACCCCAACCCGAGCTAGAGTGCCTGGGAGTTTCTTTTCAATGGTAAATGTGACTGGTGCTGACATGTGAAAACAAGAATGCCGGCTTGTGACCGGCATACTTAGTGATTATGGTGCTTACTTGTTGATTGATATAAGCTCAATAGCGAAGACAAGAGTTGAATTAGCCGGGATTGGACCAATAGCTTGGTTTCCGTAAGCTAGTTCAGGTGGGATGACGAGAATTCGTTGTCCACCAACTTTCATGCCAATTAAACCTTGCTCCCAACCAGCAATAACTCGTCCTTCACCAACAGTGAATTCAAAGGTCTCACCTCGCTTCTTTGAGTTATCAAACTCAAGTCCACCTTGAAGGGTTCCGATGTAATGCACCTCAACTGTGTCACCCACTTTTACTTCATCACCATTTCCAACTACAATGTCGTCAATCACAAGACTTTTGATGTTACCACGTGCATCAGAGGCAGTTCTGAGAGCTGCTGCACGTTCATTATTAATATCATCTCCACTACCAACTACCACTACGTTACTTTGATTAACTGACGCTAACTGAGTTCCAGTGGCAGCAGTCAAAAACGAAGTTTCTACTCGAATCAAATACAAAGCCAGTGCCATTAATAGCACACTTAGTCCGATTCCTACCATTTCAAATTTGCTCAACATACAATATTTAATTATTCTGTCATAATAACGACTTCAGGGGTAATTGCAAGCAAAGAAGCGAGCGGTACACGTCCCAAGAGTATGCTCTCTTTAAGACTTGGATCACTAATAGAAGCTAGATATTCTAGAAATTCAGCCTTATTTTGGGCGCTCATTTGAGTAGGTTGGTTGCGTGTTTCCAGGCTAGATACCGGTATGATTTCTAGGTAATTTTGCTCTCCTAGCACCAATTTAGTAACCAATCCTTGCTGGACGGCTAGTGAGAAATATTGATCAAAGATGAAATTACCCAAAGAGTAGACAATTAGGGTATTTTCAATCATTTCTAGGCCTTGCACCACGTGTGGATGGTGGCCAATGACTAAATCAATACCTAATTCCGCCAAGAGCTTCGCAAAATTTCGTTGGGCCAAGGTTGGGGTATCAACATATTCTTCCCCCCAGTGTACATACGCTACTTGAATATCGGTCTCCTCCTGCATAACTTGAAACACAGGAGCTAATGTTTCTTTGGTTGGATAACTATATAGAGTATGAAGAGCTAATACTCCCACCTCCTTATCATCAACCTCAATCACTGTATAGGACGGTTCAGAAACTACACTTGGGTGACCAAATGGTACCAATCCCCTATCCCAAACCGCACTCACAGTGTGGTTGTATCCAGCCAATCCAAAATCAAAGGTGTGATTGTTGGCTAACCCCAAGTGTGTAAACCCAGCGGCCGCCACCGCTTCTAAGCTAGCCACAGGTGTAGAAAACCGGAAAGTGTTATTGGCAGTCGGTACATGTGTCTCTGGTATAGCTGATTCAAAGTTTGCCACCGCATATGAGGTCGACGGAATTGAAAATTGGGCAAAGGGAAAATCCACACCACTTTGCCTCATTCTCCTCTCTACATCACGCGCCAACATGATATCACCAAAAAAATACACGTTTGTTTTAGTATTTATAAGTTCAGGTGCAGGTGACTGCTCTGAAGTAAGATTACCTAAAACCTCTTCATCAATTTCCAAAAATGACACACTGGTTATTGGCCAAAAAAATTGAAACGCAATTAATAGTGAGCAGATAAGTGATAGCTTGTACCAAATCGACATAACTAATTACCAAACATTGAGACAGTTGGGTGGAACATACCAACCTGGTAGTAATACATAGCAAAGGCTACACCAGCCACCGCCAATAAGGTCGCTACGATTGTCACTACCGTGGTCTGGATGAAGGACATATCACGTCGTCGGTTGTTTTGAATTGTAAAATCGTCCAACTGTACTTCAATGCCAAGTAAAGATGAAATTTCTGATGGCTTCAAAGCTTCGTCTGTATGAAAAATTTTATGAAGTCCGTCTACGCGAGTCTCGTGGGTCTTACTATTTTCACGCAATACCATCATCGCCGTATCTACCTCATCATTGTTATAGCGAGCACTAAGCAGCACAGAACGAATTTCCTCATCGGGTGCAGTCGGAGCTACACCATTAATTTTTAGAATTGTTTCAATGTCTTGCTTTTGAATCATGATAGAAATTGCTATCCACGTTTTTTCTCTCTGGCCAGATACTGATTATACACTTCAAGCAGCACAGTAAAGAGAGTTACTATCACCGGACCGATGATAAAGCCAATCGGACCAAAAGTTGAAATACCGCCCATAACAGACGTCAACATAATAAAAGGATGAAGGTTATTGCCACGACTCATAAGGTGTGGAGCGATTATGTTATCAACGACGATAACCGTCACTACTGTCCAAATAGCCAATCCAATTGCCGCTGGGACAGCACCAGAAATAGCCAAGAAGAATATTCCCGGCACCATAATTGCCAAAGTACCAAGACCAGGAATCATGGCTAGTATCGCCCCGACCGCACCCCACAGGACAGCTCTATCAATACCAAATATAGTAAATCCGATCGCCGCCAACGTTCCTTGAATAAGCGAGACCAGTACTACTCCAGTAGCTACCGTTCGTACTGCCACCGCTAATCTTCCAAATATAACCTCATCATCCTTGTCAGGTAATGGACTAATCTTTACAGCAATCTTTAAGAACTCACGACCATCCCGGAAGAAATAAAACGAACCAATGAGTGAAATAAGGATAATAAACACTGTTGAGACAGTGCCAGCAAAGATGGCGCCAATGTTGCGGACCAACCATTCTGCACCCTGACGAATCTGTTCAGTAATATTTAAATCAAAACTAGGAATGTAGTTTTGAACAACAGATTCAAAGTTTAAGACATATTTCTCAATGGTAAGCTCTTGCCCAGCACCGAGGGTTTGATAAAAGCTAACCAATTCCTTTACAAACAGTGAAGAGATGAAGATTAGTGGCAGGATAATTATCACGACAACAGCCAAAGTGGAGATAGCGGCCGCTAGAGTTTTATTTTGTTTGTAGACGCGTGACTTAATCCGCTCATACATTGGGTAACAGATGGTTACAATAACGGTAGAGAGCGCTAGAGCGCTTATAAATGGTGAGAGGATAATCCACACAAAATATCCCGCTCCAGCTAGCAAAGCAAAGAAGAACGCGTATTCAACAACTCTACTCATAGACATACCATAACTATAGCAAGACAATACAAAAAGGACTAGGTATATACACTGGGTATACCTAGTCCTCGTGAACGTTATTGAATCAGTTGAATTTCAGCGACCCTGGCTGCAGTTTCGATTGTTTTGAAACTTTGTGCTGCAGCGGAATTTAATGCTGAAAATGTCTGGCTCAAAAAGTGTGATAGTGCCCAAAGGATTATCACAAAACCAATTGCTTTTCGCATACAAAGTGTATTGCGACCCTGAGACCCTTTTCGAAAAGGCCATCATGTAAAATGAAAGGGGCGCGGCAATTGGTAACAATGAACTTACCTGCTCATACTAGAGCACATTTTTTGAGTTTATGCAAATCTAGCTTTAGCTGCCTTGATGCTAATTAATTTGTTTTAATTCTTCGCTTTTCTGCAACTATTTATACATAATTCTATGTATCATTAATGATACATAGAAAATAAGTCTATTTTGAGCCTTTTTAATTATCAAAGGAGTTCCAGTTCCAGGGATTTGTCTGGAAGGCCGCTTCAGCTGACAGCTCCCTGCGAAGTCTAATCTGATTAAGCGCTTGTATAAGATTATTACTTATAGTGGTAGCTTCAAGTACCTGGCGGACCACATACCTTAGTTTCTCCCTGCGGGGTCGAAACTAAGGTTGTGTCTGCCTAAGCAAAACATAATCGCGCTCTGCGCTCTTTGTTTCTGCTTTATTTAGAGTTAATTATGCTCTCTACCACAGTTTTAATGTCCGCTTTGTTGGCTACGCCACGGAAATGTTCAACTACTTCCCCTTTACGGTTGTAAATTACTACTTCAGGCATGGCGTAGCCTCCTACTGTCAGATAAAACGCATCGCGAGGATCAAGCACCATCACTACTCCAGTTATATTTTGTAGTGTCTGTAAGAAACGAGCAGCTTGCTCTTTGGATTCTTTACGATTAATCGCCATGAAGACCACTTCCTCATCTGAAAATTCACTACTGAGCTCAGAAAGTGTATTTAGGTCCGCTGTAGAAAACGGAGACCATGATGCCCAAGTAGCTACCACCAAAGTCCTTCCTAAGTACTGCTCTAATGACACTGGATTACCAAGTAAGTCAGTGTAAGGCGCTTCCCCTTCTGGGTTAGAGAAAAGTGCCACCGTGTCTTCGTTAATTTTATTGTTGCTTTTACTGACGATAAAGTAAGTAGCTACTGCCCCAAGGGCCAATAGTAAAAACAGCCCGCCCAATACTTTTTTTTGATAACTACTCATGACTTTGACTTACCCCTTAATAAATAACTCAAACTCTTCTGGTCTTTCTCCCGGAGCGGCCGGAATTAGATTTAGTTCAACCACTCTACCCATGAAAGTAGCCGTTACTGTAGCTTCAGGTGAAGCGGCGACTGACTCTGTGATAAACCGCTGTGTAGTCATAACTTGCGCACACATCTCTGAGTTATTGATGACATTAAAATTAAGGACGATTTGCTCTGGATATGATTCTCGAACCGTTGTATCAACCTCAAGCAAGTCACATGGTGTTGGAAGAACAAGTTCACCAGCAAAAGTATGTTCACCATCAATGATGTAATGCTTGGCATCAATTCGAGTAATGCCTGGGTAGAGCACTACTTCTTCTTCAACTGGAGTTTCTACGACTGGTGTTTGCACCATCTCAGCTCGCTTCAAGTAGGCAAACACAAACATCCCTACGATGATAAGTAGAAAAAAACTTACTACTAGAAGTATTGTTCGCTTGTCCATAGTTAAAATATTATGCTTGTAACTATTGTTAGTATATCACTTATTCACGCTTCGCATCATCTCCAACGTAGACGGTCAAAGTTTTATCACTAACGTCGTTTGTTTCGTACGTTGAAATAGGAGCATTATTTAAGACTGAACTGAGACGAAGAGCTTCGGTCTCTTCTCCAGCCTTATAGATAACAACCGTACGTTTTTGTGGACTAGTGGTTTCTGACTTTAAGGTGGTTACCTTATAACCAAGAGCTTCAAGTTTGAGTCTCACCTCAGCTCCAAGACCAGGTACACCACTCCGATTAATGACCGCCACCGGTGGCAGGTGTTCACTGACAGTGAACTGACTTAGCTTGCGCTCGTTACGGAGCTGATTATAAATAATCTCTTCCGATGTCAAAGTCACATTACTATCAGCATTTTCATACACCACTTCGTAATTACGTTGATTAGTGGTAGCGCTTCCGACATACCAGGCAATAAAACCAATAAATATTCCTATCACTAGAATACCAATAAAGAATAGTTGGTACTTTTTAATAAACACCAGAATTTGACGCAAATAACCCAGGGCATCTTTGGCTGTTGCCAAGTGAAGTTTTAAATCAACATAACCTCTGGTCACAGGCGTATGAAGCTTAACCGCTTTTTGGGCACGGAATTTTTCTACCACCAAGCCGTTCTTTTTGGCTGCCTGATATTCTTCTACATTAATACCCGCCATCACCAGCATGTGTCGTACATATAGACGAACAAACCAACTAATTAGTGCCCCGAAGAGTACTAATCCGAGCAAAATACCAAATAATAATTTGAATGGAATCACCCAAAACTCGGTTTGCATGGAAGCGAATTGCCGCGATTCACTACCATAAGCTAAAGTGGCTACTGCGGTGTAGCGGCCAATATCAGCCATTGACCATTCTCCTTTCCAAGAAAAAGTAAATTTACGAATACTCTCGGGCAAAACGTTACCAAACTGTGAAGCTTGATTAATTGGGATTAAACCACGCTCTTCACCCCACATGTTGGTGATTTTAATTTCTCCCTGTGGTTGCAGGTGAACATTACCTTTGTTTTCAAAACGAAGATCAAAAGTTACTTCTGGAGATCCGAGGAAACGATCAGTGGTGGTAAATTCACGAATGGTACCTTCTTCAATAATGTCTCCAGCTACCCTAGCAAAGAAAAGTGAAGTGACCATCTGTGAAGTTTGAACCTTCGCTTGTCCAGCTTCAGGAGTTGGCGGTTTGGTGCCAACAAGAATTGCTGCGAAGTGTCCACCTGGACTAGCATCAAATGGTACACGAACTGAAAAAGGAATTTCTAGTGATTGTTCACGTGGGACTATGATGGCACCACGTTCGATTGTGAACCACTCGGCCAAAGTAACCCCTTCACCCTCACCTGGAGTAACCGGCATAAACCTACCTTCTCCACTCTCACCGCGGGGCACAAAGTTCACCACATCAACATAAACAGTTAGGTCGTAATCGTTTACGTTAATAACCCGAAGATTACTACGCCACTCCTGTCCAGGATTTACGGACATATCAAAGAGTGACGGCGAGATGCTCAGTGTAAGCGACTCTTGAGCCTGAACCGCGTTTGCACCAAAGACAACAAAACCAAGGACTAGTACTCCAAAAAATTTAAGCCCCGCCCTTGAGATTGATGTCATGATCGTATTCATTGTGCTCACGTTTCTTACCGACAAACATTGGAACATCTTGTGGCTCTGCCTCTTCAACATAACTTGAACGTTTAAGATTTCGACGGAGCAAGATTACCAAAATGGTTAAAACTATGGCTAATAATACCATGATAATGACCAAATAGAACCAAGGTATTGAATAGTAAAAATTAGTGTCATAAAGAGCTGCCCGGTTTTGTACTCCGTATTCTAGTGACAAATAAGCCTTATTTTTACCTAACCGGTTCATAAAAGGTAGCGGTTTGGTATAAGTGACCTTCTCGCCAGGGGCGATAATAGTCTTTGACTCGTCCTCAAGAGAAACTGAGGTGAGCTCTCGGCCGCGAGAATCATAAATAATCACGTCGCCGGTCGGTTGAAGCGGCACATCACCAGTGTTTTCAAGAATATAAGTTATCTGGCCTTTGTCGGGCGAAATACTGAAGCGGTCGGTAGTAAATGACACCAGACGAAGAAACTCTTCTTGTTTAGAACCAACCACAATGCGAATCACAGCACCCATTCCCTGCCCCTCGAGCACCTTGGCTTGAGCAATATCACGATTTGATCCAGCAGCAAAGCCGACAAAAGCGTGGTAAGTACCAGGCGGTGCCTTTTGATTGACTCTAATTGTGAGTGGAACTTCGGTTGTTTCTCCCGCTGGTAATTCAATTCGACCGCGGGTAATTTCAATCCAACTTGTAACAGCGGTGGTTCGCTCACTCATGGAAGCTGGTACAAAACTTTTTATTTCACTCTCGTCACCAACAGTAATTTCGTTTACTGAGGCGTACAGCCTGACTGGCCGGCTGTCAAAGTTGGTTATGGTAAGAGTTTTGGTAAAAGTGTCGTGTGGCTCAGCCTCGATATCAATAATCATTGGTGAAACTGAGTATTCAGCCTGTACCGAAGCAAACGGCAGAACCAGGAGGACAAAGATAAGCGCAAAGAAATTTTTTGAATTCATAGGTAACTAATACGATGGTACGGCTAAGTAAACAATTTCGGTTTCATATGATCCGGCTGGCTGAAGCTGATTAACCTTTATTCGATACACTATATCATGGGTATCAGAACTTGGAATTCCACTATACATCACCTCAACTGGAGTGGTTTCCAGTGCCGCATAAGTGTCTGTGGCCGCAAAGCGAGTAGAGCCATTTTTGAGAGTTGGATCAGTCACATGATAACCGAAGCAGCCAGTTGAAGTTGGAGCACAGGCGTCCGCCCAACTATCAGGAACCAAGTTAGTGGCCGCAATTGGCGGGATAAATACCCCAGCCTGACTTTGAAGTTGCTGACGAGCAAACTTAAATAACTGATAGCCCTCAGTAGCATTACTTTCTACTGTGACACGATGAGCACCGATATACTCAGTGCCGAGATTAAGAAAGCCAAACCCAATACCAGTTGGAGAAGACGGGACGTCGGTTATTACTCCTGCTGTTGAAGTGCCTGAGGGTAGCCCACTTAGGGAGAAGTTCAAATACGGCCCTTCAATCACGAGCGACGGAAATGTATTACTGTCGACATGATTTACCGGAGCGTCGTTTGACACATCATATAAGCGGAAATAATACACGGCCTGCACTCGTGCTGCCACCTGTCTGATAGTGAAGCTGTGCTCCTTGGTGGTACTGGCATAATGAATGTCGCCAGTGGCGTACTCTCCTGATGAGTTGTGAACTCCACAACCAAATCCAGCCCCAGCCACACAGCTATCACTACCAGTAAGTACACTAGTGGTGATGGTTTGATTATCTGGAGAAGACCCTTCGGCGTAGCACCACAGTGATCCCTCCAAGCAGCTAGAAGTGGCCGTCACATCATAGGCGGTGGCGAAAGTTGGATCCTCTGAATATTGAAGTTTGAATTTTATATTGTCACCCTGAACGTTTCGTCGCTCAGTCACGGCAATGCGGAGGGCCAATGTATCATTGTTGGCGATATTAGTTGGAGCCACCTCCTCAAGAGCCAGTGGCGTCACTGGTGTTTCATTGTTTATGTCACTATACCAACGCCAAACGGTAGTGGCTGGGGTGTAACCAGCGGTTCTAATTTGTGGGTAGTTGTTATATCCATCAAGCGGAGTACCGTCACTTTTTACGGCTCTAAAACAATAAGTTGATTGTGGGATGGCGCCGTTATGCTCCAGGTGCCAATCGTATTCAATATCATTTCCATCAAGAGTTGGGTACGGATTGGCTACTGTAGGATTTTGTTGAGCCAACGAACCAGAAATATCAGCTACCGAAATTAACAAATCTCCAGGATTTGGGGGATTGGTAGACAATGATTGTCCATCGGTGGTAGTGGCTGAGGCAAAACCACGCCAGACTGTACCACTACTAATGGCTCCAACATCAAACCACGAACCACTATCTATAGCCGAACAAGTAGTAGCGCGCACTCCATATTGTAATTTAAAGTTAACAAACCCAGCGGGCATATTGGCGTTACTAGTTCTGACCGTCATTCTGATTCGTACCCGATCGCCAGTACCAAGTGGTTCGTCTGCAATGGTAATTGAGGTATTCTCTCCTAGACCAGCCAGATTTGGTGGCCAGGCTTCCGTTGGAGTTAGTTCACCATTATTGACATAAAAACGATAATAATTCTGACGAAGTGACAAATCAGCCACTGGCCATTCAATCAGTTCTACTCGATACGTCATGTTGGTACCAGTGTTACTACGCCAAATTGTGTAAGTAGAGGTACTAGTGAGCCCAAAGCCCGCCAATGGTCTTGGGTAGGTAGTGTTGGCTCCAGCTGCTCTAGTATTGGCCATAATGGAGGTATTATTTACCGAAGCCACTGGCGTTGGTAAGTTTACAGTCAGAGTTAACGGCCCAGTTCCACCGTTAGTGGCACCATTGGAGCGCTGCACATTCATTTCACCTAAACCACTCTGAATATTTTCGACTACCCAAGCTACGGAAGTTTGTTCAACTGCCACACTGGCGCCTGTTTCTAGTTGGAAAGAAATTGCCCCAATACTAGACAGCCATACTTCGTGACCAAAATGCACGACGTTGGTGGTAGCACCCATCCGTTTCTGAACATGCAAAAAAGTCCGAGCCAAGCTATTCACAGCGGTGATACTTTCGGTTTCAGTGACACCGGCAGCAGCGTAACTATGTTCTGCTCGTTGTATCTGCCAATTAGTACCCACAAATTCAACTACCGCATAACTAACATTAGCAATACTGGCACCAGAGGCACCACGTCTAAATACAGGCGACTGAGTCACACTGTCCCACTCGGATGTCACTAGACCAGCGTAAAAGTTTCGAGAAGCATTACGGTTTTCGACGCCAGTCACAAAGACCACCACGTCACTATCGTTAGTTATTCCAGTCACCGGTGTTCCAGTAGCAACAACAGTAGCTGTCGTATAAGAGACAGTACCAACCGAACGTACCCTTATCTCGTTGTCAGTATCTTGCTTTCCGATAAACTCAACAATCTCCCACTCTACTCTGGTGTTTGAGGTGGCAGCTGGAGGCCTGGTAATGGTAAAGCTGGTAAGTAAATTCTCTGGATTTGATATGTAAGCAGTGACATCGTCAGCGTTTTGTCCGGCAGTGGCTGAGGTGTTACCCGCACCCGTCTGGTGTGAATTTGTGATGCGCACAAAAGCCAGGCTTGAACTGGCCGGAGCTACATAGT
Source organism: Candidatus Kaiserbacteria bacterium RIFCSPLOWO2_01_FULL_45_25 (assembly GCA_001781415.1). Lineage (GTDB taxonomy): Bacteria > Patescibacteriota > Minisyncoccia > Phycocordibacterales > UBA918 > OLB19. The sequence continues at coordinate 67,281 of MFLT01000012.1, forward strand.
CTGTACCAGCCACCAAAGTTGCACTGGTGCCTGAGACTTGGGTTATGCCGCGCTGAATTTTGAAGTCACGTTTGGGAGCAGTAGTTATTTCTGCATAGTTAGTGTACACAGACAACGGTGTACCATTAGCCGACACTCTAAAACAATAAGTTGTCCCGTATGAGGTAAATTCAGTCGAAGTTATACTGTATTCAAGTTCAACATAGTCATTGGTAGGAATACTTGTGCTGGCTGATAGGGATTCAGTGTCACGCACGCCACCATTGGGAGTAATAAAGGTACCAGGTGAATTACTGACTCCTCCACTACCTACAGCCAAGTTGGTGGTATCGCTACCATTAGTCAAAAAAGTAGAGTCAAACATATCCCAACCATCAAGTGATGAATCAACGTCTGTCCAAACTGTAGCGGTATCACAAGTAGTAATACGTGGTGCGTACTCTAGCCTAAATCTATTCTCAGGACCAGTTACACTTCCAGTGTTTGTAACCGCTAAGCGTAGACGAATTGGCGACTCAAGACTAAAGTCAGACAGAAGGGTGTTTTCGGTGCCACCAGTGGCTGAAGTAGCTGCTGTTTCGTTCCCATTATCATTTCGCCAATGGTAGTTTGTTTGAGTAAGAATTGGACCAACCACCGTTGTCTCTCCAGAGATCATCACTTGACCAGATGGTCCAATACTAGCCCCACCACTAGCCGCCACGTCGGTGGCTGGAGAATTAATAGCTAGACTGATGGTATCACCGTTATTGGCGTCAGCCGAAACGTCATAGACCACATACAAACAAAGTGTGGCAGTGGTTGAACTTATGACTGAGTCTGTAAAAATCGCGCTGCCGGCAGTATCGGTAAACCCTCCAGTGACGGTACTACCATACTGACTTTCGGTACCAGCATAAGTCTCCGATGAGCAGTTATAAGGAGCACTGCTATCTAAATCATAATACAACCTAATATTATCCAGCCCAGCCACTTCATCAATTGTGCCAAGTTCAGTGACCGTAACTGAAGTTATGTTACGTGATGAGGAGTTTTCAATAATGGCAAAACTACCGCCGGCATAAACATCACTAGCACCAACGGTGGCATTGGTAGTAAGAGTACCCAGACTGGATACAGTAACATCCGAATTGATAGTAACAGTTGGGTAATTTGAATACACACTCAGAGGCTGACCCCCGCCAGTGATACGGAAACAATAGGTCAATCCCTCCTCGGCTGTACTTGAAGCCATAATAGAAAATTCTGCTTCAAAAAAGTCATTCTGATTAAGGGTCAGTGACGGTGTGGTGTTGTTACTGTCACGCAGGGCTCCGTTAGTTGTTAGGTAGTTTGTACTTGGCAAATTTGTCAGTCCGCCGTTACCAACAGTTATGTCGGTAGTATCTGAGCCATCAGTAATATTGGACGAGTCAGCCATTTGCCACACGGCACTCACATCACCCACTGTCGACCAAGTGACAATATCTGTACAACTTGGTGCCGCCACACCATACTCAAGACTATAAGTAGTAGGTACGCTACTAGTTGAACCTTGATTGGCAATACCAAGACGGAGTCTAATTAATTCCTCTTTTTGTAATGACGTTAATGGAGTATTCTCGGTGCCACCAGTCGCTGAAGTGGCTCCACTTTCAGAACCATCATCATTACGCCAATGATAAGCAAATTGAGTAAGGCTGGAATCCACTACAGTGGTCGTACCAGGAAGTAGCACTGCCGATGAAGGAAACACTTCCAGTCCTCCCGAAACGAGAATGTCGTTAACTGGATCAGCTACCAAAATTTCTATAGTGTCTCCGTCTTGGGCATTGCTATTGATATCAAACACTACATAAAAACACATTGTCTGAGTTGTATTGATTGAAACTGGTGACGCTGTAAACGAAGCCACACCATCAGCACCAGAAAATCCACCTGAGACAGTACCGCCAAATTGTGAATCCCCTCCCGCATAACTTTCAGAACTACAATCGTAGGGAGAGGAAGTATCAAGATCATAAAACAGACGCACATTACTGACCGAGCCCTGGGCATCTAGAGTTCCATTTTCTGAAATCACAATTGATGAGACGGTCTGAGCCGACTTGGCATCCAAACTAAATGAACCGCCAATATACTGATCAGTCACAGAATTTCTTACTTGACTAACTTGAGTGCCAAGACCGGTGAGAATAATCTGCGGGCCAATGTCAGCTACTGTCTCTCCATACAAGTCCAAAGCTCCTGATGCGTTATACCAGGTTGTATACAGTCTTTCATAACCCATGAGGTTCATATCAACGCCGTACAAATCACCAGCAGTAGTTGTGAGTGGGCCAGCTTCAGCATCCCAGGTATTCATATTGTCAGTTGAACGTCTATAGTAAACTCGTCCGGTGGAAGCTGTAGCGAGGGTGTCACGAATGGAATAGGCAGCGTATATATCACCATTGTTAAGATCACGCCCTACAGCTACCTGATGTAGTCCGCGCCCAGCGATGTTGGTAAACACGTTTGCGGTAGCAGACCATGAACCAGCAGAAAATATAGCGGTGCGGATATCATGATCAGCAGTCACAAACTCATTGTTATCAGCAGCGTAAACCAAATAAATATCACCGCTAGCAATATCGACAGTTGCAGCCATACCTACGTCATAAGTGGCATTTCCAGCTGAGGCGGCGTCAATAGTATTAAAACCAGACCAAGAAGAACCATTCCAAGTACTGGAACGGATAACATGTGTGGTACTACGATTGATGAGCAAAACACTTCCACTTGGTAGTGGCATAAGCAAAGACCAACTGTTAGCGTTGCCTTGGGGGGCTGTACCAGTTGCAGACCAGTTACCACTAACGCCACAACTGGTGGAGCAGCGTCGGATATGAGTACCATTACTGTCGTCTATGTTTATATAAACAGTGCCGTCAGTTCCTTTAGTGATTGAGACAACGTTTGTGCCCGCTGCGTAGGTAGTGGCGACCCCGGGCATAGTACTGATACTAGTGGACACAAGTAATGTGTCGGTAGAAGTGTCAAGGTTATTGTAAAAAATCTCATCGTTACCAGTATCAAAAGTAGCAATGTGAATTATGGTACCAGTATCACCAGGAGTCCACTGGTCGTACCAAACCGATACTGCCACACAGTCAGTCTGACTATCGACCCGCACTCTTGCCCCCCAAGTATTTCCCCCATCTGTAGTCTTGCTATAAACACACATACCGTTATCGGGTGCTGATCCGGCTTTATAGAACTTGTAGCCAATCTGGTCATCAATAAAGACAACACCACTACCAGCCTTGGTGTGTCCTGAAGCAGTGGTATTGGGACTGGCCTCAATGACCACTTGAGCTGCCTCGGCGATATTAACCAGGCGCTCAAAAACAACACCAAGCGTCATGCCTGATACCTCCAAAACCATCGCCATCATTAAAACCGAGACGATGGCTTTTTTTGTTACATAAAACAAACCCCGAAATTTCATACGGATAGTATTAGTATACCTTGAGCCTTAGTATCTATTGGTTCGTTTGTTCACTACTTGACGAAGTAGTTGTTCCGTTATACGGCTCTATTACAAGCTCATATTCAGCCATGGTCTCAACTATTTCTGGTGTGCTGCTGGTAGCTACTTCTGTGGTAGTAGTTGATAAATCAAGTGTCAACGCTTCAAGCTCTGGTTCAGGCATTGGCCCGGTTGTAGGTACATCAATCTCCGGCTCGGTCAGTTCCTCAATATCTGTCTTGACTGTTGGTTTGGACTGAATAAGAGCGCGAGTCTCACCCGTACTATCTGAATTTGGTATCTCATCAGGTAGATTTACCGGTAGACTATCGAGGTCAATAAATTTACGAGACAGAACGTCATACCCTTTAGTAATGATATCCCCTTCTGGTGTTAATGAGTCAAAGACAAACACCATACGCGGATTTGAAACAGACAGACCTTCAGCGTCTGGTACCGAAACGTATGAACGAGTATCTACGTCGTACATTTCAATTGTCTTTTGACCATCTGAGCTGTGTCGATTCCAGACTACTAAACTACCGTGAACGTATGGTGCCACGTTATGTCCACCGTTATTGGTGATTTTGGTTTCTCTTTGACCATCATGCAAAATAATATTCCAATAGCCATCCACCCAGCGCTGCCAAACTGTATAATCTCCTTGACGAGTAGGCTCCATGTTGTTTTCACTGGTATTGGTAAGCATGGTCTCGTCTCCAGAATCTATCTCATAAGAAACTATTTGAAAACGATCATTATGAAGTCGATGCCAAACGATAGTGTTTGAGTTTTCATCAAAGTATGGTGCAGCGTCATCTACTTGGTTAGAAGTAACCTGACTTTGTACACCACCGCGTACCAAAAAGATTTCTAAATCACCGTCCTCATCTGGTGCTGCAAACAAAGCATCTTCAAGCATGTCTACCACCGGTTTGAGACAGTAGTACGAACCAGTAGCTAGCTTAGTACACTCTTCTTGGTTAAAGGTATAGGCAGTATCTGTTTGAACCACTGAAACACTCTCGGTCGTGCCAGGTAACTCCTCTTCAACTAACTCAGTCGAAGAGGCCGTTTCAGTTTGTTCATCAGTTTGTTCTACAGAATCATCAGTTGTGGCCGGCTCTTCATCCTCAATCACATCATCAGTTGTAGTGGTGTCTGTATCAGTATCAATAACCTCCTCCGACTCTGAAATTGATTCATCAACTCCCACTTCTTCAGTTACAGCATCTGACTCTGATTCAGTTTGACCAGAGCCTTCTTCCACTTCATCAGTCACTTCCTCTGTCTCATCAGTGGTGGATGGAGCAGTTTCTTCTGATTTCAAAATTTCCTCTTCACTTGGAGCGGTATCAAAAGCATCTTCTGGTTCATCACTGGCAGTTACTATTTCACTATCTACAGTCTCAACCTCTGGCGTTGAGTCAACTTCTTCTTCCACAATATCTGGTTCAGACACCAACTCCTCTTGCGGTTCTGGTTCAGGTTCAGGTTCTGGTGCCGACACTTCTTGAGGTTCAGCACTAGCAGTATCAGTGCCCTCTAAAGTTTCAGCTTGTGCATAGTTAACTCCCTGTAAAAAGAATGAGGCGCATAGCAAAAGAGCCGCCAAATAGCTGACGGTTGAAGCAGTCATAAACTTAAACAAGTTAGGACTCTGTGTATTTAAATCTTGGCCAATGGCCATGTTTAAATCA
>MFLT01000013.1 GCA_001781415.1 Candidatus Kaiserbacteria bacterium RIFCSPLOWO2_01_FULL_45_25
AGCCGTAAAGATTATTTCTTAGTTTATAGCCATGATTAAAGTTCATTCATCAAACCTTAAATTCGCTCTAGCCTTCACCCTAGTAGCCAGCGCTTTTTTACTGACCTGTAGTGCCTACGCTGAAGAAAGCACTAGCACGACAGCTGGCACCACTACCAACGAAACTACCATTGATAGACAAAACACTCTTCCGACTGAACGTGGTGAAAATCTCGAAGCTAGGCAAGAAGCACGCGAAGGACGTATCGAAACCCGCCAAGCGGTGCGAGCCGATCGCCAAGCTGCCCTAAGTGAAATCAGACAACAGCGAGTATTGAATTTATCAGCTAATATCAGCAACCGGATGGACGCAGCTGTGACTAGACTCTTCTCTGTCGTAGAGCGCCTCGAAACTCGAATTGAAAAGCTAAAGCAGGCTGGTATTGATACGGCCGCAGCCGAAGCTAAGCTACGTGAGGCAGCCGAATATGTAGCCAGCGCTAGAGCCCTACTCGGCAATATCGACACCTTGGTATACAACGCTACAACTTCAGAACAACCACTTACCAACTGGCAAGAAGTACGAACTACATACCAAGAGGCAGCCAGACTCATCCGTGCTAGTCATCAGGCCCTTCGTGAAACTATTGCTTTATTAAAAGAGAGCGCCCCAAGACCAGTAACCGCCAGCTCAACTACCGATACCGCTGAATAATTTATATTAACTTTATTGTATGAATAACGAACCAAACTTCGAAGGAGAAAAGATGAAGATGCCTTCTGAGGCAATTTCATCTGGTCTTGAAAACAAAGCTGAGGGAGAGACTCGCGGCGTGTTTATTATCATATTATTCTTGGCGCTAGTAGTGATTTTGGCCGGACTATTCTACTGGTACTACACTGCATCACAAGTACCAGTAATGACTCCAGAACCAATGCGCCCGACGCTCGAGACCAACAAGGAGCCTGAGACTACAACCGCCACGGCTCAAGTAGAGAGTTATGGCGCCATGAGTACATCAGATGAACTCACGGCAATTGAAGCAGACCTCGAAAGCACAAACCTAGATAGTCTAGATACTGAACTAAACCAAATAGACACTGAGCTAGAGGCGGCGGTGATTGAATAACCAAAAAATATTAATGGGCTCCAAACGCTTCGCGTTTGGAGCCCATTTCTTCACAAGAACAAACTGCGCTTCTTAATCTATTCCGTCCAGCTGCACTCAGCCAGGAACGGAGCCAGGTACTCATTTCGAGCACCAAACCTTTCAAGTACCCACTCTCTGTTGAGCTCACCCATCTTGATGGCAAGTACAAACATCATCGCTTCATCCAATAACTCAGGAAATCCTGAGAAGCTAAAAATGTAACGGTTGCCACGCACTGCGCCACCCCACTGACCCCAGAGCTCTGTCCAGGCCGGACAATGTGGACGAATACTGTCGTAGACCACCACGCCAGCCTTTTCATTCCTCGACTCGAAACTGGTCCAGTTGCCTATATGACCATAGAGGCGCCAGGCTTTTTCACGGGCCAACACTTCGTACTTTTCAGTTTTTTCTTTACTGACTTGCCCAATCTTAACCGCCAAGATAAATTCCGCACGTTGGTGGTTCACCACCACGAAATAACCCCCTCGTTTGTTTACATTTTCTTTGACCCTCAAAAAGTGATGCGCCCTAGTCACAATTTTTTGTGCTATTGCGACCATTTGTTCAACTTTAGCCATTCCGGCACCTCCAATAAAAGAACCATTTTAGTCCGACACCCAGCCAGACATAGAGACGCACTATATAAGAAGACGGCTTAGGTTGCAATTCTCCTATATATGGGTACACTAGCGCGTACTATGTCACATTCACATCATCACCACGATATTGATTTTAAAAAGGCTTTTACAGTAACTCCTGAAGCGGGGTCACAGGTAAAAATTACTGGCGAAATTCCATATGCTGAACTACAAAACGAGCGCGGAGCGGCTATCAAGACACTTGGTAAGCATGTAGAGCTTGATGGTTTCCGCAAGGGTCATGTACCTGAAGCCGTGCTCGTAAAGCACATTGGCGAAATGACCATCCTCTCTGAGATGGCCGAACGAGCTATCGCTCATATGTATCCACATATCCTCGAAGCTCATGCTATCGAAGCGATTGGCTACCCAAAGCTTGAAATCACCAAGCTAGCTCCAGAAAATCCACTTGGATTCACTGCCTTAGTAGCAGTCCTCCCAACTGTCACTCTCGGAGATTACAAGGCCATTGCTGCCAAGATTAACGTAGACAAACCATCGCTTGAGGTAACTGAGGCTGAACTGGACGAGAAGATTAACGACATCCTCCGCCAGAAAGCAGCATACGAACGCCTACAACAGAAAGCGCAAACTCCAGTTGAAGTTGAAGGAGAGGCAGCAAAGGAAGAGGCTACTACTGAAGAACCTAAGCTTGAAATCCCAGAACTAACAGACGAAGTTGTAAAAGGACTTGGTCAGCCAGGCCAATTTGAATCAGTTGAACAATTCAAGAGCAAACTTCGCGAACACCTAGAGATTGAAAAGAAAAACGAAGTCACTGCCAACCACCGAGCCAACATCACTGACGCTATTGTAGAAAATAGTACTATTGAACTACCACAAGTACTCATTGATTCAGAGCTCAACCAAATGTTTGCACAGATGGAAGAAGACCTCGGCCGCTCAAAGCTCAAAATGGAAGACTACCTTGGACACATCAAGAAGACCAAAGAAGATCTTAAGAAGGAATGGACACCAAGTGCCGAGAAACGAGCCAAGCTCCAACTTATCCTAAACGAAATTGCTAAGAAGGAAGACATCAAAGCTGACGAAACAGCGGTTGAGAACCAGACTCAAGAGCTACTCAATCACTACAAGGACGCAGACGCTATGCGTGTACGAGTCTACGTAATGTCTGTACTCACCAATGAAGCCGTGATGAAGATGCTCGAGGAAGCTAAATAAGACTACTAACAAATCAGCCCTGTGAAGCAAAGCTTCACAGGGCTGATTTTATATACAAAAACCGCTGGGTACTTACGTACCCAGCGGTCACTGATCTTTCACCATCTTCGTTCATCGCTGTTGTAGTTGTATCTTTGGATGCTCACCGTCAGCCACAGCGTGCCAGGAACCCTGTTCGAATCTCCGTACCAAATACCCGCGAACACCTGCCTTCATCATCATCGCCTCGGCCTGCTGTTTGGCCTGCCACACACCAGCAGCTTCAATTTGAACTTCTTTGGGCGAATTACCGCTCAAAAGAACTACTTGAAACTGCTCCTTTTGGTGTATTTGTCGCCAATAAAGCACTGCTCCAATCAGCATCACCAACATCAGGAGCCAGAACCACACACGGTCGTCTACTTGGGTCATCTCTGTACCCTCCTTTCTAATAATTACAATACGATAAGTATATAACGTTGTCAACATAGGGCCTTTCTGTTAACATACACTCGTACCTTCATTCACAGATTTGAAATTTAAATTATATGCAACACAATTCACAAAACGAAGCACAGCCAATCAACAACTACCTCGTCCCAATGGTAATTGAAAAGACCCTCGGTGGTGAGCGGGCTTATGACATTTTCTCACGCCTACTCAAAGAACGAATTATCTTTATTACTGGCGGGATTGAAGACCAAATGGCCAACCTAGTCGTAGCGCAGCTCCTTTTCCTTGAATCAGAAGACCCAAAGAAAGACATCTTCATCTACGTAAACTCACCAGGCGGAAGTGTGACTGCTGGACTATCTATCATAGACACCATGCACCACATCAAGCCTGATGTAGCGACCGTCTGTGTGGGTATGGCCGCCTCTATGGGCTCACTCATCCTTTCACAAGGAGCCAAGGGCAAGCGCTCAATTTTACCGAACGCTGAGGTGATGATTCACCAGCCATCTGGCGGCGCCTATGGACAAGCATCGGACATTGATATCACTGCCAAGCACATCATCAAGACCCGCGACAAACTCAACAAAATGCTTGCTAAGGCCACTGGCCAGAAGCTCCAGAAGATTGAGCAAGACGTAGACCGCGACTTCTTTATGGACGCCGAAGAAGCCTTAGCCTACGGCATTGTCGACAAAATATACAAATAATCCTATACCCTGACCAAAACACCCCACACGCTGGGGTGTTTTGTTTGTCAACCTGCTATACTTCTGGTATGGTACGCAGCAGATAGCCAGACACGAAAAACCATTTAATCATTGAATATTGAATACCTATGCCACAGACATTCGCCATTGCACTTGCAATGCTTTTGCTTGGGGTAGCCACTGGATACTATTTTCGATATCTTCACGCCCTCTCAAAGAAACGTTCGCTAGAAATTGACATTAAGGAACGGGAGGTTAACGCTGAAAAGAAAGCGCTAGAGACAATTGAAAAAGCTGAAGCAAAGGCTGCCACGATAGAGCAGGAAGCAAAGCAAGAGCGTAAAAACCAAGAAGAGAAACTTTCCCAAAAAGAAACCCATCTTCTCAAACGAGAAGAAATGTTGGACAGTCGTCAGATTGATTTAGATTCTCAAAAGGAACTAATTCAAACTAAGATCACTGAAATCAAATCATTTAAAGCCCAACTCGATGAACGCAAAAACGATATCGAAAAGAAGCTTGAGGAAGTAGCCGGATTAACTCAAGAGCAAGCCCTAGAGAAAGTAATTGCCAGGGTTGAAGCTGAACATTCAGAAGACCTTCGCGCCCGAGTTGAGAAGCTCGACCGTCAATCAGATGAGGCCTACGAAGCCAAAGCATCTAACATCCTCTTGGCTGCCATCCATCGCGTTGGCAACAACATCCCATCAAACGTCATGACTTCTCACGTTGAGATTCCAAGTGATGACCTGAAGGGTAAGGTAATTGGAAAAGAAGGAAGAAACGTTCGCGCTTTTGAACGAGCGACTGGAGTTGATGTCCTCATCGACGAAACACCTGGCTACATCGTTCTCTCATCATTTGATCCAATCCGTCGTGAGATTGCCCGCGTAGCGCTTGAGGTTCTCCTCAAAGACGGCCGCATCCAACCAGCCAAGATTGAAGAAGCTGTGGAATTGGCTCGCAAAGAAGTGGCCACTATCGTTCGCAAGATGGGTGAAAAAGCCGCCTACGAAGCTGGTGTACCAAATCTTCATCCAGACCTCATCAGCATCCTCGGTCGTTTACACTTCCGTACCAGTTATGGACAAAACGTCCTCTGGCACTCAGTGGAGATGGCACATATGGCCGCTATCATTGCTGAAGAAGTTGGCGCTGACGTTGCTGTTGCTCGCGCTGGCGCTCTACTACATGACATCGGCAAGACAGTGAGTCATGAAGTGGCTGGTACACACGTCGAGATTGGTATCCGTATCCTTGAGAAGTATGGAGTAGACCACCAAGTGGTACTAGCCATGCGTGCTCACCATGAAGAATACCCTTATGAAACACCGGAATCTATCATTGTGCAGGTAGCTGACGCGATCTCAGGAGGAAGACCTGGAGCACGCCGTGACTCAATTGAGAACTACGTAAAACGCCTCACTGATCTCGAAGCAATCGCTACTACGCTCAAGGGAGTAGATAGAGCCTTCGCTATCGCCGCTGGTCGTGAGATACGTGTCCTCGTCAATCCAGAGGATATGACAGACTTTGAAACCCACGCTTTGGCTCGTACTATTGCCACAACTATTGAAGCAAAACTACGTTATCCAGGAGAAATTAAAGTTCACGTAATCCGTGAAACTCGAGTTGTAAGTTACGCTCGATAACAAAAAGCTAGGACATTATGTCCTGGCTTTTTTGATTGTGAAAATAGGCTAAAAAAACTACAACACAAAAAAATACTTAGTGGAAGTCGTGGCAGCTGTTCCAGGTTGATATATAATGTCGGTAAGCCATTTTAAACGGCATCGTGCGAGAGAACACTCACTCACGACAAATTAATCATCCTTAGACTATAAGTTTCTAACTCTATGAATAAAGCAGATATCATCAGTAAGGTGCATGAAGTACTCGGCTCAACTAAGGCCGACGCTGAACGAGCAGTAGACGCAGTGTTCGGAAGTATCGAAGAAGCAATGAAGGACGGCACAGCCGTATCAGTTGCAGGTTTCGGAATTTTCGAAGCTAAGATGCGAGCAAAGCGCGATGCCCGTAACCCACGTACTGGAGAAACTGTTTCAGTACCAGCAATGCGAGTACCAAAGTTCCGCGCTGCTAAGGCACTTAAGGACGCCGTAAAATAAATCTCTAATAAAACTGCCACTCCTCAAAGGAGTGGCAGTTTTTTAGTTTACGTCTTTGCGGATTTACATAACGACTTGTTAAGCACCTATCCACAAGTCAGCATAAAAATCATGTGATATTATTATGGAGTAGCGGAGGTAATACGCTATGTGGAAATACAAAGCGATCCTCGCTATTTCCCATCACAATTGTTTGGTAAAAGCCCTATCAGCCATGGGGCTTTTACTTTGCCTCACTCATAATTTGAATATATAAAAGCCCGGGAGACAAAAGTCTTCCGGGTATTTCTTGTTTCTTTGTGGCACTCTAGTCACCACAAACCATCCACCGCCCCTCGTCGTGAGAACGAACCTTCTCGTTCACCTGCAAGCAAATTGCCGAAGTCGGCTCGAGAGGCTACTGGTTTCCATGCAGTTCTTTTCGCCCGCGCGAGCACTTCGGTCACATTGAGCTGAACCAGGCGCTTTTCCTTCAACTCTTTGAGCAGCGCTTCTTTGTTTTTGGCTGAGACCTTCTTGCTGTTCAGGGTTTTGGCGTAACCCTCAAGCTCGTCTCTTCCCTCTTTTTTCTTCAGAAAGAGGACCCTCTCCGGATATGGTTGCGGACGGTGCGGCACCGTGAAAGCCAACAGTACCTCCATCGTGCAGCCGACTTGAGCCACAAGACATGCGTCAGCCGCTGACCCAACCCGAACCGCGGGCGGAAAGTGGGGGCCAAAAAACACTGCGTATTTCGTTTCCATAGAACATTTCCCTTTCAAGGAAGTTAGACTAACGGTAGTAAAACACATCACCCTCCAACTGACAAATATGGATGATGGTCAGTTGTACTTGGGACTACTTGACCACTGGGGTACAATATACTATCATTCAACCATATGGTTGAATATAGTAGTACTCTAGATACCGTCTTTCACTCTCTATCTGACGCCACCAGGCGAGACATTTTAAAGAGAGTTTCTAAAGAAGAACTTTCTATTAGTACACTCGCCAAACCATACCCCCTTTCGTTTGCGGCTATCGCCAAACATGTGGCAGTGCTTGAGGATGCCAAACTCATCACCAAGCGAAAAATTGGCAAAGAGCAAATAGTGTCAATACAGCCTAATACTTTCAAAGCAGCGAACGCCTGCTTAGGCCAATATGAAAAAATCTGGAACGCTCGCTTTGATGCCCTAGATACGTTATTAAAAAATAAGTAACATTTATGAAAACAATTTACACAATTGGAGAAGACAAGAAGACTTTAATAGCCGAACGTTCATTTACTGCCCCGCTTGAGAAAGTGTGGGCAGCTTGGACAGATAGTGACCTGCTCGAAAAATGGTGGGCACCAGCTCCATGGATGGCTCGCACTAAGTCATTTGAATTTAAAGAAGGTGGAGCTTGGCACTACTACATGGAAGGACCAGAAGGAGAAAAGCATTGGTGTCTTAACAGCTACCTTATTATCACTCCCCTCGCTTCTTTCACGGCGGTTGATAGCTTCTGTGATGAAGACGGAAAGGTAAACGAAGACTTGCCCACCAGCCACTGGGAGGTGCAGTTTGATGAGGAGGGTGACACCGTAAAGATTATAGTGACTACTACCTACGCCAGTGAAAAAGACCTGGGGGTGGTTACCGACATGGGCATGAAGGAAGGATTCAATCAGGGACTAGATCAGTTGGAGGCGTTGCTGGCTGGGTAACAATTTCGCATATTAAAAGCCACCGTTAGGTGGCTTTTTTGTGTGTGGCTGTTACGTCCACTTCAGTCATCAATATCGTCTGCATGTAACCCCGCATACCAAAGGTAGTAAAACCACCCCGAGATATAGAGACAGACCACACAGAGGGCAATGAAGGACTCCCGGTCAGTGGTCGTGCGTATCCCCAACCAGAAACAAACGATTCCCAAAAGAAGCATCGTCAGCCAACTCGGGCCCCAGATGCGTTCAGCGTAGCTGTTGATGCGCGAGCTTATTTGATAGACCCAGACATAGAGACCGATAACGACCATGAGAAGCACTGCAGTAAGTAAAATTTGTTGATCAAAGATCATGAAATGACTCCTAGTTGAGTGTAACAGAATGAAGTGAAGGTGCCTGCTGCGCCTAATTAACCAGAGTTTAGGAAGAATGTCAAAGTTACAGGCTGTCAGCAGGACAATCGTGGACCTGGCAGACACTGTTGGAACAGTAATAAGTTCAAGTGTTGAAAAAGCCACCCAAGGGTGGCTTTTTTGTGGTGACTGACACATGGCTAATCAATCTCTTCCCCATCCGGGATTTAGACCTATGTCCATCCGACCAAAATCGGCGCCAAAGTCTGAACGGTGTGGTATCGGCATCCTACGCCCAACCTGTCGCTCCCTGGCCGCTTCTGACTTTTGCCAGACGTCGACAATTGAACGAAGCCTAAACTTCTGTTCTGATAGTGACGGCGGATGGTTGAGCATCAGAGCAGCCAGCTCAAATTTTTCAACATGCTCCCGTTGAAGCCCTGGATCTGTAGAAATGGAATAAAGTAAATCCCGAAGACGGCCTTTTGGACCATCAAAGGCCAGACATATGAATGCGGCCTCAGGAGCATTGGACAGCCTTTCCTTGAGTTCGGGCTGATAAAGAACTTTGTACATCACACACCTCCTTGTGTTAAACAATGAATACTGGGATATTACTGTATACGACTAGAGTAAGCAAGCTTATCGCTTCGAAAATTATATGTGCACCTTGTGGGACGATGTTGGAACGATTTTACACTTAATTAAATAAGTATATAATCAAATCAATGAGTAATCACGGGGCCACAAATAAAGAAGGTAAGCCTACTAGCGTAAACATAAGTGGGCTGCCTGATGAGTGTCCAATCTGCCACAATAAGGGCACTTTTTCACCTATATCACTTTTTCATAACAGCAACCGACCAGATTCGGAACGCGAGCTTGAGGTGATTTTTCGATGTCCTAACTCAAAATGCCATGACTGTTTTATTGGCTATTATAAAATAAATCGCCACACGGGACATTTTGATTTACTGAAGACAGCTCCTAAGCAAATTAAATCAAAAGACTTTTCTGACATAATTACTCTTCTGTCGCCTGAATTCGTTTCAATATATAACCAAGCAAAATCAGCAGAGGATAGCGGGTTAGATAAAATTTGCGGAGTTGGCTACAGAAAAGCTTTGGAGTTTCTATTAAAGGATTTTCTAATTTCAAAAACAAGTGATGAGGGAGAGCAAGAGGCTATAAAAAATGAATTTCTTGGAACAACTATTTCAAAGCGCATAGACAGTACCAAAATTAAAGAGATTGCTAAACGTGCAACCTGGCTTGGAAACGACGAAACACACTATACAAAAAAATGGGACGGTAAGGATTTGACTGATCTAAAACTCACTCTGGAGCTAACTGTGCACTGGATTGAAGCAGAACTTTTAACTGAAAAAATACTCAACGAGATGCCTGAAGCGCAAAAATAGAACTCTCTATCTATTAGACCATAAACAAAATGATACAGTTGTGACTCAAAACGGCCATATCCCGTCTTTCTCTTTTCGGGTGGTGGGTGTTTCCCTATGCTAAATTTTCATTTTATGGGGGACGCCCCCTACAAATTTGAAAATTCTAAGTAAAAAGTGAAATGCCAAGTTCTCTATTTAACAAAGGTTCGTCTTCTAGAAAACCTACTGATTCTGTAATCCTTTCTTTCAATAAAGTTTTTTGTTGTTCGGATAAGGCATCAATGTATCTTGGGGAATATACTATATTTTCAGAGTGGTGTATTACCAAACGACTAAGGAGCTCTTTTTGCTCAGCAACACTCTTATTCAAAAGTTGCTCATCAAGAAAAGCAAAGGTCTCTGTAGCGTTAGTATCATAACTAAGAAGGCAAAAGGTTTTACCGTTTTGTGGAAAAATTGTTATAAAGAGTTGATCTGGAGTTAACCATGGGTGAGAAGTGAAATGTTCAAGCCTTTTACCATTAAAGTCATGTGACATTGTAATGCAAGCACTAACAGCAACGTCAGCTTCTCCTTCAAACACTATTAGCTTTGTAGAAATTCTATCTGGCGCTTCAACTAGTAGCACCTCTTGAAACGCTAACATTTCTTTTTCGATGTCATCTAAAGCCAGCATTATTCCTTCGTAAAAAGCCAAGACATATTCATTTCTGTTTGTCTTCAATACGCCGTCAAACATATTTTTAGACTTCAGTTTAGTGTGCCACTCTTTTGCTAGTGCTCTAAACGCAAATAACGCTTCTTGCATTTTGTTCCCTGTTTCATAGTCTTGATTTTCAATAGGAGAGAATACTTCAGTATCATGTTTCCCACAAAAACCAGTAAAGGTTGTCGCTTTTTTTCGACCCTGCTTAACCAGTTCTATTTGGGGTCCATTTTTACCAAAGAGCACGTCAACCATGTAGACATCACCGTTTTCAGACAGCTTCGATAGTATCTTATTATTTTGTAAACCATGGGCTTGGATAATTCCTTCTGAACACTGGCTTTTATCAGGATAGAGACAAGTTTTGATATTAGCTCGTTTGCCCGCCTCTTTTATTACTTTGCCATTTGCTTTGTTTTGGATCTGCTCATCAGTAAGTCCCCAGCAACAATCTTTAAATTTTCTTGGTGCCCCACACAAGCAGGGATTCTGATTTCTAAGTGCTCCTTTTCCCATAAAATTTAATAACCTATTTAAACCTAATAATGTGTTATGTTGCTATGCAATGAATATATGCTACTCTCCCTTATTACTTTGGTGTCCAAATCCCGTTACTACGATACACTCTCATTTTATTCATTGACGTCCAAAAACGTAATTCCCATATATTTTCTTTAGTTTGACCTGAGGTGTACTTGGTTGTGTCATTCATTTTTTTATATACATCTTCAGATATATAAATGTTATATCCCTCACCTATGTGCGATAGTTTTACTGCAAAATTTGTTGCATTTCCAACCCACACCAAATCATTATTATTTTCTCCTTTTATTCCCCCACGGACAACTAGCACCTTACCAACGTCAATTCCAATACCAAAATCAAAATCGAGCGCACTGAGCTGACTATTGGTTGCAAAGTATGATTCAATTTTTGGTTTTAGTACATTTTTGCAAAACCATGACATCTGAAGAGCTGCCTTGACAGCGTTTGTGCACTTATATTCACCCACAAAAGCTACTAATACACCATCACCATTAAAACTCCGTAATTCTCCATTATTTGTACGTGCGATTTGAGCAATACCCCACAAAAATGACTTGTACATACGAGCTGCGGTGACGCGCCTAAAACCATCGACAATTTTAGTCGATTCTCTTATATCGATAAAAAGCATTGCCAGATCAAGTTCACGACCATTTTTTCCAAGTTGAATATTTTCAACATCAGGGACGACAGTTCCTTGGGTTATCGTGTAGGAACCAGAAAAATAATCATTAACACCCTTTACTAAATCGTCTTTAGAAGCCATAGGGATAAAATTGCGTGAACCACGCTGCACCTAAAAGGATTAGCGAGACGGATAGAGCAATAACGGAATCTTTAAAATTATGATGTTTGGAGGAGGCTATAATCGAAGAAATATGAATCTGTTCAATTATCTGGTTAATATATTGCTTTTCGTCCATCTCCTTAATCTTCTTGTCAAAATCCTTAAGTTCCATAGTGCTTATACTCCCAAAGAAAAGTAAAGAAGCCTTCATATTCTTTCGACTTAATCTAGGAACAATAGTTAAAGTAGCCTTGTAACTAGAAACAAATAAAAAAACGAGACTTCCGATTAATATTGTAATGGTGAAAGAATTTTGCTGAATAGTTTTAACATATGCCAACATCGAATCTGATAGAATCAAAGTGATTAATATTCCCTCTATAGCAAGTAGTATACTCACTTTGTTATCTGCAGCCCTTATCCATTCCTGAACTCTATTTAAATTACTTTCTAGCATTTGTTTATCCATAAGCAAATTAAGCTTCATTTACTGTTAAAAGCGACAGCAGATGTCCTTCAATTACCACTAGGGCTCCTTGGACAAAACCGTCTTTGTTTAAGGGAACGTGGTCCCACGCTGACAGATTATCGTATGCAGCAAGAAAACCGGTAGTAAATCTTTTCAGGTGTTCAGCCTTTCCTTCGTCCCAGTTGACTATGTACATTACCTTTGCCTTACGAGTTGGTCTCTCATTTTTATCTTTAGCATCAGGGCTATTTTTGAAATACTCAGTCTCAGCCACTTCTTTTTCAGGAGCGATCTCTCTCAAGAGAGTATCGACAACTCGCCTCATCGAACTACTCGCTTGTCCGATATAGTCTTCGCTTTTCGCGTTAAATGCAGTCCATGCTCCCCTTCGATATTCCACCAAAATAGGATTAATTTCAGTGAGCAATGCATCTAGTCTTTCTTGATATTCTTCTAATTCAACATCTTCAACCTCCGCAGATTCCCTCACAACTTCCAGTTCAGGAATCGTTTCAAAATCAACTGCTGCTACCCCTCCCAACGACTGAATCATTTGTGTCAAACCTTGTCCAACAGTTTGTACAGAAGGACTGACGGCCGAAAAAAGATGTGTAACATCAACACCATCATATGCTGCAAAAGTGTTCTGCAGAATTGTCTGTTGTTCACGAACACTGTCTAATGCTAGGGTAGAAAACACTGTTGTTGCACCAAGATATTCCAGACCAAGAACACCAGCAGTGTGCAACTTATTCAAACCGACAGTAGCGATTCCGATATCAGCTATAACTGTTGAGAGTGGCGTAAGTACCTCACGATAAGTTTCGGCCGCACTTTGCATTGATTCAATAGCTCCCAACATAATCGGGGAGCGAAATGTCGCATACGCAGAGTCAATCGCCTCTCTTTGTACTGCAAGTACTGCGTTGTAGTTATTTAATGTATCAGAAAGTGCATAGCCCAATCCAGCAGAATAATTATGGACAGCAGTTAGTTCATTTTGAACAATCTCAATCTCATCCTTTTCTGAAAATTCTTTATCTGATGACATGTGGTGGTGATAACTTACTATACCTGATACTATCTGGTTACATTTGATACCTTCTAGTTATAGGACATTTTACTTTACGTGGCAATGGTTTTAAGGATAAAATTTACATACCGAGCTTCTTCACAGGCTCACAATCCAGCTCGATTGGGCTTCAATTCTTCACGCAAGTGCCTCAATGGTACTTGCTTCACCCGCACAAATAAAAAAGCGCCCGAAGGCGCTCTTTTATTTGTGCGGGTGAGAAGAATCGAACTCCCGACTACTGCTTGGAAGGCAGTCGTTTTACCACTAAACTACACCCGCGGTGTTGCACTGAACCAAAATCCAGTACGCACGATTCTACCACCAATAGGGCAAAAATTCCAGTCTGGCCTGCTATACTTGTTTTATATGCAATTTATCATTGATGTCGCGGGAGTTATCTTAACAGCCTACTTGGCTTTTACTAATAACCTAGCTGATAGGATTTTGACCTATTTCCCAGCTGATGGGGAGGAAGTACTGGAAGAAAGTGAGAATGTATCTGAGGCCAGCCTACGGTCACTTCCCTCTCTCTTTGGGTCTCGTGGCTTACCAGACATCCTCCTCCGTAGCGTTGAGTACCAACGGGCATCTGCTGTAACGTCTGTGACTGAAAATGAGCGCCCAGTGACCAATCCGGACGAAGCTTTGGTAAACATATTCTGTACCTTTACCTCACCTACCACTATCCGCACCACCACTGGCACCGGCTTCTTCGTACACAGTGAAGGCGTCATACTTACTAATGCCCACGTCGCTCAGTACCTGCTTCTAGGAGCTACAGACACGCTTGGTGAGGCTGAGTGTATTGTCCGCCAAGGCACACCGGCTGAGCCACGCTACCGGGCAGACCTACTATACATCCCACCAACCTGGGTCCAAGAAAATGCCAGTCTGATTACCGCTGCCGTTCCAACTGGTACCGGTGAACGTGACTACGCCCTTCTCTATGTTACCGAGACTGTTTCAGGTGATCCTCTGCCAGAATCTTTTGCCGCTCTAGATGTAAACACCGATCTACTACCCCGCACTATCAAAGGCGAGTCAGTGGTGGCCGCTGGCTATCCTGCTACAGACTTATTTAAGAATGGCGCCAATAGTCCGCTTTACTCAGTGGTGGCAGACACCTCAATTTCAGAACTATACACCTTTGGTTCAAACTACGCAGATGTGTTTTCAATCCGCGGTAGTGATGTTGGAGCTGAAGGTTCATCAGGTGGACCAGTGGTAGACGCTACTGGTCAGGTCATCGGTATGATTGTGACTCGTGGTGATGACAGTACAGATGGTCCTGGCAGTCTTCGCGCCATTACCCTCTCACACATCCATCGCACCATTCTTGAAGAGACAGGCTTCTCACTAGAACGAAATCTTAGTGGCGACATTGCCTATCGATCAGAAATTTTTACCAACACTCTCGCTCCATTCCTAACCTCACTACTATCACAAGAGTTTAATTAAAATTTGATACATAGAAAAAAGCCGCTTGGTTACCCAAGCGGCTTTTGTTTTAGTGACGAAGTCACATTAGTCGAGGCGAGCCCCGATGATGTACGTCGTCACTTTGTTGGTCGCGACCGTCAGTGTGAAGTTGTAGACACCCAGAATCACAAGGTAATTCACAATTCGTCTCGCCGCCCCTCGTACGTACTGGGGTAATTCAGGCTCAAGCATTCCCGCCACGACCCGCACCTTCTGAAAAGTGTAGCCTTGTAGAAATTCCTGGACTTGATACCCAATGCCCTTGAGAGGTGCTGTTATCGATTTCATTTCTGCCAGTGAACGCGCAATTTGCATCTTGCGTCCATCAAACGGCTTAATGACAACTGGAAAGTTGAACCCGAACCGATGTTGCCTTTGGCCCTTTTGGACCAATTCAGTGCCAGGAGCTGAACGTAGCTTGATGAGCGTTCTCATGAAGATTGCCGGATTGGCAACTTCATTCCTTGCCACCTCAGCCACTTTACGTTCAACTTTTTTCTTCTGCTCCACGGGGTACTTCAGGCAATCGATCTGTCTCGTTTTTTTATCTTCTAACACTTCCAAGTCTTACTCCTCAATGAACTTATCGTCGCACTTGCGACTCTTATTCGATTTGGACCCATTTCCAAACCGAGAACAACACTCAATCTCTTAAGTGCTTATCTCGATTAAGACCGGTGGAACTACTTAGTTGGCTCTACTGGCAACAAACCGTCCAAAGTTACGCAATATAACATTTGACTGTGGGTCGTCTTTGAATATCTCTTCTACTGTCACTCCTTCTGGTAAGTACCCCTTTGAGCTCTTTACCCGCAGTAGCATGTCGCCAAAGTTGAGTTCAGGGTGGAATTGCACAGTATATATATTATTGCGGTATTGTAAAGCAGAGACTTGGCAGCACTCGCCGCCATTCATAAGCAGGACCGCACCCTCCGGTACCCTATCAAGCACATCTTTATGTCCGTAATAAGCATAGAAGGAGTCTGGCAAATCAGTAAATAAGAAGTAATTGTTCTTATTCACGATTAACTTCACCTCATGTGACTTTACTTTTTTCTGGACGATATCACTATGTACTTGCGCCCCAGCAAATGCACCCAGTATTTGGTGTCCGTAACAAATGCCTAAGGTCGGAATATCATTATCGAATAAATACGTGAAGAAAGGATGGAGTTGTCCAACTAGTTCATATGAAATCCGTCGCACTTCATCATCCACTGGCCGGCCACCATCAAAGTCCAAGTCCCCAGAACCGCCTAAAATAACTCCTTCATACCCCTCAAGTAGGACTTCCGGAAAATTCCAATCAACCGCTTTATCAAGCGCACTCACGAAGCCAACCTCACACGTCTCGCCCACTTCCCGCTCAATACTCGCTCGCTCTTGTTCGATGGCAATGGGATTTATTCTAAATTGGACTAATAAAATTTTCGGCTTCATACAATTACAGTAATGGCGGTAATCAAAAATACCCGAAGCAAATGCTTGGGGGTACGTTTGGCACGTACGTGAATTAATAAATTAAACAGCAGGAACAACTTCTTCTGCTTCCTCAGTAGTTTCAGAACTGGTACCAGTAGAAGTGGCAGCTTCAACATCTGCCGCCGGCACTTCTACTTCTTCAACCGCTTCCTCAATTGGAATTTCAGTTGATTCAACTTTGCGTATATTCAGCACCTTCATTACATCTAAAGTAATATCAAACGCACTCTTGGTGAGGGATTCAAACTGAGCAACATCAAGTGGCAGAACCAAAAGCAGAGCTTCAGCGGCAGCTACGGTGGTAGTGCTTTCTGTGATAGCTGGATTTAATTTATCGAGTACTTCAGTACTAATTGGAGTAGCTGTCGTAGCAGCGGCGGCAATAGCCTCCTCAATTTGTATCAACATAGACTTAGTCTCAGTAAGTTGATCCTTAGCAATAGTTACACGCTCTTCATCGGTAGGAGTTACTGGCACAATGTCATTTACGGCAAGACTGGCTCGTACGTCGATATTGGTCATAAACACTATCAAACGGTGAGTCTGTCTAAGTACTTCAACCAAATTAAGTCGAGCTTCTAGTTCTTCAGACTCAGTTAGGCTCATGGCAGCTCCAACCTTTCGCTCAATGTCTTCCAAACGTCGACTAATATCCTGCTGTTCTTCATTAGTAGCAGACTTGGCAACTCCTTCTAACAATTCATGTGCACGAGTAGTTTCACTTTCTACCTTAGCAATCAAAGGTGCGTAAGCTGGAAGACTATCCGCTTCAACACTTTCCTCAACCGCTTGTGAGAACTCGAGGACATTCTCAATAAGATTTGTTGAATGTCCAGCTGTCTCAACGTCGGTTCGACTACGAAGTGACGTGGTCTGCACATCAAGAGCAGTATTTAATTCAATTGAAGCCAAAGCAGCACCGTCTTTATCTGTCATCTTTAGGTTTTCAATTTCTTTACGAGCATTATCGCTGTGCTCTTTGACGGCTTGTGCCACTTGAACCTCTACTTCTTCAGTGAGACGTCCCGCGTTAGCCAAGAGGCGAGCTTCAGAAATACGACGATTAAGGCGTTCAGTTTCCCAAACTACCTTTTCGTATGGACTACGTGCCATGGTACTGCGTAATTCTTCATTTACTCCCACCTTGATACTGTAAAGAGCATCGCCTGGAACAGCTTTTTCAGCAGCGTAAGAAACGCCGACTACGAGCATGAGCATGAAAGCCGCTCCGAGCTTAGCAGTACGCCAGAACTGGGCGCTAGATATAAAAAATACTGGGCTCGTAAGCTCAACTGCTTGGGCACTGGTTGGGCGGGTACTGTTAGGAAGTGGGTGGTACTCCATATATGAAACAACCCGCTCTTTGAGTTCGCGCTTTTCAGCCACACTCAATTTAATGGTTTGGGCTTTGGTATTAAATTGTTCGCTAAAGCGTTTCATTATGTTATTTGTGTTTGGTGGTTCGTTTGGTCTCAGCGGCAGCGTGCCCGGCTTCAATCTTGTTCCGAAGGAGCTTAAGGGCTCGATGGATACGGACGGACACAACGTTTTCTGACTCTTCAATCAACTCACCAATCTCCTTTGGTCCCAACCCGTCAACGAAACGGAAGACAATTACTTCTCGGTATTCGCTCGGCAACTCCTTTAGGAGCTCAAATGCCTTGCGTCCATCTAGTGTAGCCGCTAGGGCTTCCACACTACTTTCGGACAATTCCGGGAACAGACCTTCGTCCACCCCCTCCTTCTCCAGAAGCGCATCAAGTGAGTGCTCTTTTTGTTTCCGGTACTCATCAATGATGAGGTTATTTAGCACTTTGTATAAAAATGACCGGTAAGAATCAATTTGATGCCCAGCTTTGACGTAAGACCAGACCTTGGTGTAGGTATCGTGGACGGCGTCTATAGCCCGTTCGCGATTACTGATTCGCATCGCCGCATGGCGAAAAAGCGCATCATTGTAATCCTCGAAAGCTTTCAAAAAACGTTCTTCTTGGCTTTCAGCAGTATCGGCTGTCTGTTTTCGACCGAGCATATGTGAAAACCATTATATACGTAGACGCGGCAATTAACGAATTCTTACCACCACTATCTGGCTTTTTTGATGCTTTCTAGGAATTCAGGAAAAGTTGGGGTTAAGAAGTGATTTTTATCAATAAATCCTTTAAAAGTGGCTTCAGGTAGGGATGTTTGGTACTTTTTGGCGTCCGCAAAATCCACTACAAAATCATCTTCGGAGTGCCAAACCTCGATATTTTTAACATGTTGATTAAGGTTTGTAAGGATTACTGGGTCAAACTGAAAGTTTCCACAATCGTTGCCATCTGGTGAGCTGTACTGGCCGCATGGTGCTGCCAAGAGGAAAAGTCGCCCGACAGTGAATGGGGTCTGTTTTTCTGACAGGTATTTAGCCAAAAACATCCCACCCAGTGACCAACCGACAAGAACTGCCCCATCACGCAGATATTCAAAGTGTCTCTCAAACCAAATACTCCACTCCCTAAAGTCGGCATTTTGCTTATTTGGCATACTCGGCATAAAGACTTCGTATTCTTCGCCCAGGTCAGCGGCCAGAGTCTGAGTCCAGCGCAAAGGTGATTCCTCACCTGGTAGAGACCGAAGTGGGGCCGTACGCAAATGCTGCAAAAAGTCTTCCTTTTGAGTAAAGGAATCTCCGCCATGGATAAACACTACTTGTTTTTTCATACTAGAACCAATCCTTTTTCTTGAACACCACAGTCAGTCCTGCCAAGATAGCCACATTTAGTAGCAAGATAAAGTAAAACGTATACTTCCCTTCCTGGAACGGCAAATCAACATTCATTCCGTATAGTGAAGCAATCACCAGCGGTACAGTAAGTAAGATTGTTAAGACAGTGAGAATACTCAAGGCATTATTTAGTTTACTAGTCATAATCGCCTCAATTGAGCTGCGGATATTTTGAATTGTCTTCAAAACCGAACGAGCGGAATTAACTACCTGACCATTAGCAATCACCAAGTCCTGCATCTCCTCCACGTCTTCACTAAATAGCTGCATGTAGTTACCTGAGGTCATTTGTTGCAAACCAATATTGGTCGGCAAGAGTGCATCAATCATACTGTTTAGAACAGTCTCAAACTGCACCAGACGCTGAATCTCACGAGTACCAATGCTCTGGAGTCGCACTCGGTCCTTGTGTACAGCCTTACGGAGACGTAAAAGTTCTCGGTCAAAATTATGCGTGATTATATCCATAATTTTAATAAAGAACTTGGCCTTTTGAGTTGTGTACAATACCTCCTCACCCGAAAGAAGCTTCTTAAATAACGGTATTTCCCGTTCTGCGACAGTAATTACAAAACTCTCACCAATCACAATCAAGAGCGGCGCAGTGGTATTGTCTTGTTGCTGATCACGAAGTGGATAGCGAGTAAAGAAGTAAGTAGAACCTTTAGAGCGTTCTAGACGTGGGACTTCATAGAAATCTCGGGCGTCTTCCACGATGTCTTCGTCAAGCGAAAAAGTTTTTGCTAGGGCCAAGAGCTCCTCCTCAGTTGGGCTGGTAACATGTACCCACACCCCAGAGCGCGGCTCAGCCACCTCTTTTAATTCGTCATCCTTGACGGTCCTGAAGTAGTAATTAATCACGGCCCCATTGTGCCTTCCCCACCCCCATTTTGCAACCTGTGGATGAAGATAAAAACATCCGCCTAGCTAGCCCCAGACTAAAGCCATGGGGGCATACGCTGGCGGCATCAGGTGTTTTTTCTAGCAGAGGTTTCGGCTACGCCGAACTATTATATATTTGTACATTCAGCCCCGCCCTAGCGGGACGGGGCATTCTGGACGAACTAGTAAAGAAAAAGCCAGGTACCGAAGTCCTGGCTTTGTGTGCAAAGGCTGGGTAAATTACCTCGCCTTCGCCGTCCTTTTGGCACCAATTTTGTAGAAGATGCCGTTGTGTTCCACCGATCCAAACGCGTGGACAGTGGAGTCCTCGTGTGTCGCCAGGAAAAATCCAGGCGCACCTTTGATTTCAGCCGGCAATACCACACCCTGTGCGAGCATGGACTTGGCCTGATCGATGATGTGTTGGGAAATTTCCATAAATGTACCTATTGATGTGCCAAAACGGCTTTATTTATATCATTTTATATTAAGTTTGTCAAGTTTCTCAAAGAACTTGCTGATTTCGGATGTTATTGTGGCCACATCAACACTTCTTCGGGATTCGTGGTCTTCGCCAATTTGCTCAACCTTCGCTTTACCAAAATCTATTATGTACAGATTTCCTTGATTATCCATCATAATATTTCGCAAAAATAAGTCCCCGTGGGTAATCTTAAAATTTTCGTGTAAAGCCTTAATATATTCAAGTAACTGGGCCTTTACCTGTGTTCGATCTGAGTTTTTTGACAGTTCAATTAATGCACTATTTTCGGCCGGCCGTTCCAAAATCTGGGATAGGCTTTTCCCATGTATTTTTTCCATACCGTATGAGTGACCTTCGCTTGGATGTATTCGTATAAAATACGGCAGTGGAGTGCGGACTTTTGCTGCAGAAAATTCCCGCAAATCCTCCAAAAAAGCGAACTCTGTCCGCAAATGATTGCCTTCGCTGTAGGCATCATTATCCTTTACGTACTTAACGCACAAATGAGGCGCCAAAGGAAGTTCATACACCTCAGCCACTTTTCCGTTACCTAAAAAATGATGCGGGTCTCCAAAGGTTTCGCGGATAACCCTTTCAGTTTCATGTATTTCCGCTACAATTTCTTCGTTAAGACCCGGCTCAATTTCTAGCACATTTGAAAGTGCTCCCGAACGACTTTTAAGAAAAGTCTCAAACTTACTAAAAAAGCTTTCGGTAATCTCTTCCAAATTATCAAATTCATCTTCCCACTTCTTAGCAAGGTCAAATGGCAAGGCTTTGAGTTTCTGGAAAAACTGCCGTTCTTGAGCTTCAAGGGTTTCTGCCCCAGTGTGTTCTGGTGTCTCAAACATAGCAAAAGTATACACTAACCTAAAACCTTGTGTACCAGCTGCTCTAGATTACTAACAAGCTTCTTGTCTGCTAAATCTTCAAGTGAAACCCACTCATAGATATCATGGTCCGCACTTAGAGTAATTGCCACCTCACTGTCCAAATAAGCAGCGTAATACACACGTATTATATGACTATCTTCTCCCTTTATCGTTGCAAAAGACTCATATATACCCAATACATCACCGACTCTAACATTCAATAATCCCGCTTCTTCTTGAATTTCTCTAGCCAGCCCTTCAAGTATTGGCTCTTCTGGATTAATACGTCCACCAGGCACATCCCACTTCCCTTCGTTTGTTCCTTCATCATAAGCGGCTTCACGTAATAGTAAGACTCTACCATCTTTAACAATCAAAGCTTTGGCGCCAACAAATAGTTTCATACAAAACAGTATACTAAACAGCGGGACAACTCGCATTTTTTGACAAGTGATGGTATTATCTTGCTCACAAATCACGGTATACTGGGGTTTGTGAGCAAGAGAGTTGTTTTTTCATTTCATAGCCTATTTTTCTGAGTCGGGGTGTAGCATAGTGGTAGTGTACGCGGTTTGGGACCGTGTGGCCCGGGTCCGATTCCCGGCTCCCCGACTCAGCCTGAAAGGCTATGAAATGAATAAATAACCGACGGTCTCCAAGACTGTTGTGATTTTCAAAGAGAAGTTTGACTAGAATCTTGCGAAGCTACGTACACTTGCTTCTCACCAGTTCTCTTCGACAGATAAAAACGGCCTTTGGGCCGTTTTTATCTGTCAGCTGTTGTAAGTAAACCTTTTGCTCAAGTCAGAGTGATTAGAGTACCTGTTCCATGTGAAATGCTTGTTTGTACGTTTCACGTGGTACACTTTTCCGCCATTTCACGTGTAACCTAGAAAATAACGTTAGGAATATACTTCACAGTAGCAAACTTTTCACGTGTAACTACTTTTACAGCTAAAACATCAATCTGCCACTCTCCATCATATTTAAATTGCATAAGCCAAGACTCAATGGCTCGCGAGAGTTTTTTTATCTTGTATGGATGAACATTATCCTCCGGTCTCCACGTACCACGTGAAACACTACTTCGTAAAAGCTCCTTAGTTTCATATGAAACGGTCTTTACCTCTACAAAGTGAACTTTATCCGTTCTACGTGCAACAATATCAATTTCACCCCATTTCTGAAGATAATTCCTGGACAAAATTACAAATCCTTGTTTTTTAAGGTAATTGGCGGCGATCTCCTCGCCATAGTTACCAATAAGCTTATTGTTGTGCTTTTTGGAGCTAGGTTCCATGTGTAACAGTATATCATTGCTTATTTAGCATAGGTTTCATGTGAAAAGGTGGATAGTTCGTTTCACGTGGCACACTTTCAGATTATATTTTACAATAGGGCCTATTTGAGCCATATCCTAGGTGCAGTTGTCCTATAAAATTTGTCTCTTATCCCCTTGTGCACTGTCTTTTCCACAGTTGTGCACAGGTTTTGTGGGAATGTCCTTTATAAAGGACATTGGGGTGGGTTGTTCACAGGGGGGTTGGGTGGCGTGGAGGGGGGCGGTAATTGTTAATGTTTCATCGAAACCTGGTATGTGGGGGGACTGGTAATCGATCCCGGAATTCTAAGTGTTTACTCGTAAACTCATGAACACTAAGATTCCTGGACGGCTACTCGTATTCCTGACGGAATATACTCCGTAGCTTTCGATTACCCACGTAAAGCGCGCAGGCGCTTTACTCCTGCCGCACACACATACAAAAAGCCCCCGTTAGGGGACTTTTTGTATGTGTGTGCGGCCGGGGGTAATCGAAACCCCGACTTAGCCTTGGCAAGGCCACGTTATACCACTTAACCACGGCCGCTTATTTCCACTCCTTTAGAGCCAAACTAATCCAGAGATCAAGTTTCTTCTTCAAAAGAGTACTGCCGATTATAGTATTACCCACACCAAAATGCAACGTCCTTTTCTTACTTCTACCTTCAATAACTTGGCTTTTGTAAAATTGGGCTACAGAGATACCAGTTTTCTTTGACCAGTACTTCATACACTTAACCTCTTCCAAGTCAGGGTAGAGTAGAAGCCAAAAATGGATGGTGTGTTTTTCAACACTGAGGAACTGGGTGACAAAGCGAATAAACAGTCTGTGAAGCTCTGGACGGCTATTAGCGAGGCGTAATAGACGAGAATGAGTATTGTCACCCTCTGCCACATAAAGCGCTAAGCCAGCCATAAATAGGGGATTAGTGCGGTAGTTTTCATATTCTATTTTTGCCACACGCTCGGCCTCTTGATACTGCTTTTTGCGTTCAGTATTTCTAGCCTTATTTATCAACAACAATCTTGAAGTGTTCTCTTTGGCGGCCTTGCGTCTGTTCTCGGCCACAATTAAATCCGCTCCTGGTAGAGAAGCTAGCCATTTGCTTGCAGTACTTACGGATACTCCACAAATCTTCGATATTTCACGATACGAAAGACCTCGCCTCCGAAGTGCTACGGCCTGCTCATAAGCGTCTTTTTTATATGGCTGATTAGAATGTGGCATAAAAAGGTTTTTATATTATATACCGCTTCGTGTGTTCGATTTGAAAGAATTCACACCCAGATATCATTTGCTATACTTTGGTATATGCACATCACAAAACTAGGGCATTGCTGCTTACTAATTGAAACTAATGGTAAACGCATCCTGACCGACCCGGGGTTTTTGAGCAATTCACAAAATGACCTGTCTAATATAGATATAATCCTCGTCACCCACGAACATAAGGACCACCTACACACTGAATCACTCGAAAGTATCTTAAAAAACAACCCAGAGGCAGTGGTGGTGACTAATTCAAGCGTCGGGAAGATCCTTACTGATTTAAAAATTCCATACAACGTACTTGAAGGGGAGAACGCTGCTCAGTTTTCTGAAATTAACGTTACTGCCTGTGATGGCAAACACGCTGAAATTGTCGGGGAGTACGGACAAGTTCAAAATACTGGATATTTTATTGATGAAAAGCTCTTTTACCCGGGAGACGCCTACACTAATCCAGGACGGGCTGTGCCTGTACTAGCTCTGCCAGTAGCTGGACCGTGGTGCAAGGTAAGTGAGGTTATCGCATATGCGCTTGAAATAAAGCCTGGAGTGGCTTTTCCAGTCCATGACGCAATTCTAACCGAAGCGGGCAAGGCGATTACCCACGGGGTAGTTGGAGCCAAATTAACTGAAGCTGGTATAAGGTTTGTCAGTTTGAAAGAAGGAGAAGATATTGAAACCGACTAAGATAGACTAAAAGTCTCCGTCGACCATCTCTCCAACCACCAACTGACAACCGTTCGGACCAACCACTGCTGAATAAGGAGTATCCTTTGGTATATCAACACGATCACCAGTAACTAGGTGTTTGTTTTGACCCAGAAGGGTAATTTCAAATAAGCCTTCAGTAACAAAAAGTGTTACTTTGCCTTCGTGTTTATGTTCTTCATAAATTGCACCGGGTGCATCTTGGGTTTCGTACACAGAAACAAAACCTTCCTTTTCTAGTGTTTGAATACAACGTTCTGATAGTTCCATAGAGGTTATTGTAGCAAAAGATGGACAGGGTCACGAGTTACTAGACTGCCAGGACTCGTCCCGCTTTTTCATTTATGAGTGCAACATTTGTGGTCACGAGTTACTAAGCTTTTTATTTCGCTACGCTCATAAAAATCTAAGTACTCTCGAATCTTACAGATTCTGTCCACTCATTGGACCTTTTCTGCGCAAGCTTGAAAAGTCCTCAATGAGTCTTGCGAAATGGGTCCCATCCCATTTCTCACCCGCCTCGGCTTTTTCTGCTCTTGGAAGGAGCAGAAAATAGGCCTGCGGCTTGCACAGAGGACCGAAAGCAAAGCAGTTTGCTTTCTAAAACACAAAAGACTGGCTTTAATAGCCAATCTTTTGTGTTTTGCCTTTGTGCACCTGCCAGGACTCGAACCCAGAATAACTGATCCGAAGTCAGTTGTGATATCCATTTCACTACAGGTGCTATTTTAAATGGTGCAACTCTCTGTCGCTTCCACGACAACTTCAACATCATACGTCAAAGATAAGAAAAAGCAACGATTTTCTGCTACAATAATGCGGATGATTACTCTACATAATCTACCACTCACCATCAAACAAATTCACGAAACCCTAGTCGGGGCAGGGTTTGAATCGCACTTGGTCGGCGGTTGTGTGCGCGACGTACTCCTCGGTCGGACTCCAAAAGACTGGGATTTCACTACCAGTGCCACTCCAGACCAAATTCAAGCCTTATTTCCTGAGAGTTTTTGCAATAATGACTACGGTACCGTTGGTATCAAAACAGGGGAAGACACGCCTTATCCAGACTTTGGCATAATCGAAGTGACTCCATACCGAGCAGAGAGTGGGTACACTGACGCCAGACGCCCAGATACCGTTACTTTTGGCGTTACTTTGGCTGAGGACTTGGCTCGTCGTGACTTTACCGTAAACGCTATAGCGTATGACCTTACCAAGAACGACTTGGTAGACCTCTTTGACGGACTAACTGACCTCAAAGCCAAGCGACTGCGGGCGGTTGGGAATCCAGACGAGCGCTTCGCTGAAGACGCCCTTCGTATGATGCGGGCCGTTAGACTAGCAGCTGAGCTAGAGTTTGTAATTGAAAGCGAGACAATGTCTGGCATTATGCGTAATGCTGATCGCCTCAAGCTAGTGGCCATCGAGCGCATAATGGTTGAATTTGTACGCTTAATTGACTCAAAAACTCCAATGCAGGGAATTATTCTCCTTGAAAAGCTTGGTTTATTGACTCACATCATCCCAGAACTACAAGACAGTATTGGTTGTGAGCAGGGTGGAATACATGCCTATGACGTGTTTGAGCACTTACTTCGAACTATGCAAGCAGCTGCGGATAAGGGTTATTCAACCGAAATCCGCTTAGCCGCACTATTTCACGATATCGGTAAGCCAGCCACACGTCGAACCGGTGGCAAAAACAAACTCTATACCTTCTTTGGTCACGAAGTGGTTGGGGAGCGCATGACCAAAAAAATTCTTGCCCGCCTCAAATATCCACGCGAGAAATCAAATATCATTGAAAAGTTGGTACGCTGGCACATGTTTTTCTCTGATCCGGATGAGATTACTCTAGCAGCAGTACGAAGGACTATCGTCCGGATAGGGGAGGACCAGATTGAAAATCTCCTTAATTTGCGTGTTTGTGACCGCATTGGGACTGGTCGACCAAAGGAACAGCCGTTCCGCTTCCGTAAGTACAAAGCCATGGTGGATGAGGCACTCCGAGACCCGATTTCGGTCAAAATGCTCAAGATTAATGGGGAAAAGATTATGGATATCACTGGGGAAAAGCCCGGGAAAAAGCTAGGATATGCACTGCATGCACTACTGGAAGAGGTGTTGATAGAGCCGGGGAAAAACACTGCAGAGTACCTAGAAACAAGGGTTTTGGAGCTATTTAAGCTCAGCGAGACGGAGCTCGCGACTCTAGCTGACGCTGGTAAGCAGAAGTTAGCTGAAGAAGAAGCGGCCGCCCTTAAGGCCATAGCTAAAGAGCATAAAGTTGGATAGAGAAAAAACCGCTCAAATGAGCGGTTTTTTTGCGTCTGAGAGCCAGGTCACTGATGCTCTGCCATATTCTTACAAAATGGCCTCACCACAAAGACGGCAGTTCCAACTACAGTGACAATCAGAAGCAGAATCTCCTGCCACCAGTTCAGCTGCCTCCAAAAGTCGGGGTTCAGCAGATATCTGAGCGGGTAGGAAACGCAAGCGGCAATGATTAGGCCCCAAAGAAGCCACCACGCCCAGTCTTGCCAGGTATCTTTCAAGCTTGGTTTGTTCACGAAACTCCTCCAAAAGAACTGAGATTTGGGCATTGTAGCAGAAATCAGCTCATTTGGCAGAGCGCTGCAGCCAGATTCTCCCTGTGGGGTCGAATCATGGCTAAGCGTTTTCTGCTTATCACCCTGAACATTTGCTTCGAGTGCCTGGCGGACCACATACCTTATCTTCTCCCTGCGTGGTCGAAGCTAAGGTTGTGTCTTCCTAAGCAAAACATAAGAAAGAGTGCATTTACTTAGCTTAGGTGCTGCGGGTTCCAGCGATTTGCCTAAGGAAATGGCAAATCGGGAACTAAATTCGCAATATGCCCTAAAGGGCATTTGCTCATTTAGAAAAAGGCCTGAGGGGAGCGAGAGCGAATATATTCGCTACCGGTCTCCTCAGGCCTTTACTTAATTTCGAGCTTTTTATTATATTAAGGATATTAGAATCCTAGTAGGCGCCTTTATAAAAATGGCTAGCCTGATCCAAAGCTCTACGTTGTTGTGAGAATGTCTGAAATCAATTTCACTCACACAATGATGGAACCAACCGGCTGTTCCTTTTGAAAGTGTCAGGAGACTTCGTGGACTTCTCTATTAGGGTGGGATTGTTATGAACGTTTTTTATTTGAGTTTTTTGGAGGTAATACTCAATTGTTTTTGGAAAGATCTCTTTAAGGGGATTTGGAGAGAGTTCCGAACTGAAGTGTTTCAGTTGAGAACTCTCTCCGAGTCCTGCTCGCCCTTTCTGGGCCTATCACTATAGTATGTCCTTTATAGATTAGTGTAAAGGACAGGGTCGTGGATATCTGTGCATAACTACACACGCCGTGTCCTTTATAAAGGACACGGCGTGTGTAGAAAATTTTTATATTAATTTTGGCGTTGTTTTAGGCCGTGATTTTGACCTCATTACGTAGCTCTTGACAAAAATGAGAAATGTTTGATTCTGCTTTTACTACTTGCAGCAAGTTTTAGTTAAGCAGAAACAAGGAGCGCGAAGTGCGACTATGTTTTGTTTATGCAGACGCATAGCTGAGCTGCGACCCCCAAGGGAACAGGCAGCTGTAGCGAGCTGCCAAGCTAATCCGCTGACCTAAACCTCGAGCGAATGCATCAATTCGATTGAAACTGGACAGTGATCTGATCCCATGACATCAGGATGGATGCGGGCGTTTTTAACAAGAGGTAGAAGTGCCTCGCTCACGAGTACGTAGTCGATTCTCCAGCCAATGTTTCTAGCGCGAGCTTGAGCAAAATGCGACCACCAGGTGTAGAATCCTCCCTCCGGTTGAAAGTGTCTAAAGGTGTCGACGAAGCCAGCTTGGAGGAAAGCGCCGAACCCTGAGCGCTCTTCCTCAGTGAATCCTTTCTTGCCTTTGTTCTCCTTTGGTCGAGCCAGGTCGAGTTCAGTGTGAGCAACATTGAGGTCGCCACAAAATATGACCGGCTTTTCTTTCATTAAGCTAGTCATAAACTCCAGATAAGCTGGGTCCCAGGCTTGGCGTATGGGAATACGGGATAAGTCGTCTTTGGCGTTGGGGGTATAGACAGTACTTACATAAAAACCTTCAAACTCAAGGGTTAACACTCGCCCTTCCTTGGTGGTATCGCCATATTCGTCAGAAAGGGCGTATTTCTTGGCTATTTCAGATGGAATACCTTCAATAACTGACAGTGGGGAATGTTTGGTAAAAATAGCAGTACCCGAATAACCCTTCTTTTCGGCCGAATTCCAGTATTCTTCATAATCTTCAAGGTCGACTTCTACCTGGGAACGCTCTGCTTTGGTCTCCTGTAGACAAATGATGTCTGGCTGGTGTTTGGACAAAAAGCTTTGAAAATCACCCTTCTTTAGCACGGCTCGAATGCCGTTAACGTTCCATGAGTATATCTTCATACGAACTCAGTATAACGCAAAAGTTAAAAATTGGATGCTCTTAACCAGGTTTATATATTGCGAAAGTGTAATATGAGCATACAATTATATGTAATGTGCAATTTTGCATACATATATAAGAACTTACCTAATTAATTTATGGACAATAATCAAGAGCCACAGGTAACGGAGACACCAACACCGGATTCAACCACAGTGCCAGTGACGACTATCCCGGAAGCCACAGCGACAGAAGCTACCCCAGAATCTACGTTTGATTTTAGCCAGAAATCATTAATTGCCGCCGCTTCGTATCTAGGTCCGCTCATTGTTATTCCGTTTTTAACAAATAAAGAAGACCCTTTTACCAAGTTCCACATTAAGCAAGGTTTAGTTCTCTTTATCGCTTACTTAATTTTGTGGGTATTTAGCGGTTTCATGTTTGTCATGTGGCAAATCATGCAACTTATAAATCTTGGACTCTTTATTTTGTCTCTCATTGGTATCGTTAACACCCTACAACGCAAAGAAAAGGAGCTGCCACTAGTTGGCCAATTTGGTTCAAAAATCAACATCTAGGAGTCTACCCACAAGCCACATATACTTTGTTGTTTCCTTCGCTCAAACATTCTCCGTATATTAATACGACTCATGTTTTCGCTTGGTCCCGCCTCGTATCTGAGGGTTTGTGGACAGGCTCTAATCAAGTTGCCTTAAAAAGGCTTGTGTTTATATGTATATGTGCTTTAATACAAGTAGCGAAACTTGACTCCACTGAAGCAACGTGAAAGCATTGATCAGGCGAAGTGACGTTTTGTGGTTAATAAAGCATAAGTAAAAAAAATGACAGGACAAATTGTTCGCAAGCGCGATAACGGATACGGATTTATCAAGCCAGATAATGGTGATAAGGATGTATTCTTCCACGCACAAGCACTTGTAGACGTCGCTTTCGATGATCTACAAGAAGGAGAAAACGTAACGTTTGATGTTGAGCAAGGACCAAAGGGCCCAGCTGCAACAAACGTACGCCGAGCGTAATACTAACCGCAACGAACAAGAGACCTAGGAATTTATTCCTAGGTCTCTTGTTTATTATGTAGGGCAATTACAGACGCGTGCATTGTATACTATAGACATGCTCTTTCTCACTATCATGCACCACTATCTTTTGTGGCATTACACAAAAGCCTTTGGCGAAATAGCTCACATTTCCAAAAACTTTTTTTGGTTTACCATTCACTTCTTTTCACTACCACAACTTATTCGTTCATTCTTCTCACCTTGGAAGCGCATGACCGAAGAGAGAGGGGATACTTTTAATTTTGAAGACCTGGCCGGTTTTGTAATTATTAATATTCTCTCTCGGTTAGTTGGTATGATGCTACGCACTAGTATCATTATCTTGGGTTTTATCGCCCTGCTGGTGGTTTTAATTTGTACCATTGTTACCTATGTGTTTTGGGTTATGGCACCGGCTGCACTATTGGTCTGTCTAATACTAGGAATTACGTTGTTATTTTCATAATCATACATATATATGTATACAATCGCAGACAACATAACTCGCTATAAGCCACCAATCGCTCTTACTCGGTTTTTTTCTCGTCGGGCTCTAACACATTTTCGTACAATATTCTTCGTCGGAGCTATTGGTGCTATTGGTGGCGCATACGCTACACACTTAGCCTGGCCAGAAAGTTCATATAGTGAAGTACTGCTAGGAATAGGATTAATTAGTACTTCGTTTTGGCTTGAACAAATGATGGTATACAGTTACCACAACAGCTTTTACTTTTTTGGCTTACACTCTATTCTTGGCCTATCAAGTAAAACTAATACTGGGACTACCTATGAAGTAGCAGAGGCCCTACTTCCAAACGAACAAGATGTGACAGCGGCTTTTTGTAATTCCAAATTAGGCACTCTTATAATGCTGCGTGCTGGCATCGACCTTAATAAACTTGAAACCTATCTCAGGAGTAGTCGTCCTAAAATCACCACAATGATGATTCCACTTCCGTCTGATAGTGTATTTTCACTTATCACTCTAGGTAACTACTTACTTCAACAAGACAGTTCATTTAAAACTTTTATAAAAGAACAAGGGGTACTCGAAGAACATTTTATCGGTGCTTTGAATTGGGTTGTCTCTGCACATCATGCACAAAAGAAGATTGAGCGGTGGTGGGGTAAAGATGAACTTTCAAAAACAACCGGTATCGGACGAGAGTGGTCATACGGTACAGCTTATATATTAGAAAAATTTTCGCGCGACATCCGTACTAGTGCCATTTACACCAACCTAACTCATGGAGACAGTGCCTTTACTGCCGAAAAAATTGCTGAAGTTGAAGTGGCTCTAGCTCGCGCCAAAGCTTCAAACGTACTAGTGATTGGAGAAGCTGGAGTGGGGAAGATGGACTTATTGCTAGAAGTTAACCGCCGCCTCCGTACCGGTAAAGCCCTTAGCGCCGTGGCCGAGCAGCGCATGATTCTACTTGATACCACCAGACTCTTTGCGGTGAATAACAACAAGCAAGACCTTGAACTAACTATTCTTTCTATATTTGCTGAAGCCAGCCGGGCAGGCAACGTTATCATCGTAATTGAAAACTTAAGTACCTTCATTCGCGAAGCTGAGGCCATGGGCGTATTTATTCCCGAGCTCCTCGATCCATTTTTGGCCACACCAGCACTACACGTAATTGCTACTGACACCCCTGGTGCCTATCACACCTACCTCGAACCACTTGGTGCTTTTGCGAGACGATTTGCTGAAGTCCTTATCGATATTCCAGACCTACGCAGTACTACTCGGGTACTACAGGGAGTGGCGGAGACTAATGAGGATCGTTACCGAGTCTTATTCACGTATGGAGCTTTGGCAGCTATTACCACGGCCGCTGACAGATATATTGTTGAAGGCGTAATGCCTGACAAAGCCATCGAGCTCCTCATCGATATCGCCACCCGAGCCAACCAAGCTGGGGTAACGATTCTCACCGCCGAGTATGTATATGAAGTAGTTAGTGAAAAGACAGGCATTCCAACTGGACCAATCGGTGCAGCTGAGCGAGACTTACTTTTGAATTTAGAAGACACCTTGCACGAAAGGGTAATTGGACAACAACATGCACTCGATGCTATCGCACGAACCATGCGTCGGGCTCGGGCTGGTATCCAATCTAGTGACAAACCAATTGGCTCTTTCTTATTCCTAGGGCCAACTGGAGTCGGAAAGACCGAAACTGCCAAAGCGCTTGCTCATGTCTTCTTTGGTAGCGAAACCAACATGCACCGCATCGACATGTCTGAATTCAGTGGGGGAGATGCCCTCGGTAGACTAATTGGTGATGGTGTTGCCTCAGGAGTTTTGCCAGACATGCTGCGTGAACACCCATACTCAGTTCTTCTCCTTGATGAGCTCGAAAAAGCGAATCAATCTGTCCACGATATTTTCTTGCAGATTCTCGATGAAGGAATCTTCACTGACGCCAGGGGAGACAAAGTAAATGCCCGTAACACCATCATCATCGCTACCTCAAACGCTGGTAGCCAACTCATTCTAAAGACTATTGAACAGCGCAAAGAACTCTCGACACTATCAGCTGAAATTATTAATCACATTATCAAAGAAGGGATTTTCCGCCCTGAACTCATCAACCGTTTTGATAGCACCATTATCTTCGAACCACTGGTACAAGAAGAACAAGGGCAGGTGGCCGGACTGATGCTCAAAGGACTATACGAACGAGTCAAAGATCAGGGATACGAACTCATCGTTAATCGCGACTTAATGGATATCTTGGTGGAAAAGGGATACAGTCCACAATTTGGAGCCCGACCAATGCAGCGTGTCATCCAAGACGTCATTGAAGAAAAAATTGCTCAACTCATCATCAGTGGCAATGCTGCTAAGGGCAGCACTATTGAATTAACCAGGGCCGACTTTAGCGCTGAAGAATTGGCTGCTTAAAATATAAAAACGAAAGTCCGCCGCCAAACAAATTGTTTGGCGGCGGATTTTTAGTCTGACGGATCGTCAGAGATACCGAAGTAGTCGGACATGTCCAGTTGACTACCAAACGCAGCAGCGACGACAGGACCGTTTTTAGTATCCATCAAGTAAAAATGGAAACGTACTTCGGACGCATGCAGGTGGCTGGCAAACTCAGAGGCCAACCAGTCCAACCTGCCGACACCGTCCATTATCGCGGTGATGTCGATGTTTTGGTAGTGTGCTAGCAGTTGCTTCGCAAACTCAACACTCATCGGCTTTTTTTCAGCTGGCAAAATCTGAACCTCACACCACTTCGTTGTCGGCGTGCGGGGCAGCGGGATTACCACAAGATTTGTGCTTTGGTAGCAGTCAAAAATTTCAGTGTCAACGGTTTCCATGACGACTCCTTCCTGTAATAAAAGTGTCAATGGGATGGAACGAAAGCAACCAACATTAAACCACAAAATACACTAAAGATAAAGTTGTCCAAAAGAGCAACTTTTATTTTGTGGGTTAGTTAGAGGAAAAAGGCGAGTTAAGAGAGTACTGGAATAATATCAACAACACTATACTTATCATCGATGATAAGTATACTACTTTTTGAATAATTCGTCTGCAATGTTGAAGAGTAAGAAATGAAGTGGGTAGCGACGCCTTAAATCTTCAAAACTAAAAGGTTGTACATATTCACGTCTAAGCTTACGTCTTTTATCTGCTCTTACTTTCTCTTCTTTCTTTGTTTGTTTCAAAGCAGTTTCATATCCAGGAAACTGTCCGTCAAGCCACTTATAGATTCTCCCAAAAGTGTTAGGACTAACACCTTGTAGACGCTCACTAATTTCTGGTTGTGATAAACCAGCTAGTGTCAATTTTGCAATCAAGATTCTTCTACCAATAATGATTTTCTCTCCTTCTGTCAGAACATCATCTATAAAAGTCTTAACTGACTGTGGACTTGATGATAGATTTTCTGCAGTATCATATAAGGCATTCAATACTTCCTTATGTTGTTTATCACTAATTTTATTTAGAGTCTTTCTCATTCACTCAACTTATCATCAATGATAAGTTGAGTGAATGCGTTACTGTGAACATCTACTTATCATCGATGATAAGTAGATGTTGTGGGCGATGGAAATTAAGGATGGTGTACTTAGGTATAAGACGGGTGGGGTTAATCATAGGTGTCCATAACGTAGATGTTGGGAGGTGTGAGGGGTGACGCAGGCAAAGGTGGTCAAGTGCCACTAATCGGCATACAATAATAGTCTATGAAAAATATTATTTTAATTGCAGTGGTCATATTAGTCCTCATTGGTGGAGGAACCTATATACTCATGAGCGAAAACAATCAATTGGTCGAAAATGAATCTAATACCCCAACCACTCCAACTAGTGCGACGCCAGAAATGTCGACCAAGGAGGCCAGCTCTACCCCCGAAGAAGCAGCTTCGGATGAACCAACAAGTATCCTTGGCAACTCAGCCGGAGGAGAAGCAATTACTGCCTACCACTTTGGTACCGGCGAAACTGAATTATTGTTTATCGGTGGTATCCACGGCGGATACTCTTGGAACACTAGCCTCCTAGCGTTTGAACTCATTGACTGGCTCGAGGAAAATGAGGATAAGGTTCCAAAGAACGTAAAGGTGACAATTATCCCAGTCCTAAATCCCGATGGACTTAAAGTTGTAACTGGGACCACCGGGCTCTTTAAGGCGTCAGCCGTGAACACTTCTGAGACCGTTCGTATCACTGGTCGCTTCAACGCCAACGAGGTTGATATCAACCGAAACTTTGACTGTGAATGGGAATCAGTTGGTACTTGGCAAAACCGCAGCGTAAGTGGTGGAGAGACACCTTTCTCTGAACCAGAAAGTGCTGCTGTTAAGGCTTATGTAGAAGCCAACAAACCGGCAACTGTTGTCACTTGGTACAGTGCAGCTGGGGGAGTGTACTCTTCAAGTTGCAACAACGGCATCTCAACCGAGACAAAGGATCTCACAAACCTGTTTGCTAAAGCAGCGGGATATACCGCCCACGAAGAATTTGACTACTATCAAATTACCGGTGACATGGTCAACTGGTTTGCTGGTCAAAACATTCCAGCCATCAGTGTTCTTCTCACCAATCACACTGACACTGAATTTAGTAAAAACTTGAGTGGCCTACAAGCCATGCTCACTAAGTACGCAGAATAATGCCGACCGGAAAAAACAAAATCATTGGCATCATACTATCTGTCATTCTTATCGTATTTGCTGTTGGTGCATTTTTATCGACCGACAAAGAAACACCGGAAGTAACCACTGAACCAACGCCGACTGAAGAAACTGTTACAACACCTGCGCTTCCAACCAACGCAATTGTTGGTACCTCAGTTGAAGGACGTGTCATCGAGACATACACCTACGGAACTGGTAGCACGACTTTGCTTTTTGTTGGGGGAGTGCACGGCGGTTACGAATGGAACAGCACACTCTTGGCCTATGAATTTATCGACGCACTTGAAGCTGGTACATTCATCGTACCTGCACATCTGCGATTTGTGATTATCCCAACTCTTAATCCCGACGGACTATTTGAGGTGGTAGGTACAAGTGGAAGATTTATCGCAGCAGAAATTCCACCAAACGATGCTCACACCACTGGTCGTGGTCGCTTCAACGCGAACGATGTAGATCTCAATCGCAACTTCGATTGTAAGTGGAAACCAGAAAGTACTTGGCGAAGTAAAGTCGTCAGTGCTGGTACCGAAGCTTTCTCCGAACCAGAAGCAAAGACCTTAAAGCGAGTAGTGGAAAACGAAAATCCAGTAGCAGTAGTTTTCTGGCACAGCCAAGCAAATACTGTCTACGCATCTGAATGTGAAGCGGGAGTTTTGCCACAAACGCTCGCCATCATGAATGCGTACGCTAACGCTGCCAACTACAACTCAGTCTCGTCGTTTGATGCGTATCCAATTAGTGGCGACGCCGAGGGGTGGTTAGCTTCAATTGGTATACCAGCAATTACAGTTGAACTCGAGACTAAAACGAGCTCGGAGTGGCAGCGAAACCAAGCGGGTATCAAAGCCCTCATCGGACTGTACTAATAATCAAAAAATAAAAACCTTGGACACTTGTCCAAGGTTTTATTTTTTGCGGTTGGTGTGGAACTTCTTGTGGACTTCCCGCAAGTGAGCGTCCGTGACGTGGGTGTAGATTTGGGTCGTCCCGATATGGGCATGACCGAGCAGTGCCTGCACCGAACGGAGGTCAGCACCGTTACTTAGGAGGTCAGTAGCAAAACTGTGGCGAATAACGTGAGGTGTCACTTTGCGAGTGATGCCAGCTTTGGTGGCGTAAAGCTTCAAAAGTCGCTGGACCGTGCGCGGCGTTACGCGAGCATCTTCACCGATATGCGCCTTGCGCCCATACCGGATGAAGAGAGCATCTTCCATATCTTTCCGACCAGCCAAATAATTTTTGATAGCGGTACGAGCATCATCAGACAGGAACACCACCCGAACTTTGTCTCCCTTACCTCGGACCGAAAACTCATCTCGAGACAGGTCGACACTGTCAATTGAAAGGGCACAGAGTTCAGAGATACGGAGGCCGGTAGAGAAGAGTAGCTCGAGAATGGCTCGATCACGCTTGCCTTCAATTGTACTTACCGAAGGTGCGCTCAGTAGCCGTTCCAGCTCAGCCGCTGAAATCAGATCAAGGGACCGCTCTGGCACTTTGGCTAATTCAATGCGTTCCGGAGAAAGTGAGCTCACACCCCGCTTACGCATATACTTAAGAAATGCCCGAAGGGCAATGAGGTAATAGTTTTGAGTACGACGTTTCATGGGTTCAACCCTACCGCCAACCTTAGTTCCGGCCTGGCGGTTTAGAAAGAGTCTGAATTCACGGACCTGTTCCTCAGTTACATCACTAGGGTTCTTGGCCTTAGAAAACTCGAAAAAACGGTTTAGGTAGCGGTCATAATTCTCAACCGTCTTTACGCTACGTCCCCTCTCGATTTCGAGATACTCTAAAAATTGTCGTTTCAGTTCCATGAGAGTCATGCTATTAGTATACATCGTCCATCCCGACACTGTTTTGACAAACTAGCAAACCAGCGGTCTAGCTTGCAAAATATAAAAATCTATGCTATAGTATATACAACCTTCGCGGTTATTACTGCGAGCTACCTGTAAAGCACTTCGGTGCGTATCTAATACAAGGGGCCGCTTCATACATATATATGTTAACAAAACGAGTAAAAGAAAACGTCTTAAAGGACAACCGTCGTCACGACAGTGACACTGGTTCTCCAGAAGCACAAGTAGCACTCCTTACACGGCAGATTGAAGAACTTTCGACTCACTTGCGCAAGCATAAGAAAGACTTTCACTCACGACGCGGTTTGCTCCAAATGGTGGCTGATAGACGAAAGCACCTTAAGTATCTCGAGAAGAAAGATGAGAAGTCATACAATGCTCTCATCAAGAAACTTGGTCTTAAGCGATAATAAAAATGCTCCTCTCTGGAGCATTTTTATTTTTCACGGTATAGTTAGTTAAGCGACGGTTATTTTAAAAGTATTATTAGTTTTTATATTTATACAATATGAGTGTTATACGCCACCCCGAACAACGGGTCGCAATTTTGATAGACACACAAAACCTCTACCATAGTGCGAAGAACTTATACAAATCAAAAGTGAACTTTGCGGCAGTGGTGAAAGCTGCGCTAGGGGAACGAAAACTTATTCGCGCCCTCTCTTACGTGGTAAACACAGAGAGTGGGGAAGAGAGTGCTTTCTTTGAAGCTCTTGAAAAAGTCGGCATCGAAATCAAAACTAAAGATCTACAGATTTTTTATGGAGGAGCCAAGAAAGCTGACTGGGATGTTGGACTAGCAATTGATGCTATCAAGCTCGCCAACAAAGTCGACTCCATTGTGCTGGCCTCCGGCGATGGAGATTTTATTCCACTAGTGGAGTACGTCAAAAACCAAGGTTGCCAAGTTGAAGTCATCACCTTCGGTCGCTCTGCTTCAGGACGACTACGTGAAGTGGTAGATGACTTCATCGACATGGATGAAAACCCACATGAATTTTTGATTGGCTACAAGACCAGCAAGAAGAGACCCCAAACGCGAAAGCAACCGCAACCAGGAAACAAAGACCACAAACATTAATCCACA
Source organism: Candidatus Kaiserbacteria bacterium RIFCSPLOWO2_01_FULL_45_25 (assembly GCA_001781415.1). GTDB lineage: Bacteria > Patescibacteriota > Minisyncoccia > Phycocordibacterales > UBA918 > OLB19. The sequence continues at coordinate 38,133 of MFLT01000013.1, forward strand.
AAATGAAATAGCCGCCGGGTACTTGTACCCGGCGGCTATTTTGTTATGCTCAGTGTATTAATAAGCGAGGGGGATGTGCAGGTAGATTTCAAAAAATTGAAATCTAAAACATGTCCCACTCATAGATGTTTACACATGCAAAGAAAAATCTACACCACTGAGTTCGGAGGAAAAACACTAACCGCAGAATTTAACGACCTTACTACTCACGCCAATGGTTCAGTGATGATTAAGTACGGAGAGACAGTTGTCTTGGTCACAGCGGTCATGGGCAAAAGTGATAATGCTGGTCTACCGTACTTTCCACTTTCAGTTGAGTTTGAAGAAAAATTTTATGCGGCCGGAGAAATTTTGGGTAGTCGATTTATGCGCCGCGAAGGGAAGCCGAGTGACGAAGCGGTACTTTCTGCTCGCATCGTCGACCGTACCATTCGTCCACTTTTTCCATCTCACCTCAAGATTGATGTACAAGTAGTAGTGACCGTACTCGCTATCGGTGAAGATGATCCTGACATCCTCGGAGTGGTTGGTGCTTCTCTTGCCCTGGGGGTATCTGACATTCCATGGAATGGACCGGTCGGTGTAGTTCGTTTGGCTCGCAATAAAGCGACTGGCGAAATTATCCAAAACCCGACTTACCTAGACCGAGTGGTGGGTGATTTGGATATTGAAGTCTTAGCTTGTGGTAAAGATGGCAACATCAATATGATTGAAACTGCTGCCTACGAATGTACCGAAGATGACATCACTGCTCTTCTAACTTCAGCCACCGGTATCCACGGCGAACTTGAGAAATTTCAAAAAACTATCATCGCCGAGATTGGTAAGCCAAAGCGAGTAATTACAGCACCAGAAACTCCTGCGGCCTTAACTGAATTTTTTGAGCAAAACTTTGCCGAAAAACTACGTACCACCTTATTTTCAAACCGAGCGGGAAAGGACCATATCTACGAACTAAAAAGTGAGTTTTTAACTGCCATCAGTTCGCTTGAAGAACCACTCGACGGCAAAGCAGCGAGTGCCCTATTTGAAGAAATGATTGACCACGAACTACACCGCGGCGCAGTTGAAGCCAATCTTCGCGCTGATGGACGAGAAATGGATGACGTTCGTGAACTCTACGCGCAGGCTGGGGGAGTGTCGCCAGTACTACACGGTTCGGGCATATTTTATCGTGGCGGTACCCGCATCTTTTCAGCCCTTACCCTAGGTGGACCAGAAGCCGCTCAGATGATAGACACCATGGAAGAACGTGACGGCAAAAAGCAGTTTATGCACCACTACAACTTCCCACCATTTTCAGTAGGAGAGACCGGGCGAGTAGGTGGGTTTAATCGTCGCATGATTGGACATGGAGCTTTAGCTGAAAAAGCTCTGGTACCAGTTATTCCGCTAGCCGATAAATTCCCTTACACCATTAGACTTGTTTCTGAAACCATGTCTAGTAATGGCTCTAGTTCAATGGGTTCGGTTTGTGCTTCCACTATTGCCCTGATGGACGGAGGTGTGCCAATTACCCGACCAGTGGCAGGAATTGCGTCTGGGGTCATGATTAAAGGTGATAAATACGCTCTCTTAACAGACATCCAAGGACCAGAGGATGAATTTGGAGATATGGACTTCAAGGTAGCAGGTACAACCGAAGGTGTGACCGCTATTCAAATGGACGTAAAGGTAGATGGAATACCAGTTAAGGTATTGGGAGAAGCGCTCGAAAAAGCTCGCCTCGCTAGACTACAAATACTTTCAGTTATGACGGCTGAAATTGCCAACCCTCGTGCCACTATCTCTCCTCGCGCCCCGCAGATTATTTCACTACAAATCTTGCCTGAACAAATTGGTTTAGTGATTGGAGGAGGCGGCAAAACCATCAATGGCATCAAGGCTGATACGGGAGTGGAAGAAATTGCCATTGAAGATGATGGACGAGTGTACATTACTGGCAAGAATGGCACTGCCGAAGCAGCAGCTGAAAGAATCAAAGCCCTGACTAAACGCTACTCAGTTGGAGACAGAGTAGACGCCATAATTACCAAGCTCGCTACCTTTGGTGCCTTCGCTAAACTAGACACTTATAATGAAGGCTTAATTCATATTTCTGAAATAGCACCCTTCCGCATTGAGCAAGTAGAGGGAGTCCTCACTGTTGGAGAAACTGTGCCGGTAGTAGTCAGTAAAGTAGAGGATGGTAAAATTGGACTATCAATCAAACAAGCCGACCCTGAATTTGCCAGCAAACGCGGATTAGAAAAGCCAGAATAAAGCCACAGCGACCTCCCACAAAGCGGTGGTAGTGTGAGATACTAGTTGTAATGGATAAGGAAACTAAAGCATCAGCCAAACTCGCCGCCATCCGTACCTACGCTAAAGATTTGGACGCTAAGCGCAGCCACAAAGGCAGCGCTCCCCAAAAATCAAGTGTAGCGGATGCAGTAAAACCAGAAGCCAAAGAGCCGGTTCGTGCTTCCGATACTCTTACCACTGAGGTAAGTAAAATTGTGGTACCCGCCACCAAACCTGCACCCAAAAAACCTCTGGCTGTACCAACTCTTAAGCCTATCGCTCCAACCAAAAAAGACCCGACCATCATTATGGACAATGAGGATGCGGCGGCAGCAACCATAATCACTGACACCAAACACGAAAAGTTTAAGCTCATCCCCGCCATCATAAAGTCGATTAGTGATTGGTACTTAGCCAAAAAGCAGGATTATAAAGCTAAGAAAATTCCTAAGTACACTGTCCCAGATACTACTCGTCGCAAGGGCATCATTCAAAAAGCAACTTCAAAGACTGGTAAATTTGCCTCGTCTGATTTTAGTTCAATTCAAGAACGCATTTTGGAGCGTAAAGCCAGTGCCGCTGCCGCTAAAGCTTTAAAGGATAATCAGCCAGACCGTATCTGGACCGCTAATACCGAACCAGGCTTTGCCCTTTTAGCTGAGACTACTACGCAGCAGGTGAGTAACGTACAGATGGTGGCTCGCAAAAGCTTCCGGGTGGTACCTGAAGAGACAGTCGTCGCTACGGAGAAACCAGCACCAGCACCCGAACCAGTGTCAGAGCCAGATAGTATGGACGATAATCGCTGGTCAGCTCCAGCTCGAGCTTCAGTCTCTGAAATTAATTTACCGGCAGTAGCCGTAGAAGATGAGATACCTGAGAGTTTGCCAGAGGTGATAGAGACACCTCCAGTAAAAACTGAAGAGGTGACTATGACAGAAACTCCAGAACCAGCAGTCACACCAGAAAAGTCAGTTCCTACAAAGACCAGTCGGTTTGATTTACTAAAAATCAACACCAACACCCTCACCTTATTTATTTCTGGAGTGGTAATAGTCCTGGTTGCTCTTGGTGCCGTTGGCTACTTTAAATTCTATAAAGATTCATCAATTGTCTCAGATACTCCGATACCCGAAACACTGCTCGTCGATAACAAAATCAACACTCTTTCTCTCTACACCATTACCGCTGATTCAATTACTGAAGCATTTAACACTCTACAAAATGAGCGTGGTACTACAGAGGGCGTATTTATGTACACCTCAACTATCGGTAGCACCGAGGTTGTGTCTCCGACCCAAATTATCTCTGCGCTTCCACTAAGATTAGCGCCAGACCTAACTCAAACCATTGCCGCGGTGCGGGTTGGTTATGTTAACCAATCACCATACTTGCTTCTAAAAATTAAAGACGAGACCGCTGCCCATGGTGGCCTACTAATCTGGGAAAGTACCATGTACCAAGACCTCACATCGCTCTTATCTCTTGCACCAGAAGCTACTGACACCTTCCTTGATGCCAACATCAGCAACACCGACGTCCGGGTTCTTAAAAATATCAATGGCTCCGAGCGATTACTCTATGGCATCAAGAATGGTACTATTATAATTACCACTAACAGTGCGAGCTATGCTCAATTAACCACCCTTTTAAAATAAATTCTTTATGTCCGACCTTACTTTCTACAAGACAAAATTAGAAGAGATGTTAGTCGCTGTCACAGCTGAACTACAAACTATTGGCACCTATGATGAGACGACTGATAATTGGGAAGCAATTCCTGATGAAGAAGACATAGCTGTTGACGCTGATGAGAACACCAACGCAGACTCTGTTGAAGACTGGAACGAACGACGTGCTACTCTATCTGATCTTGAACGAGATTACCGCAACATCAAACGAGCCTTGGCCAAAATTGAGACTGGCACCTATGGTGTTTGTGAAGTTTCTGGTGAACCAATTGAGGAGAAGCGACTACAATTTAAGCCAGATGCCCGAACTTGTATGGCCCACATGGATACAGAAGCACAGCTGCCAATATAAATAACTCATGTCGCTAGCGCTTGTTCATACTGTAGAGCCGCATGTACTTTCCGGAACTATTATCCGGATTGAAGCAGACCTCTCACGAGGTCTGCATTCGTTTTCAATTGTTGGACTCGCTGGTAAAGCCATTGAAGAATCAAAAGACCGCATCAGTAGCGCCATCAAACACTCTGGCTTTGAATCACCAAAAAGCAAAAATCAAAAGATTACCATCTCACTATCACCA